>CANQYL010000048.1 GCA_947628035.1 uncultured Akkermansia sp. | reverse complement strand
ATCTCCTTCAAAAAGAGATATACTATATAAACCATGAGGTTGCTGTCGTTCTTTTCGGCTTGCGGCGCGACCTCGTGCGCTTTCTGGTTCCAATAACTACTAGAATTTTTCACATTATGAAGCTACATCTCCCTGTTTCGTTACGTCGGGCGGTTATGAAGGTTTTGACCGCCCTCGCCCTGCCTCTTGCCACCACGGTGGCTTCGGGCACTACGGTGGCGGATAGCATAGGGAAGGGAAATCTGGGGAAGACGATGTTCGTCGGTGACTCCATCACCCACGGCGTCTATGGAGACCTCTATTCGTGGCGATGGTCGTTGCACAAGATCCTTGTGGATAACGGCATCACCTACGATGCGGTCGGCGTTATGGAAGGGAATAGAGGGAATCAAGGCATCGGCATGGCGTATGGGAACAGTACGTTTGAGAATGTCCACTCTGCTGAAAGCTCAGCCCGCGCCTACGAGATAGCTGAGAGGGGTAAGAATGATTCTAATTCCGGCACTCGCTTTGGCGGAACCGGTATCCAGCATTGGCTCGGTCTTGATGAGCCGGCAAGCTGGGGAGGAAAGGACGATACAGGGTATAAGCTGCCCGATGAAGATAAGAAGGTGGATACGTTCTTCATGCTCATCGGAACGAATGATTTGCTCTCTGATGTTCCAAAGGGTTCAACGGTCGCTGCTGGGGTAGCAGAGGTAGAAAAGAACTTGATTGGTCGAACTGAGCAGGACGGTGAAGTGAGTTGGAGCGGAACGGGTGATATGCACACCATCGTGAATGCCATGTTCGAGAGCAACTCGAATGCTTCCTTGGTGCTGCTCACGGTGCCGACATGGGGATCTCACAACAACGATGGCTATAGTGTTGAGGATTATAAGGCGGTTCAAGACTACAACGAACACCTCAAGGAATGGGTGACGGAGCATAGCGGACACAGCGAGAGTATCACCTTGGTCGACACCAACCTCGGTCTCATTGACGTGGCGAGTGCGAAGCCCGGGAAGGGGGTGGACAGCCTTTTCTACAACTCGAGCGATCGGCTGCATCCTTCCGCTCAGGGAGAACTGATCATCGCCGGGAACGTGGCGAAGCAGCTCGGGATTGCCGGGCGCACAGCGGGACAGGAGAGGAAAGCCGGGAGCGAGTTCCAGCTGAAGACGGCGGATTTTGTGAGTAGTGCAGGGGAGCAAAGCGTCACTGTCGTAGAGGGAACAAAACTTCAGTTTGCGGCGAGCAATGGAACCTACACGCATGGTTGGGGAGGAGCTTCTCCCACCGGAGGCTACACGGTGGAATTCAAGCTGGACGGCGGCATCGGAGACGGTGGTACGGCTGGTCAGGCGGGCACATGGGACACTGACAACAATTTCTCCGTGAGCCTGGGCAACGGTACGTTAGGAGGAACTCTCAACATCAATGAAGCATACATCCAATGGGGGAGTAACATCCTCTATTCCTTGGACACCTCCACGGGCAATCTGGGTGAAGGAAAGTGGGATGCTATTCGCATCGCCTACGTAAACGGCAATCCGACTCTCGGCTTGCCGACCGGGTTCTACGTGTGGCTCGGCGACCAACTCATCGGCGAAGGTCTCAGCTCCACCGGAGCTACGGATGGACTCTCCATCGCGAATAAGACCGCCGGAAGCGTCACCCTCTCGGAGCTTTACATGGACGCCAACTCCTGGGCGCCAACGACGACGTTGAAGATGGTCTCGAACCCCACGATTGCGCCGGAAGCTCCGCCGGAATACCGTGACTTTGCGGGTGAGAAGGAATGGGACGCCGCCAATCCGGCACCTAATTCCATCGATTATTCCGATACCGGTTTTGCTTCAGCCGCGAATGGTCACGATGCCGTCACTGTGACGGGTGGAACCATAGATAAAAGTGCCCTCTTCACGGCGACGCGACCGGGCAATTTCTACGTCACTCTGTCCGATTCCTTCTCAGCATCAGGTTGGATGTCTTTCTATGAGTATGGCTCTGCACTGGATAATGACTTCCAAGGCGATTTATGCGTGCGGCTCCTCAATGTAGCGTCGAGCAGTTTTGGTTCGGTTTTCGGCGTGAAAAGTTCGTGGGGAAATGGTATCACGGGAGATCTGTACATGGAGTTCTCTTCAAAGAATTTGACCATCACCGCGAACAACTTCTCTGCCTACTCGGGAATCAGTGTGGCGGGCGGATATGACATGGGAAGGATAGACGGCACTCTCCGGATGGTGTTCAATGATGCCACGCTGAACGGTGATGTGTATGGCGGTTTTGTGGGTAGATCTACAGATGTGAACAAGGATTTGATTAAAGTCGGAGGGGTGGAGCTCTACCTGAACGGAGGGGAATTCAAGGGCAATATCTACGCCGGGGGCTGGGGTTACGGCAGCGTGGGCGCAGGAGATGCCGGCGGCGGAGCAAAGCGGGGTCGCTCCATCATCATCACCGGTGACGATGCGACCTTCACCGGAGGAACGGACAAAGTCATCTCCCTCGGAGGTAGGGACAATAGCGCTGCTGTTGCTACGGTGGACGGCGATGCCACGCTGACGATTTCCGGCGTTTCGCAGTCCGGCGGACTCGCCCAATTCACCGGCACACTGGACGGCGGAGCGGCGGGAGATTACACCCGTTCGCTTGTCATCACGGGAGGCACGGACATCGAGCAGATGCAGGCGAAGGTGACGAATTTTGATAACATCACGGTCAAGGAGAAGAGCGTTATCGGTCTCAAGACCAGTGGCGAGGGGTTGAAGTCGATCTCGATCGAAAAGGGCAGCGAGCTGGGTATAATCACCGACCCCGCTGGCTCCGCTGACCCGCAAGACAGCGTGAGTTTGAGCAACGATGGAGCTAAGCTCGTGCTGAGCGGCAGCACGCTCAAGGCAAACATCGCTGCATCCGCAGAAAAGGGAACGATCATCGTCAAAAACGGAGGCAAACTGACCCTCACGGATGCGGCGGCTGCCGCCGGCATCTCTCTCGCTGATGCAGCGACCTCCGTGCAGCAGGATGTGATCCTGCAGGGAGGCGGCACCTACACGGCGGGCACGGCGACGATGGATGGAGTACTCGTCACCTTGGACGGCGGCGGAAATTACACCATCGAGTCCGATGTACAGGGAGCCACGATTCGCCTCACCCTCACCGGAATGACTTCCGACTCTTCCGTCAAAGCTAGTGGGGCGAATGTCGATTACAACATCACTCTCGTTGGCGCCAACAAGATCGAGCTCGGGAGTGCAATGACGGGCACTGCCTTCTTCGGCACCACGGGGAGTGTCTCTCTCGATGGTGGTGCGACGCTGGAGATCGGACTGAGCGGTATCATGGAGACCCTGCGCACCGGATCGGGTGAACTCACCTACAAGCTGGCGTCCGGTACCGACCTCTCCGGTTGGAAAGGCAGCGGACAAGTTACCGTGGCTCACGAGCTTGAACTTCTGGGCTGGACGTACGAGTTTACTTTGACCGGAGAACTTAAACTCACTAAAACAGCAACGTCGACTCCCGGGGATCTCTACTGGAACGGAGGTTCTTTGACATGGGGCGGAGACTCGACCGACAAACCATGGAAGAGTGGCTCAGCCAGTGGAAATGAGGCATCATGGGAGGATCGCTCGAATGTGCATCTCTCCGGTAGTGGCACCATCACCATGGGCGGCGATGTGATCGTCAACAACCTCGAATTCGGAGAAGGTCAATATACGTTCGCTGGCGATTACTCCCTCTCGGTACTGGGGGCGGTGACTCAAACTACCACGACTGTTGGCTTTGGCTCCACCTCTGTTGAGGTGCTGGGTGATTTAGATGTGAGCACCAATGCGAGCTTTTCTTTTGGCAAGCATCTTGTTGTACAGGGGAAGGTCAAGTGGTGGGGAGGAGGAACTCTCACGTTGAGCGAAGGCGCTACATTCGGAGAGCTCGATCCGAGTTGGAGCAGAGCCTACATTATGCTCGGTGGGGATTTGGTGCTTACGAAGGGACTCTATACACAAAATAATGGTAAGCTAGTTACGTTCAAGAATTCCGGGAACGACCCGGTCTATCTCGTGTTTAACACAGGTGGCGTTGTGAAAGAAAGAACGGAAACATCCGGTTCGAAAGGAGAACTAGAAGGCATCAAGATTTGTTCATTACCTAACACGAATAATTACGGTTCCTACGTTTTCGAAAACGTGGGCATAGCGGCGAAAGGCAGGGGCACGATTCTCAAGCTTTTGGACGGCAGTGAAACCCAGTGGGACGTCGGCGGGAATTTGCTCGCAGCCGAGCAGGGAACCCTCGTGATAGACGGGGCTCATCCGATGGTGGTGACGGGTAAAATCCTCGCTGACGGCGGAACGATCAGCACAACGCAGACCACCGCGAACGTCTCGGCCTCCGGTCTGGAAGCAAAGAATAGCGCCGAAGTCTCTACCAACGGAACGTGGACGATATCCGGCGCCGTCTCCCTCGATGACACCTCGACTCTCACCATCCAAGGCGGAAAACTCGACCTCACCGGCGCCGTCGCTTCTTCTCTGAGCGGACGACTCGTCCTGGACGGCGGAGAATTGTCAACGTCCGCCCAAGGTCTCACCGTTCAAGAGCTTCGTGTAGCGTCCGGCGGCAAGCTCACGATCAATGGCGATACTTCGATCGTGTCGCTCTCAGCCAGCCAGAGCCTGACTGCTCTCACCATCGCGGAAGGAAAGTCGATTTCCCTCCGGTCCGGCACCCTCAAGCTCGGACGTGAGTTTAGCTGGGGAACGGGAGCCGCTCTCAAACTCACGGGAGCAGACGTTGTCCTTGATGCCACGGATCTCATCCTTTTCGGCGAATCTGATTCCGGTGCGGGCAATCTCACGATCGATTTGAGTACCGCCTTTATGCAGGGAATCGGAGGATCGAACCAGCGACGCCTCTTCTCTTCTCGTTGGGACTCGAGTTGGACGGATAAAATTACCCTTACAGTTGACGGTGCCGATCCGACCGGTGACTATGAGGGGCTCCATATCTCGAGTGACGGCAAACTTGTCTGGAATGAGGAAACTACGGATCTGTACTGGGGGGTGAACGCGGGCAGTAGCGAGGTAACGCTGGGAACGGGAAGTTGGGGTTCGGAGACGGCGTCGAGCTCGGGTGCGGAGTGGTCAGGAACACCGTCTGTGCATCTCGAGGCAACGAGCGGCACGGTGACGGTCAACGTCGGAGATGCCGGCGCGACGATGAAGAATTTCTCCACTGCTGACGTTTCCGACAACGGCGGTGTGACCTACAACCTCACGGGTGAGAATAAGACCGCTACCGTCAACGGCACTTTGTCTGTTGGCGAGAAAACGACGCTTTCCGTCGGCAGCAACGTCACTCTCGATGTCAAAGGTGAAACCTCCGGCAAGGGAACACTGCAGCTGGAGGGGAACGGGAAACTGAATCTCCATGGCGGCAGCATTGACGGCGCATTGAACTTCGGTTCAGGTTCGACATTGACTCTCGGCAAGTCTTTCACTGCCAAGAAGGGCATCTCCGGCGGCGCGTGGAGTGCTGGTGTTACGTCTGGCACGAATTTCAGTATCCTCTCCGAAGCTGAGCAACCGATTGATTTCACCATCTGCGAGGGGATGGATGGGACGGAAGATAATAACAACGGGGCGATTTTGCTCTGGGGTGGTTTGACTTTGGGTGATAGAACTCATCGCATCAATTTGGTAAAGAAGGGGATCTACCACCAAAGCATCGCTCAAGGAAATATTAGTATTTCGGGTGACGTCAAGATTGAAGGCGGCGTGCTGAGGCTCACAATGTCGAGCGATGCTCAAATTGGCGGCAGCGTGACAGGAGCGGGTGAGCTCTACATCATGGATACGACCCTGACGGTGAACGGGAAGGGTAGTGAGTTAACAGGTATCAAATTTGCTGACAGTTCGAAGACCAACGTGCTGAAACTCGTCGAGGATCTGGTGGTCGGCAAAATAGATTTTGTCAATTATGATCATTCATCGGGGACGGGGTTCTCACCTAACTACAGCACGTCTACGGCTACCATCCAGCGGGCAGACGGCGAAAAAGACAAGACTGTGTACGTTTTGATGTCCGAGGAGGGCAGCACTGACTCGGACACTCTGGAAAATTTCTACGCTCAATACAGAACGAATCAGCAAGATGCTAGTAGTAAAGGACTAGTGACGCTCTCCGATGGCATCGGCATCGGTGTGAAGGTAGCAGGCGGCGAAACGAGAACCTTCACAGCAGGTGGCACGATGGACAAAGCGTTCAAGGTGACCGGCGGCGGGACGCTGACGCTGCAAGGAAGTACGGAGTACAACTTCGGTCAAGGGCTCGTGCTGGACAACACCAAGTTGAAACTGGATCTCACCGTCAGCACCTCCCTGACCATCGGCACTTCGTTCAGTTGGACAGACGGCGCCTCGATTGACGTGACCGGCACTGCTGACAACAAACCCACCATCAAGCTTTCCAATCTGGCCTCCTTGTATGGCGATGGCTTTACCGCGGAGCATCAGCTGACGCTCAACTTGAGCGGCACTTTCCTGGAAGCCGTCGGCGGCGCTAACAAGCAGTACCAGCTTTTCAACTTGGACAACTGCTCGATTGGTGACCTTGCCAAGTACTTCAAGCTGCAAGTTGACGCCGCCGCGCCAACTGCAGATTACTCCAAACTCCATCTCACGGACGAGGGACTTCTCACCTGGGCGGAAGAGGTGGATGAGAACGCGTACACGTGGAACGGAAGTGGCAGTGAAGTGACGCTGGGTGATAGCATCAGTGGTGGACAGGCTCTCGGTTGGGATGTCAATGAAGGAGAAGTGACCGCAGAGAAGACGGTGACTTTGGCTGGGAGCGGAACTGCTGTCACCGTGACGGTCGATGGAGGAGAGGACAACGCGGTGAACATGAAGTCGCTCACGGTAGGGAAGGCTGATACAACGGCGACGACGTACACATTCGGTGTCGGGGAAGGTACTGGAACTGACCAGACGCTGAGGGTGTCCGGGGAAATAACCATCAACGACAGCGCGACATTCGGTGAGCATGTGAGCGTGACGGCAGGCAAGTTGACGATAAGTGGAGCGAACACAGTGGTGGATCTCAACGGAGGTCCTGTGGACGTGCATGGAACGCTAGCCTTTCACGACGAAACTCAACCTAAATCAGTTACGGGAGATGGGGGCATCGTGTTGGAGGGCGGTGCCAGACTGAAGTTGAGCAAGGACGTGTTTGGAGGTTATGCTTACGTGAAAGGAACGGGTACGGTTGATATCGCCATCGGCAGCAATCAAGGCAACCCTTACGAAGGAAGCTGGAACAACTGGTTCGGTTACCTTTTCCCGGCTGCTTCTTATGCGACGAGTGCTGGAGACGACATCACCCTCGAGCTGAGCAACAACACCTATCTCAAACTTGACGGCAATCTGGGAGATCGCTTGCAGAACGTGAAGAAGGTCGTCGTCGGCAACGGCAGTAGCGTGGTTGTGACGAGCAGGAGCGGTGGCGGTGAAGATCTCTTCAGTATGGGAACGGGACACGAGCTGCACATTCAGGGATCGGGTACATCTGAAGCAGGAGCGTTGGACTTCAGTGCGGCACAGACCATCTCCTGGGCATTTGTGCTGGACGGTGATGCGACGGTGAGCAATACCGCGGCGATGACGCTGACGGGTGAACTCGACACTGCAAACCACACCCTGACGAAGAAGGGGAGCGGTGAGTTGGTGCTGGGAGCAGGGTTCTCCACGGAAGCGAACTCGACGGGCACGATAGCCGTGACGGAGGGGACGCTGACGCTGAGCTACAGCGCGACTAGTGGTGAAAGTGCGTTGCAGTTGCAGAAACACACCGTTGCTCTTTCGAAGAGTACGACGCTGAAGAGCAGCATCACCGGGACGGTGGGGACGCTGAGCGGCGCGGGAAATCTGAATATCACGGACGGGACGCTTACTTTGGGCACGGCTCTCACGACTGAGGGCTTCACCGGCGGCATCACGCTGGACGGCGGCGCGCTGACCCTTGCGTCCGGAGACAACACGTTGGGAACTCTCACCGTGGGAGCGAACGGCGGCACTCTCAACGGGAACGTGACGAGCGGCACCCTCGCTAGCGGGGACACTGCCGGCAAACTCACGCTTTCCGGCGGGTCGATGACTCTCTCCGGCGCCACCAAGGGCGAGGTGAACGTGGGCGGAACACTCACGGGATCCGACCTCACGGTGGGCGGACTGAGCGGCAGCGGCAAGGTGGGCGGAACGCTCACGGTGGACGGCAAGGGCGCCACGTTTGAGGGAACGAACGTCGGGTCTCTGGCTCTCACCGTCCAGAGCGGTACGCAGGGCTTCAGCAACAATGTTACTCTCTCGAACGTCACTCTCTCCGGCGGCACGCTGAAGCTCGCCGCGGGCGGGACGGTGACACAATTGACCGTTGCCGCCGATGATTCCGGCACCATTGAAATGGGTGGGAACTTGAGCATCGGTAATTTTGCGGCAGGCGATTGGCCCTCAAGAGGAGTTACTCCTGCAGGGGCGATCACCATCAAGCAGGTCTCAGGTGGTGAAGATCCCAAGGATGCACTTACACTGACCATGGATCCGACTGCGCAGAAGGCTGCATGGACGAGCGGCTTCACCCTCGGTGCGGAAAACGCGAGGATCAACCTCAAGAAGACCGGTGATCAACAACAGATTATCGGCGCAGGAACGGTCACAATCTACGGCGATGTGGAGGTGGAAAGCGGAATTCTCCAGTTCACCAAAGCAACAGCAAATTCCACGATTCATGGAGCCCTTTCCGGAGCCGGAACACTGACTCTCGCAGGACAAACGAATCTCACCATCACCGGCGAGAACGGAAATGCCGGCAGCATCGGGACGCTGGGGTCTGTCACCAGCCAAGGCAATCCCACACTGAACCTCGGCGGGGATCTCACATTTACGAATTCGAGCTTCACGACCACGCTCACCCTGAACCGCGCGGATGTAACCGGTGCGCCGGAGACGGTGCACCTGCTGTGGGATAGCACGGGTCAGTCTGGTTCATTGGATTGGACTACATACACGCGAAAATATACTAATGTTGACTTCAAGGATAACACCGGCTATGGCATTGCGGGTGATCTGACGATCAGCGGCGGTGCGACCATGGATAAGAACTTCAAGGTGGCAACCGGATCGGTGACGATCGAAGGTCAGACGACGATGCAACAGAAGGCGGTGGAACTTGGTGACAGCGCGACGCTCTACTTGGCAGGCGGGGTGACGGGAACCCTCACAAAGCTGGCACTGGGCGCCGGGGCGACCATGCACGTCGGCGGCACGGGGGCTCAGACTCTGGGCATCGGCGGACTCACCTGGAGCAAGGGAGCCAAGCTGGATCTCGATTCGCAGCTCACGATCGGTCTCTCGGGCGTGACGCTTGCGCAGCCCGACGCGGGTAGTCTGCTCACGATCGACCTCTCTTCGGCGCTACTGGAT
The DNA here is from genome assembly GCA_947628035.1 of uncultured Akkermansia sp. Lineage (GTDB taxonomy): Bacteria > Verrucomicrobiota > Verrucomicrobiia > Verrucomicrobiales > Akkermansiaceae > Akkermansia. The sequence continues at coordinate 9,505 of CANQYL010000048.1, read as the reverse complement.
CAACTCGGCAGCGGCAAGTGGCAGCTCTTCAACGACTGGTCACAGGTCGCGACTTGGTCGCAGTACATCGAATTTAAGGTGGATGGAGAAACCGTGGATCCCTCCGGATACGGCGGACTCGGGTTGGATGCCACCGGACACCTGACGTGGACGGAAAAATCCGTGGACGAGGTGATCATGTGGACCGATGAGAACAGTGACGGCGCATTGGTATGGGGGACGGATTCGGAATGGACCGTGGATGGTACGACAGGACGTCAAGCGTACGATTCGAGTAAGCACGTGGTGTTCCAAGGCGAGCATGAAGGCACGATCCAAGTGACGCTGGCGCAGGACATCACCGTCGATGACGCCGGGAATGCCAAGACGATGGAGCTTAAGTTGGCGAAAGACGACGCTGACAGCGCCCAGGCGTACAACTTCAAGTTGCAGGATGGAACTGCGACGGCGAAGTCGCTCACGGTGACGGGGACGTTGACCGTCGGGAAAGGCATCACGGCGGAGTTCTCCGGCGCGGGCGCGCTCGCGGTGAACGGCGGCACCACGGTGAAAGGCACACTGGCGGTGAGCACGAGCGGTGCGAAGAATCTCGGCACGGTGACGCTCAGCAGCGAAGCTTCCGAATTCGTGGTGAAGGATGTGACTACCGGGACATGGACCGGCACCACGGTGACCGGCGCGGGCTCGCTCGTGTTCGAGGGGCTTAGCGGGTTGGACGGGGCAACGGTCAGTGGTCTCATCAAGGGTGACGAGGACAGCACGCTGGGCAGCGTCGTCCTGCGCGGGAACACGGATCTCACCCTGCCATCGTCCTCCAGTGACCTCGGCAACATCACAAAGGCGAGCAAGCTGGTTGTTAAGGAGGGTTCGACTTTGACATTGACAGGTGACGTCCTTTACGGAGATGAGAGACCCGAAGTTCACCTCTCCGGAGCAGGGACCGGAGAAACGAGCGCAGCTCTCGTATTCGGCGCCAACGGGAATATCAACGACCATACGAAGATTGTCCTCGATGCTGATGCGACCATCAGCAATGGGCACCAGGTCTGGTTACAAGGCAACTTGAGTGCTTTGCAGGGCGGTGGAGCGGACGGTGTGCAGCGTCGCAAGCTGACGAAGAAAGGAGATGGCTTCTTCATGGTTTTGGCTGCGTCAACGGTCACGAATGTTGATTTCGACGTGGCAGAGGGTCGATTGCTGATCAACCAGGACAAAAACGACGAAAACGGTATCCGCAGCACGACCGTTACCTTGTCGGGTGGGCATCTCAAAGTAGGAGGCGGTGGTGAAAACGATACCACGACTCTCACGTTGAAGGCCTTGGAGGGAACGACGGATAATAGCAGCATCTACGCGGGGTCTTACAACAGCAGGGTCTTCACTCTGACCTTGTCGGATGATACAGCAAATGCGGAACACAGCATCAAGGCAGATCTTGGGTATGGCAGCGATGAAACTGTGGGTGCGACCGCCGCGAAGAGTCACGCCTTTAACTTGACAAAGGCAGGACAGGCGACGCAGAAGTTCGAAGGTAAAGTCAACTTGGGTAACATCGATGTACAGGGAGGTAAGTTGGAATTTGCCCTGACTGAAGATGGTACAGCGGGAGCGGTAACCGTTGCAGAGAACACCGAGTTGGTTGTGGGAGGACATACGCTGACCATCAGTGGACTGGGCGACTCGGGGAGCGAATACGGTTCCATCACGGGCAGCGGCACGCTGAAGGTGTCGACCGATGCCACGGGGGCGCAGGAATTCGGAGGAACGATCAGCAGCAATCTGGAGTACGAAGGAACGGGTGATGACAGCAGCCTGACCCTGAGCAAGGAGTTCAGCGGGAACAGCCTGAAGGTGTCGGACGGCACGTTGACGCTGACCGGGACGTCAAGTCTGGGCGGCGAAGGGAAGACCGTGGAAGTGGCAGGAGGGGCTGAACTCGCGGTCGGAGCGGCGGAGCAGGAGGTGAGCGTTAACACGCAGGGGCTGACGTTGAATGGAACGCTGACTCTGAATGGCGGCAAGAAGAACACCGTGAGCGGCGATGTCACGCTGGGCACGGGCGCCAAGCTCGACTTCAAGACCGGCACGGGCAATGCCGTGAGCGGTGCGGTGACGCTGAACGGTGGAACGCTGGCATGGACGGGCGAGCTGAGCGTCGGTTCCTTGGCGGGAACGGCAGGCTTGGATAATGCGGCGAACAACGGAAGTCTGACTCTCACCGGGGCGAGCAGCAGCTACGCTCAGGGTGTCAATCTCGGTACGGGAACTCTCGCCACCACGAATGGGACGCACAATCTCACCGGGACGCTGACGGCGGAGAGTGTGAATGTGGGCGCAGGCACGGCGTTGACGCTCGGTACGGCTACGTTGAGCGGAAAGAGCAACACCGTGAAGGGTTCGTTGAAGCTCGCGGGAGGCAGTATGAACGGACTCACGGGCGCGGGGTCGGTGACGACCACGGGAGCGTTGGAGCTCGGCACGGCGGAGACCTACACCGGCGACCTGACGATTGAGGGAACGAGCGGTAGCGTGTCGGCGGCGGATAACTTGCACGTCGGTTCGTTGGCGGGCAGCGGCAACATCACGTTTACGGCGGAGAACAAGACCATCACCTTCGAGGATGCGAGTGCGGAGACGCAGGCTGTTTATGAAGGCACGATCAGCGGGACGAACGTCAGCCTCGAGATGAGGGCGGGCAACCAGAAGCTCACGCAGGCGTTCGAGGGCAAGGACGCCACAGTGAGTGACGGGACGCTGGTGCTGGGAGCAGTGACAGCCACAGGCGCGGTGAATCTCACCGGCGGTGCGTTGACCGTGGCGGGCGGCACGATGAGCAGCCTGAAGGGTGGCACGGACACGAGAGGCGGGGACCTGACGCTCACCGGCGCGCTGGAGGTAGACAACGTGGGCGGCAAGCTGGGGACGCTGGCGCTCGGTGAGAACCAACTGACCCTGAAAGGCGGCACTTTGGATGTGACCGGTCTGACGGCGACAGGAGAGGGCGGCTTGGCGATTTCCCTCACGGGCGGAGTCAAGTTCGCCGACAGCATGGCAGGTCTCACCTTGTCGGAAACGATGGACGTGCATCTCAGCTATGATGATGTCAAGAGGTACGCCTCGGACGGCTATCAGCTTTTTGTCGGTAGTAGTGTAGATACGAAAAACATCGCGAACAGACTCAACTTCGTGGTGGATGGAGAGGGCGCCGATTACAACGTGACGCTCGACAATGCTGGGAATCTCGTGTTTGAAGAGAAGCATGATCTGCTCACGTGGAACGGTTCGGGAGACCTGACGTGGGAAAGCGCCGGGGCTGCAATAGCGGATGATTGGAGCCACGATGGCACCTTCGGGTCAGGGCAGGATGTCACCTTCCACGGCACGGCGGATGGCAATGTCACGGTCTCTCTCGATGGCGCGATTGAAGTGCGCGAGATGGTGGTCGGCGAGGAGGGGAAGAACGTGACGGGCTACGTGTTCAAGACGACAGAGGATGCTACCGGCGCGAAGTTGACCGTGGACGGCACGCTGAAGCTCAACGACGACACCACGTTTGAGGTGGCGACGGAGGTGAAGGTTGCGCTGAAGGGTGCGGGGAATTTGACCGTGAAAGGGAACTTGACGCTCGGCAAGGCTCTCACGACTGATGATGCGGAGAGCGGCTTCATCGGCGGCATTACGCTGGACGGCGGTACGCTCAATTTGGCGGGAGAAAATAATACGCTGGGCGAAGGCAAGAAGCTCACTCTCGGAGCGGGTGGCGGCACGCTCACCGGCTCCATCACGGCTGAACTCGACGGGCAGAACGCCGGGAAACTGACCCTCGGCGAGGGCGAGCAGAAGCTCTCCGGCGCCACCAAGGGCGTGGTGAGCGTGGGCGGAACGCTCACGGGCGATAAACACCTCACGGTGGGCGGATTGATCGGCAAGGGCACGGTGGGCGGCTCCGTCACGGTGAGCGGCGAGGGCGGCACGTTTAGCGGGACAGTCGCCGATTCGCTGAGCCTCACCGTCAACAACGCCACGCAGAGCTTCACTCAGAACGCGAATCTCTCGGATGTCGCTCTCGCCAACGGCACATTGCAACTCGCCGCGGGCGGTGAGATGGCTCAACTGACCGTTGGTCCCGGTGATTCCGGAGCCATTGGAATGGGCGGAGACTTGAGCATCGGTAATTTTGTGGCAGGTTCGGGGACTGAAAGCGGAGTTTCTCCTGCCGGGGAGATCACCATCAAGCAGACCTCGGGTGGAGAGGGCGTCACGCTTACACTGACCCTGAATCCGACGAACAGCGACGGTGCCGCTGTATGGACGAGCGCATTCACTCTCGGCGAGGAAGGCGCCGGAATCGACCTCAAGAAGACCGGAGAGCAAACGCAGATTATCGGCGGAGGGACGGTCACGATCTACGGCGATGTGACAGTCGATGAGGGCGCTCTCCGGATCACGGGAGCAACAGAAGGTTCCACGATTCACGGAACTCTTTCCGGTGCCGGAACGCTGACTCTCGCAGAAGGAACGAAACTCACCATCACCGGCGAGAACGGGAATGCCGGCAGCATCGGGACGCTGGGGTCTGTCTCCGGCGACGGCAGTCCCACACTGAACCTCGGCGGTGATCTCACATTTACGAACTCGAGCGCCGGCGCCTCGCTCAGCCTGAACCGCGCGGACGTAGGCGGCGCGCCGGAGACGGTGTACCTGCTGTGGGACACTGGAGCGGAGGGGCAGACGCTCACGTGGGAGGAGTACAAGGGCAAGTACCCGAACGTTACCTTCGGCGAGAACACCGGACGCGGCATTGCGGGCGATCTGACGATCAGCGACGATGCGACCATGGATGAGAACTTCAAGGTGGCAACCGGATCGGTGACGATCGAAGGTGAGACGACGATGCAACAGAAGGCGGTGGAACTTGGCGACAGCGCGATGCTCGACCTGGCAGGCGGGGTGAAGGGAAGCCTCACGAAGCTTGCCTTGGGCGCCGGGGCGACCATGCACGTCGGCGGCACGGAGGCGCAGACTCTGGGCATCGGTGAACTCACCTGGGGTGAGGGCGCCAAGCTGGATCTCGATTCGCAGCTCACGATCGACCTCACGGGTGTGACGCTTGCGCAGCCCGGCGAGAACGGTCTGCTCACGATCGACCTCACCTCGGATCTGCTGAATCAAATCGACAGCGGCGAGTGGAAGCTCTTCAACGGATGGGAGCAGGTCAGCGACTGGGGGAACTACATCCAATTCCGTGGGGACGACGCCATGTACGGCGAATTCGGACTGGATGAAAACGGTTGCCTGACTTGGATCGTTCTTGGGGATGTGATCACGTGGACAGACGGGGACGGTAACGGTCAGTTGGTGTGGGGGAAGGACAGAGAGTGGACCGTCGGGAATAATAAGGGGCTGTCGTACGTCGATGGCAAGGATGTGGTGTTCCAAGGCGAGCATGAGGGTACGATCCAAGTGACGCTGGCGCAGGACATCACCGTCGGTGACGCCGACAATGCCAAGACGATGGAGTTGAAGTTGGCGGAAGGCGACGCTGACGGCGCCCAGGCGTACAACTTTGATTTGGGCGCGACGGGAGAGGAGGCGAAGTCGCTCACGGTGACGGGGACGTTGACCATCGGGGAAGGCATCACGGCGGAGTTCTCCGGCGCGGGTGCGCTCACGGTGAACGGCGGAACCATCGTGGACGGCACGCTGGCGGTGAGTACGAGCGGTGCGAAGAATCTCGGCGAGGTGACGCTCAGCGGCGAAGCTTCCGAGTTCGTGGTGAAGAATGTGACTGCTGAGACATGGACCGGCACCACGGTGAACGGCGCGGGCTCGCTCGTGTTTGAGGGTCTTAGCTGGTTGGACGGGGCAACGGTCAGTGGTCTCATCAAAGATGGCGAGGGCAGCACGCTGGGCGCTGTTGTGCTGCGCGGCGCCACGGATCTCACCTTGTCCGCCCTCGGCAACATTGGCAAGGCGGGCAAGTTGGTGGTGGAGGAAGGCGCAAGCCTGTCGCTGGCAAACACGACGTTCCTCAATTCTAATCAAGCGCCGGAGCTGCACATCGCCGGAACGGGCGCAGCAGAGGACGGGGCTGCCTTGCGCTACACAGCGAATACCCCGGGGACATCAAATGCCAAATTGGTGTTGGTCGGAGACGCGACCATCAGCAACGCGAGCACTGTCTGGTTCGGCGGTTCCATCACCGCAGGGGATGTTCTCGGAGAGGATGGGATGAGCAGGAAGGCCGTTTTGACGAAGAGAGGAGCGGGTGATTTTGAAATATACGACGGCACGTTCACAGGTTTGGAGAAAGTGTCCGTCGCGGAGGGTTCCCTGACGCTTACCTATGAAGGTGGAACTCGACTGAGCGACACGGTTGTGTCACTGGACGGCGACGGCAGCGCGCTGCATCTAAACAAGAGTGCTGGAGGTTCGACGGCAGTCGCTTTCACATTGAAGGGCTTGGAAGGAACTTCGACGACCGGTGCAATTACGGCGCATAAAGCCGGCGAAGCGATAACTCTGACCTTGGACGACACGGAAGATCACGCAACTTCTGCAGCTCTCAGCGCGGATTCCGACACCGTCTTTAACATTGTCAAGGAAGGCACGGGAGTGCAGACCTTCAACGGAGCGTTTGCGGCGGGGACGGTGACGCTGAAGGACGGCGGCATCACGCTGGCGAATGCAGACGGCGGAAGCGTGGACGGCTTTGTGCTGCGCGACGGCACGACGCTGACGCTGAACAGCGGCACGTACACCGCGGGCGCTCTGAGCGGCGCAGGCGCCGTCACGGGCGACGGCACGCTGGAGCTGACGGCGGATAGCGGGTCGTTCGGCGGAAGCATCGCTGCGAACTTCGCGTACAACGCGGCAACGCCTGAGACCGGCAACTTCACGCTCACCGGTGAATTCACCGGCGGTGAGTTGACCGTGACGAACGGCACGTTGACGCTGACCGGGACGACGAATCCGGGCGGCGAAGGCAAGACCGTGAAGGTGGCGGCAGGCGCTGAACTCGCGGTAGGCACGGCAGATCAGGAGGTGAGCGTTGACGCGGCAGGGCTGTCGTTGAACGGCACACTGACCCTGAAGGGCGGCACGAGCAACGCCGTGAGCGGCGATGTCACGCTGGCTGAGGGCGCTACGTTGAACTTCGCGAACGGCACGGGTAACGCCGTGACCGGCACGGTGACGATGAACGGCGGTGCGCTGGCGGCGACGGACGGACTGAGCGTCGGTGCGCTGGAAGGCGAGACCGGCAGCGTCACCTTCGCGGAAGCGAGCGGGGTTCTCACGTTCAACGACGGGTCGGACAGCACGCCGGAGCAAGCCAAGACTTACAGCGGGACGATCGAGGGGACGGGGGTCAGCTTCGTGATGGAGGCGGGCAACCAGACGCTCACGCAGAAGTTCACGGGCAAGGACGTCACGGTGAACGGCGGCAAACTGACGCTGGGTGAGGTGGAGACCGCGGGCACGGTGAGTGTGAACGGCGGCGAGCTGAACCTGGGTGCGGGAACGGTGGCGACCCTCATGGGCGGCACAGACACGAGAGGCGGGAACCTGACGCTCACCGGCGCGCTGGAGGTGGAGAACGTGGGCGGCATGCTGGGGGCGCTGGCGCTCGGTGAGAACCAATTGGCCCTGAACAGCGGCACCTTGGATGTGACCGGACTGACGGCGACAGGAGAGGGCGGCTTGGCGATTTCGCTCACGGGCGGCGTCCACTTCGCCGGCGGCATGGGCAAGCTCGATTTGAAGGGGACGATGGACGTGCATCTCCATCTCCGAGCCGAGGACATCAAGGATTACATTGACAACGGCTATCAGCTGTTTGTCGGTGAGAATGTGGATACGAAGGACCTTGCGGAGAATCTGAACTTTGTGTTTGTGGTGGATGGCGAAGAAGGCAATTACAAGGTGACGCTCGACAATGCCGGGAAGCTCAAGTTTGAGGAGCTGCATGAGGACCTCACGTGGGACGGCGAGACTGCTGTCCTGACGTGGGAAAGCGCCGGGGCTCAGAAGGTCGATGGCTGGAGCCACGACGGCACCTTCGGCACGGCACAGAATGTCACTTTCCACGGCACGGCGGAGAGCGATGTGACGGTCTCTCTCGACGGCGAGATTGTGGTGAATGACATGGAGGTCGGAGCGGAGGGAGGAGCGACGGGCTACGTGTTTAAGGGAGCTCGAGCCGCGAAGTTGACCGTGGACGGCACGCTGACGCTCAACGACGCCGCCACGTTTGAGGTGGAGACGAGCGTGAAGAACGGGCTGGAGGGAGCAGGGGCCCTTACTGTGAAGGGGAAACTGACGCTCAAGAAAACTGTCACCGCGGAGGCCTTCACCGGCGGCATCACGCTGGACGGCGGCACGCTGACCCTTGAGGACGAAATCAACACACTGGGCAAGGAACTCACGCTCGGAGCGAACGGCGGCACGATCAACGGCTCCATCACGGCTCAACTCAACGGGCAGAACGCCGGGAAACTGACCCTCGGCGAGGGCGAGCAGAAGCTCTCCGGCGCCACCAAGGGCGTGGTGAGCGTGGGCGGAACGCTCACGGGCGATAACCTCACGGTGGGCGGATTGATCGGCAAGGGCACGGTGGGCGGCTCCGTCACGGTGAGCGGAGAGGGCGGCACGTTTAGCGGAACAGTCGCCGATTCGCTGAACCTCACCGTCAACAACGCCACGCAGGGCTTCAGCAAGAAGGCCGGCTTCTCGGATGTCGTCCTCAATGGCGGCACGCTGAAACTCGCCGCGGGCGGCTCGATCTCGAGCCTGAACGGCGCGGGCGGCGCGCTGGATGTCTCCGGAACGGTAGACGTCGATTCCCTGACGGGCAGCCTGACGAAGCTCACTCTGGGTAACAGGGCGACGATGCACGTCAAAGGCGAAGGGGCGCAGAGCCTGACTGTCGACGAACTCACCTGGGGTAAGGGAGCCAAGCTGGATCTCGACTCGCAGCTCACGATCACTCTCGCGGAAGGGGCGCTTGCACAGCCCGGCGAGGGCGGTCAGCTCACGATCGACCTCTCCTCGAAGGTGCTGGATGAGCTCGGCAACGGCGGCTGGCAGATCCTCGACGGCTGGAACGGAGACGCGGATTGGACGCAGTACTTCACGTTCACCATCGATGGGCAAGCCGTGGATGCGGATCGGTACGACGAATTCGGACTGGATGCCGATGGCAAGCTCACGTGGTCTGAGCCGGTGCACGACGTCCTCTACTGGAATGCCTCGACGGACGACGATGGAACGCTGACATGGGAAGGCAAGGACAGGGAGTGGAGCACATCGGCAGACAGGACGCCGAACGCGGCATGGCCGGACGAAGAAGGTGCGTCCGCCGGGGTGAGTGTTCACGTAGCGGGCACGGAGGAGACGGATTACGCGGTGGAGATGGCGGGAGATGTGACGGCGAAGAGTGTGGAGTTCAACGGAGGTGACTACACCTTCGCAGGCGAGGGCAGCAAGCTGACGACAACCGGCGATC
>CANQYL010000047.1 GCA_947628035.1 uncultured Akkermansia sp. | reverse complement strand
GAAAATGCTATGCTCTTGGGTGACCGTTTATTTTGAGGCATCGGGCTTCGGTGACTTTTTCTTTTGAGGCATTACGAACACCCGGAAAAGGCAAGTAAGATACATCTCTCGTCTGAAAACAAATGCGGAAAACGACTCGCTGCCCCCTTTGGCACGCCCGTGCATTGCACGATCCTTTCCCTCTCCTCAGCTTTTTCTCTACCCCATACCGGGGACAGCGCGGGGACAGCGACCCGACAGGGTGTCTCCCGCAACTCGTCAACAGCAATCCATTTTCTTGCCATTTCCCGAATGTGTGGTAAAATCTGCGACATGGAAAAGAGCGTCAGAGCTGTGCTGACCGCCGTGGCGGGATTGGTTTCCTTCGGTTGCCAACAAACCCCTCCTCTGCCGGATGCCCCCGCTGAAAGCACCAATATGGCAGAAAAACCTTTAGGCTATACGGCTCTGCCCGGGCAGGCAGCTACGTCTTCCACCCCTTCCGAAACGACGACGGCTTTCGAGTTTGCTGCCGCTTCGCTTGATGCTCAGTCCTCATCGTCACCGGGAGCCCCAGCTCCCTTCAGTTCCGGAGAGCCTTCCCCTGCCGCATCTGTGTCCCGTCCTCCCTTGCCTGTTTCTCTCCCCGCATCGGCTCCCGCGGCGCCGCCTATACCGGATCCACGTCCCGTGCCGGACTCAGAGGAAGTGCTTCCTTCCCCTCGTCAAGTTTCCTCCCCTTCTCCCGCGACCTCCGGAGGTTCGGCCACCATCTCCGCCGGCGAACCCGTCAACAAGGTCTCCGCAGACCCGGGAGGCTATGCTGTGCAGGTCACCAACGGTACGAGCGGGCGTCTCTTCATCGAGATGCAGGATGACTCCGGCAACATATTCCCGTTCGGCTTTATGTACGCCGGACAGCGCATCGCGTCACGTCCCCAAGACCCCCGCCCCATCAAGGGGCAACTCACCGTCATTATCCGTGACCCCGACCAACCAAGCGCGCCCGAGTTGCGTCGCTACCACGTTGTTCCCCCCGATAATTACGCCGGCCACACCCTCGGCATCACCATCCTCCCGGGCGGTCGTTACAGAGCCGCGGTGGACGGCAAGGTCTATTTTACTTCCCCGGAACCCGCTACCCCTCAACAATAACTCTCCCCTTCTCGCAGCGAACTCACGTTCGCTCGTCTCTCCCCTCGCCTCTCATCGCACTCCACTGGTACGCCAGCAGCTCAGCCCAGCAGAGCACCCAAGTGCTGATACTCATCCACATTCCTTGCCTCAGCCACAGCCAACTGAGCAACCAAAAACTCGCCAGACCTGCGAGTAACAAAGTGCTGCGCATGAGACCGGGAAACAATCCCGGCAACTTCGGTAACCACAACATACACAAGCCTATAAGCACCGCCAAAATGACTCGCCCCACCACCGTGCTTTGCAGCGAATTCTGTTCCAACACTCGCGCATTCTCTGGTCTCATCCCGGGTAGGTAAGTCACCTTTTCTTCGGCCAGCAAAAGAGACAATGTACGAGCCATTCTCTGCGCCCGCTCCTCGCCGGAATGTAACTGCGGCCTCACGATGAGCGCGCTCTCGGCCACCTTTTTCTGACCCACCCCATCCGTGCTGAGCAACTCTCTCAGATCCAGCGCATGCATCCGGGCTGCCCCCAGCGGTGTCCTTCCTCTCTCATCAAGTGGGAGCGTTCTCTTTCCCAACCGCAGTGCTTTCCCCGGCTTCACCCATACATCCCCCTCCTTCAACCCGAGTTGTTCCATGGCCATCCTCAGCGGCAAAGTTGGCCAGACCCCATCATTCCACTTCACCACCAAAGGAACGGATAAATGCCTCTGTTGCGCTTCCGCCTCCGTGAGCAACTCATCCTCGACATAGTCCGGTACCATCGTGAAACTCTTTTCCATTCCAGCCGGCAGACGGAAAACTCTCGCGTGGTTTGCACTGGGCAAACGGGATGTATCTCCCTCCACCTGCTCCGCTGGGAACGCACCGCCCCTCAGTTCCCTCGGCGTTTCCTGCGCTTGTACCGCGTTGTACCCCCGCAACCCCACCGTCACTCCCTGCAACGACTCCAGCGTGCCACTCAGCATCACTCGCGCCATCTCGTCCTGTTCGTCTTGCCACGTGAGCGGAGAAGAGACGCCGACCCGGCAGACGCCGTTACGTGTTTTCAGGCAGTGCAGAATCGTAGCGAGCTCCTGCATTTTTGCAGATGAAGCATCTGCGCTCCCCGGCTCCGCTCCCGTGTCCCAGTACACATAAGCAACCTCGGGGTAGTGCGGCATTCGGTACATCATGAGTACTTTCTGCATACGCGGCGGCTCCCCGGGAAAAGATAGCCTCACCGGTTCCCCCTCTCGCCCGACAAAAACGTTGTAGAGAGCTTCATCGACCTGATGCAGCAATCCCGGGCCCAGCACCGCAGTCGCTGCCAAGAGGACTGATCCTATGACCATTTTTACGAGAGGACGGTCTGCACGCATGAAGCCAGAGGGGCTACGGGTGAATGGGATGGAATGACTGCACACACACCGCGCAGGTTGCGTATGCCCGTCGGAATGAGTTCGAGATACCACGAATTGCCTCGGTTATACCCTATGTTGGCAAAAGCTCCCAAGGCCTGCATCAACCTCTGCAGCGCACAGGCGAGTACTCTCTGAGGCGTGGCTTTGCTGCCCGGCAGGGCAAGCGCATACTCCAGCAACGCCGCACGCAAACCATCCGACAGATCCATGTACGGGTCGTAGAGGAGCGATGCCAGATCGTACTCCGGCAAACCGAAACGCATCCCCTGGAAATCAATCAAATAAGCATCTCCTCCTACCAGCATGACGTTCTGACTCTGAAAATCGCGGTGCACGGGACTCCTCTCCTGATCGGCCAGCCATTGCGCCGCCGCCCTGCACTCCGCACGCGCAGAAAACCCTTCAGCCGCCCCGCTGTGCAAGTGCCGCCCCAACAGATGCTCGGCAAAATAATCCTGTTCCCACGTGTAGAGCGCCTCATCAAACGCCGGCTGCATCTCCCAGTCCGGTTGCACCATATGAAGCTTGTGGATCGCCCGCAACGCCGCCCGGTACGCTTCTGTCACTTCCTCCGTGCTCCCCCCCCTCAAGCTCAGCAGACTCTTTTCCCCCAAATCCTGCACCAGACAGGCTCCCCGCCCTCCCCCGCAGTCCACCCGCGCATACACCTTGGGTACAGCTACTCCCGCTCTCCTCAACCCATCCGCTGCCGGCAGAAAGGAGGCGTTGTCTTTTCTCTCTGAGGTCCAATAAATACCGATGAGTCCTCCGCAATCCGGATGCACGCAACGTGCGATGAGTCTTCCGGATGCCCCCTCCGCTACCACCCGCATCTCGCACTTCTGCACCACAGAGCCCGTATATTCATGCAGCAGCCGCATGAGGACCTGCAAACCGCTGGCGCCGGTGGAATTCATGCGCAACTTCAATGGCTGTTACACCTTAAAAAAACTCAGACCTGATCCGGATTCTTCCTTGTTCCCCTCCCCTTGCTGGGTGTTACTTGCCACGTCTCCCTCTATCGGGGAAGGCTCAGAGGGGAGCGAACCCGATGACACCGGTTGCGGCTCCTCCGGAGCGGGTTCTTGCTTGGGCAGAGGCATCCCATTCAAGTTAAAATAGGACCCCTGCCGGTGGGGTGTCCCCTCAGTAACTCGACTCCTCCTCTCCATGGGACTTTCCGCGAGCTCCGGCTCCTTTGACGTATCAGTCGCCACTGCGGTCAAATTCTGGTGCAGTCTTATATCAATCAACATAAATATAACTGCTGCCACAGCCAACGGCCACACTTCCACCAGCAATCCACCTATGAATGGCTCCATGGGCTCTCTCGGCGTCTGCGCTATGTATATTCCCAAGTTCAGACACCCACCCATGAGAAGGAACAACGATACCAACAGTGCTATGATTATCGGCATATTCGCATTCTACCGTTTCTAATCCCACAAAGCAAGCTCGTTCTCTAGGGCAAACGCATTTGAGAGAAGTGCATCAACAGAGAGAAAGCTCTTATTGATTGATATCATCATTGATACGTATCAAAAATCATGACAACAAGCGATCATCATGATGACGGATCTAGAGAACTCACCCGCACACGTTGATGATTCGAAAAATTTGCACAACGCACACATTATTAATAAATCGTAATTCGTAAATAGGCGAACGCCTTTCCTAATGAGTTTGCTCTGGCTCGTTCTCGAAATGCAACAGACAAACCCTGGGCGACTGGCGTTGCCTATTTACGATTTCGAGGTGGATGTTGGCACGCTATGTGTGGGCTATGCGAAGCGAAGACGGAGCGAAATTTCGGAGACAAGAGTATGGGAGTAGAAAGAGAGACTCCCCCTTTATCATGGATAAACGCTCGGGCAGCTATGAGTCTCCGGTACCGTCACGGCACCGTATAAATTTTCAAGAGCTTGTCCGCATCTGCAGCGAGTCGCTGAAGAGCATGCTGTTTGTCTCTGACATTCGGAAGGGACCAAAGAATGAAGTCACGGTGAGCAATGAGGTTGAAGTACATCCCCCGCAGGGATGTGAGACACCACATCCAATCGTCGTTGCGCATGCCCGGAAAAAATTCCCGGATCGCATCAAACCACTCCCGTAACGCATACGCATAATGTGACTCGTACACGTCCCTCGTCAGTTCCGCTGACTCATACCCCATCCTATTCAGCAAGCAGAGCACCTCCTCTCCGGATGCTATGGAAGGGTCCTCCCAATCCGTGATGGGCGCCGCTAACCAGGCATAGATGATTTGCCGCACATCACGGGATGGAAGAGACCTCTCGAACGCTCGACGACATACACCATTGTATTGCACGGAGAGGTGTGCCAAGGTGTCCCGGTAGAGATCCGCCTTGCTGCCGAAATGATAGCGAATGGCACCCATGGTAACCCCGGCGCTGCGAGCAATCGTGCGCAAGGTTACGCCGCGATACCCCAGAGCCGTAAATTCGAGTACCGCTGCGCGCATGATATGCGCCTTTGTTGAATCCGATTTACTCATCGTCGCCTTGCTCGTCTTTCTTCGTTCCTTTCTTCTTCTCGTTCTTGGATGTGGTCAGAAGATACTCCGCATCATCCGGACAAAAATGGGACAACTTCGTCCGTGTGACACGTCCGCCACTCTCCTTGAGATACACCACCTGATTCTTGCGGTCATAGCGCATCAATTTTGCAAAGACGCGTTTGTCTCCCTTGGCAGAGCGCCAGTCCCTGTACCCCCTCTCCTCCAGACCTTTTTTGTAGGCTGAGTAATCATCCTCGGCTTTTTTGACCCCATCCTGAAGTTCCCGCGCAAAACTGGATAAAAAACCGTCAAAACCATCAATACGTGCAGATATTTTTCCGGATGGAGTGATGATGGCAATGGACGGCTTTTTGGTGAGCCCGTAGCGCCTCTGGAGTGAATTGATCCTCTCCGCACTGTACTTCGCCTTATCTGCCGTCGCTTCGTCCATGGAGGCTCCGGAATCCAGCCGCAGTCTCACGACCCTGTCCTTGCACCATGCATCGAACTCTTTTGTATCGAGGTATTCCTTCCCGAGAGCGTTGCTTCTTGGACTGATGAGCGAGTCATGAAACCAGATGACGAGGGGACGTTCATTCTGCCGGGCGAGCTGAATCGCCCTCCTCATATCCACTTGCCATCCCAGCCCCAGCTTCTTGTTTTCAAATATCTCATTCAGTCCGGGAATCTCCGCATCCGGATGGTCGGGATCCGTCCACACCAATTCTTCTTCACTCCCGTTATCGATCTTTTCAAGCTCCTCCTCCGTGCGAACGCTTACGTTCACGGCGTTGATGTCGCCTTTGTTCGCCAGGAGGGGGTTTCCCATGGACGACGCCGCCTGCTCGGCAGTCACCTTCTGCTTCGCATCCTCCGGCTTCTCCCCCTCCGTGTGAAGACAGGAACTCAGTACCACGAGCGGGAGACACACCATTAACCATCCTTTCATCACAAGTCGGCAGGCTTAGACGTTTTCTTCTCCCGTTTTTCCTCCTCTTTCACGGCAACCCACGCAGCATCCATCTCCTGCGCCGTCGCTTCCTGCAAACTCTTTCCCTCCTCTGCCAGTTTTTTCTCCATCTCGTGGAAACGACGACAAAATTTCTCGTTCGCATCGTGCAACGCAAGCTCAGGGTTCACTCCGCGCCGACGGCACAAGTTCACAGCGGAAAACAGCAGGTCCCCAAGCTCCTCCTCCACACGCACCTCCCCATCCGGCAAAATCAAAGCCTCCTGCACCTCACGCAATTCCTCAGCCACCTTGCGCACGGTTCCTTCATCGTCCTCCCAATCAAAGCCCACCTTGGCCGCCTTCTTGGATAATTTACTCGCACGCAGCAGCTCCGGCAACCCTTTTCCACAGTCGTGCAGGTACGGCTTGTTCTGCGCGTCTCGCTCTCTCCTCTTGATCTCATCCCACTTCCTGAGTACGGTCTCGGAATCCTTGGCCGCTCCGTCCCCGAACACGTGCGGATGCCTCCGCACAAGTTTTTCACACAAATTCTGCGCTACCTCCTCGATACCGTATCCCTCCTCCGGTCTCTCCTGTGCCAATTCCGCGTGAAACAACACCTGCAGCATCAAGTCCCCTAGCTCTTCGCGCAAATGCTCCCAATCCTTTGCACGAATTGCATCAATGCACTCATAGCTTTCCTCAATCATATTGGGGATGAGGCTCTCGTGCGTTTGCTCCGCATCCCAGGGGCATCCCCCGGGGGCGCGTAAGCGGTGCATGATGGCTATGGCTCGTTCTATCTGCCGATCGGGTTCTCGGCATTCGATCATTTCTTGGTCGTTCATATCTTTCGCAAGTCTCTGCGTTCGTTCTTGACCTTCCCTGCCAGTATATCATCCACTTGTTGTACGAGGCTCCAAGACACCCTCCGTCTCTGATATTTGCGCCACAACAGATCACGCAATTCAGTCCAGATCTCCGCCGTAAACTCGGCTGGGTGCGTCTCCGTTTCTTCCCTTCTTCTACGGTTGAGTTTCGGGCGACTCGTCAACTGCCACCAGCCTCCGAAATAACCCGCCTCATAGATAACACTCTCCCCCTGGGCGTCTCTTGACTTCCATGAAAAGGTCTCCATATCTTCCGAGTAGAGAATTTGATCTTGCTCCCCAGCTCTCCTATCGTTTCGCTCCTCCCCGCATCTCCCTGTGCATCTTGTTCACATCCTCCTGCATCGTAGGAGCAATTACTTTACTGTTCTCCGGATCCAGCGACACGATGAGCGGCTTGGAGCGATTGCCGCCCGCATCATATTTATAGATCACCCTCTGGACAAGTTTTCCCCCGGGATGAGAGTACATACGTTCTTCGATGAGGCGCGCCGAGCTGTCGTACCCATACGCGACCTTGTAGATCGGCTGCCTGTTATAGTTGTATATGATGCATCCCACGAGTTGTCCGTATTTTCCCTCATGATAATCATTGATAGCAGCCAGTCTGCCACTCGCCGTGTACGTCGCACACCTCATTCCCTTACTCCCGCTCTGCCTCTTGTATACCGACCTTGACCCATCCGGGTGCCTCACCACCCGTGCCAGGTCTTTACTTTCGTTCGCTAAATCCGGACTCTGCCCCCATGCCGGGAGAACGACGCCTCCCAGCGCCACACAAGCCATGAGCATCATCACGCGCTTCTTCATACCCCCCATTCTACTCCGTTCCCTTCCATAAAGCAAGCGCGGAAAACACCGAAGCAAACGCATTTCTAATGCATTTGCCCCGGTCGGTGTTTCGGGGCAAACGCATTGGAGAGATGAGCATCAACAGAGAATACTCTTATTGATTGATATCATCATTGATGCCTATCAAAAATCATGACAACAAGCGTTCATCATGGTGACGGACCCAGAGAACTCACCCGCACACGCTGATGATTCGAAAATTTGCGCAACGCGCACATTATTAATAAATCGTAAATCGTAAATCGTAAATCGTAAATCGTAAATCGTAAATCGTAAATCGTAAATCGTAAATAGGCAAACGCATTTCCTAATGCGTTTGCCCTGGTTGGTGTTTTCCATAAAATTGACAAAGAAAGACGATATGGTAGAATAGAGGGCGTATGGACTACAGGACGTATTTGCGACGCAACCCCGATGCTCAAGGGTATTACGGAAAATATGGCGGGGCGTATTTGCCGCCGGAATTAGAGCCGGCATTCAAGGAGATCACCGAAGCCTACCTGAGTATTTGCCACTCGGCGCAATTCATCAATGAGCTACGTCGCATCCGTAAGCAGTTCCAGGGAAGACCTACGCCGGTGTATCACTGCGAGAGACTTTCGCGACTTAACGGCGGGGCGCAGATCTACCTCAAGCGCGAAGATCTCAATCACACCGGTGCTCATAAGTTGAACCACTGTATGGGCGAGGGCTTGCTCGCAAAGTACATGGGCAAGACCAAGATCATCGCTGAAACCGGTGCCGGACAACACGGAGTCGCCCTCGCCACGGCAGCGGCTTACTTCGGTCTGGAGTGTGAAGTTCACATGGGCGAGGTGGATATAGCCAAACAAGCGCCGAACGTCACGCGCATGAAGATGCTGGGCGCAAATGTCGTGTGTGTGAAGCACGGCTTGCGTACGCTCAAAGAAGCCGTCGACAGCGCTTTTGAGGCATATCTCAGGGATTACAAAACGGCAATTTACTGCATTGGTTCAGTGGTAGGACCTCACCCTTTTCCGATGATGGTGCGGGATTTTCAGATGGTGGTGGGACAGGAGGCGAGGGAGCAATTTCTTGAGATGACTGGTATTTTGCCTGACATCGTGTGTGCCTGTGTAGGCGGAGGTTCCAATTCCATGGGAGTGTTCCCGGCGTTTTTGGATGATCCTGTGGAACTCTACGGAGTGGAGCCTCTGGGGCGTGGCGAGCGACTCGGGGACCATGCCGCTTCCATGACATACGGGACGGAGGGAGTGATGCACGGCTTTAACAGTGTCATGCTCAAGGATGATAAGGGCAACCCCGCGCCGGTCTATTCCATAGCCAGCGGGCTGGACTACCCGTCTGTCGGTCCTGAGCACGCGTACCTGCGTGATCTCGGACGGGTGCAATACGTGAGCGCCACAGATGAGGAGGCGATTGACGCTTTCTTCAAGCTCTCACGTTACGAGGGAATCATACCTGCCCTTGAGAGTTCTCACGCCATCGCCTTTGCCTTGCGCAAGGCGCGCGAGCTAGGCAACGGAGCCATCCTGGTGAATTGCTCCGGTCGCGGCGACAAAGATGTCGATTACGTGGCAGAGCATTACGGGTACGGGGAAGATCACTGCTTTGGCTCGCAAAGTTGAATCTACTCTCGATTTCCGATTGACAAAACAGATGCGCATACAAACGCATCACGCTTATTACCAATAAATTGTAATTTATCAATCGAAAAATCGGCACGAACAAGAACATTCTCAAATGCGTTCGCTCGGGTTTGTCTCCCCTTGACATACCTCGGTTCCGGTGCTAGTCTCTGGAAGAGCGCGAGTAACTGCGCGCGAAATGAACAACCCGTTATAATAGCTATGGATATTCTTCATGATAAAGACGCTGATGTGAGCATCCTGAACGGAAAGACGGTAGCCGTCATCGGTTACGGAGCCCAAGGTAGAGCTCAGGCGCTGTGTATGCGCGACAGCGGAGTACACGTCATCATCGGCCTGCGCCCCGGCAAGAGCTGGGATGCTGCCGTGCAGGACGGCTTTGAGGTGATGCCCGTCGATGAAGCCGCGCAGAAGGGAGACATCGTCCACCTGCTGCTGCCGGATGAGAAGCACGGCGAGGTGTACACGAAGCAGATCGCCCCTGCTATGAAGGCGGGCAAAACTCTCTGTTGTTCACACGGCTTCGCGTATGTTTTCAAGGCGATCGTTCCTCCGGCGGATGTCGATGTGATCATGGTGGCCCCGAAGGGACCGGGAACGGAAGTTCGCCGCGTGTTTGAGGAGGGATTCGGCTGCCCGGGCTTGGTCGCGGTGTTCCAGAACCCGAGCGGACACGCCCGCGAGGTGGCGCTGGCCATTGCCAAGGCGGAAGGTCTTACTCGCGGCGGCGTGCTGGAATGCACGATGGAACAGGAAACCTATGAGGATCTCTTCGGTGAGCAGAATGTCCTATGCGGCGGCATGGTGGACTTGATGAAGTACGGTTTTGAGGTGTTGATTGAGGCAGGCTACCCGCCTGAGATGGCTTACTTCGAGTGTGTGCACGAGGCTAAACTCATCGTCGATCTCATCTACACCGGCGGCATTCAACGCATGAACTCCGTCATCTCCAACACAGCCGAATTCGGCGAGTATTACAACGGACCGCAAATTATCGGTCCTGAAGTAAAGGCAAAAATGAAGGAATCTCTCAAGCGCATCGAGTCCGGCGAATTTGCGCGTGTCTGGATGGAGGAAGCTGCCAAGGGCGCTCCCAACCTGCAAGCGAAACGAGCGGCTCTCGCCGAACATCCGGCGGAAATTGTGGGCAAAAAGATTCGTGCCCTCTTTGAGCGCAACTGATGCGGACAACTTCAAGATAACATGGCGCGTCCGTACGTCGGCGGCTTTACGCCCTTCCCGCGCGGGCGCGCCTTTTTCGTATGCTTGCAGTTCATGTTCAGAACGCCCGTGTGTACCTCTCCGGGAGAGAAGTTCTCCACGGCATCAATTGGGATGTCGAGCGCGGCGAGCGTTGTTTCATCCTCGGAGCGAACGGGGCAGGTAAGACTACCCTAGTTCGTATGCTCATGGGTTACTCCTGGCCCCTTTTCGGCGCCACGGTGGAAGTTCTGGGGAAACGTTTCGGGGTCGTCAACATCCGGGAGCTGCGTCGCCGCATCGCTTGGGTAAGTCCGCTGATGCATCAGTGGCTCGGCGATCGGTCATGGACCGGGCTGGAAATGACCCTCTCCGGTCCGGACGCAACCATAGGTCTCTTCCGCAAACCGTCCGAACAGGAGGTAAAGCGCGCCAGGACTCTGCTGGCTCATCTGCGAGCGGAGCATTTGGCGGACCGAACCGTGGTCACCATGAGTTCCGGAGAGCAGGTGAAGGTACTCATCGCGCGAGCTCTCATGACGAACCCGGATCTCATGATCCTCGATGAACCGAGTGTCTTTCTCGACATCGCCGGACGCGAGTTCCTCCTGCGCACGATCGCCGATCTCGCAAGCCATCGCCCCGACCTCACCCTCATCTTCATCACCCAGCGCATTGAGGATATCCTTCCCGTTTTCAACCGCGGACTCATCTTGCACGAGGGAGAAATCCTCGCGCAGGGTTCACGCGAGGATATCCTCACGGAGCCTATCCTTCAGCGCGCTTTTGACCTCCCCATCCGTCTCATCCCCGGCAGTGAGGGACGTCTCTGGACCGTCATTTGACCCTCCGGTGCTTACCTTCCGGCGCCGGAGGCACCTAGCGATGACTCGTAGGCACCCCTTTGCCTCCTTGCCCTGCGGGCAATGCTTACGCGTTGTCCAATCGGTCTTACCACCCGCTTTGCGTGCGCCCTACACGGGGCCGTCGACCGCATTGCCTATTTACGATTTAAGCAGAGCCGACAAGACGGCATGGCATAACTCCGGTCGCTTTCCTTGCAGTTCCAACCCGTGATTTCATTTACCGCCTTCGCTTCCGCTCCGCCAGATTGCGCCAATGGCGCGAAATTTCCCAAATCGTAAGTCGTAAGTCGTAAATAGGCAAACGCATTTCTAATGCGTTTGCCCGGATTTCACTTGCAGGAAGGAGAATAACATGCTTCAATACAAGGCATGAGGAGAAGGTTGACGGACGACGAGACAGCACCCGTTCTGCTGCCGGAGCCTCGGGAATGGACAAGTTTGGCAGACGTCGAAGCGTACGCATGTGCTTGTATTGATATATGCGGACCGGAAGGCTGGCGTATGCAATGGGATCATGCCGTGCGGCGGCTCGGTTGTTGCAGGATTCATCAACGTGTCATCAGCATATCGCGCTACTTTGCCGAAACCTACCTCCATAAGGATCCGGAACTCATTCGACGCACCGTTCTGCACGAGCTTGCCCACGCTCTGGCATGGGAATACTATCGGGAGCGCAATCACGGAAAAGCTTGGCGCCGCATCTGTTGCCAACTCGGCATCTCTGGAGAACGGTCGGTGTGCAAGTGTGAGGATTTTTCACCGGTTGAAAAACGCAGAGAACCCCTTTTTGCCCTCTGCAACAGGGAAACCGGCGAAGTGTACCGCTACTACTACCGCAGCCCGCGCATCACCCCTCGCAGGCTGCGCCGCTGCTACATCCCCGGTCAGAAAAATGCCACCTTAGGCAAACTACAGATCGTCGATCTGAGACCGACAGACCCAGATTCTCCCCCCGAGTCCGGCTCTCAACGTTAAAATTCCGTGCTTATACGGCAGAGTTGACTTGCCATGGTCTCCTGATTTGGATAGAATAAGGGCTTGAGGGAATCGTTATGTCTTCAAAACTCATCAAGTTAATCATCGCAATAGTCGTAGCTGTCGTGCTGGGCTACGTATCATACCCTGTCTTCAATTTGGGAGGTTCGAAGCAGGCCAAGACCGTGGTTCAAGCCCCTACCCCGTCTGTGCCCCAAGTCAAGCCTCAAGAGCCTCAACCCGTGAAGCCTCAGCCCGAAGAAACGACCCCTACGGAACCTTCTGAGGACACTACGGGCAACGATGAACAAAAGGGCTTTGAAGAAACAACTGTTCAGGAAGAAGACGAAGCAACTGAGGATGGCGACAATTCCTTCATGTTCAGCGATGGCGACCCGGATCTGCGAGGAATAGCTGAAGAAAAGGATGCTCCGTCAGTGGAGGGACAAACGGATGTGGTTCCCCCCGCACCTCAGGAACAAAAGCTACGTGCCATCACCACTGCTGCTCGCAGCCTAGCGGATGCCCTTCAGGATGCCGAAAAAGAAACGAAACAACCCCAAACACCCCCCACACCGGAGTTCACTGAAGAAGCTTGGAAGGATCCCGTGAAAATCTACAAAACCGTTGCGGATCGCGTGCTGAAAAAAATTGGTCAGAAACCGACCGCGGAGGACATGATTCATTTTCTGGGCGATGCCGGAAATCGCAAGGACGTCGCTCTGATTTCTCTTTGCCGCAAAGCCGGCATGAACGACCTCAAGGAGCTCGTTCAGCACCCCATGGGAGCCAGGTTGCTCTCCACCCTGAGCGCCGACCCGGAATGGCTCTGCAACACCATGTTCTCCGGTCCGACAGACAAATTAGGACGCGGTCTGCGCTACATGACAGCCATTTTCTCTGATCATCCGGATGACTTGATGGACCCGACCTCACGTCGCATAGCCACGACGGCAGCCACGGAATTCGCTCGTGAAGACTGGGATAAGGAAGGTATGCTTGCCCGTTATGATTACTACAACACCAGCCACAAAGAAGGGAAACTCAACAAAATCTTTGATACGCTTCATTACTGGGACACCCGCTTCGTGACGGGCAACCGCGAACACAACACATGGGGCAGCCCCAAGTGCCTGGCATGGGAAAGGGATAATGTGCGCCTCCCTCTGGAACGTTACCTGAATGCCACCGATCAACTGCACTACCGCATGAAAAACGCTTTCGGAGATTCTGTGCACGGACCGGACTATCTGACCCCTGTACGCGCGGCGATGAACGACATCCACCCACTCATGCACCGTGAGATAGGAGGGGTCTGTGGAGCCTGCTCCCACTACGGCGCCTACGCCGCTCTGGCTGCAGGCATCCCCGCCATGACCATGGGAGAGCCCAAACACTGCGCATACACCGTGCGCGTCAACGGAGACTGGAAAAAGGGTTACACCATCTTCTGGCAACACAGTATGCACAAAACCTTCTGGGGTCTCCACGATTGGGAATTTCTCATCCTCGCCCAAAAACTTTACGAAGACAGAGCCAACACTCTTGTCTCAGATCACATAGCGGCCTTGGCAGATTTCCTTGCGGCTCGGCGCCTTACTCGCAGCGCCATCGAAGGCTTTGACGCAGCCGTTGCCGTGCAACCCCTCAATTGGCCTACGTGGCAAGCCTTTGCCGGATTTCTCAAACAAAAAGCCCCGAAGGACAAAGCCCGCTGGACGGATCTCTGCCTGCGCATATCTGACACGCTCGCGGAAAATTTCCACGATGCGGCTGCCACCTTTTTGTCCCGCTACGTGTATCCGCAGTTACTCCCGTTGGTTCCCAACCTGAAGGAACGCAACAAACTCTTTGCCGCTTTCTTCGACAAGTGCGACAGCTACGGGGTGCACCATTGGGACATAACGCCTCTGCTCGACGCACAATTTGCCGGGTGTCGAACAGATGCGGAAAAACTCGACTACATGAAGACGGCCCTCTCCATCCTCATGAGCAAACCGGATTACTCCGGCGCCGTCCTGGCCTGGGGGCTCGAGGCTGCCGCTCGCTCTGCCGGTGATGAGCAACGGGATAATCAAGACCCCTCCCCTTTGCAGGATGAATTCAGCAAGCTCATTACTTCTGCCATGTCCCACATGCGCGCCGGCAAAAAAGACCAAAATGCTACGTGGAACGGTCTGGGAGAAGCCATGTACGCCGCGGCGGAAAACAACGATGTCCGCACCTTCCAGGCTATCGGCAAACTCGCCATGCAAAAATGCAAGAAGAATTTCCCCAAGTACAAATTGAAGTTCCGTCCTTTCTCCGGGAAAGTCATCTCCACAAAAGGACTCATCCATACGTCACACAAACTCGGTGACGGGGATGTGCGCAATTGCTGCCTGCATTGGGGGGTGCTTCAAAAAACAGGCGGAAGCATCCCCATGCCCATGGGGGGAGATGGCAGCGTCACGGTGAAACTTGAAACGGGCGGTCTGATCAATGGCGTTATCGCTCTCTTCAAGGAACCTATCCAGGACGGGCAGCGCTTTACTCTCGAAACCTCAGAGGACGGACAAAACTGGTCCAAGGTGGCGTCTCCCGCGCAGTTGGACACCTCCGTCATGAGATTTGATCTCCAAAATGCAAAACCCAACGCGCGCTATATCCGCCTTGTGAAAGAAGGCGATGATAAAAACTCCGCTGTTGAAATGATCGGTTTCTACGTTTACGGAAAATCCAACAAAAGCAAAGCCTAATCTTATTTATGAATCGAATTGGGATCAAAATCGTTTTAGGTCTGACTCTTCTCGTCGGTGCAGGCTGCGCGTTCGGAGCGCAAACCCGCTCATACGCAGATGCCCTCAAGAAGGCGGGCAAGTCCAAACCGGTCGTCCTGTTCTGCTACGGAGCCAACTATGATCAAGTGAGTCTCAAAACATACGAGACGTTCATCCGCAGCAGGAACAAGGAAATTCTGCACGCTCTTGGCAAAGAATCTTGGGTGGTGGTTCCTGTCTATCAAGAGCCCAACGATAAGGAAAAAAAGGAATACGAAAAAGTAATGGGCAATAAATGGCTTCCCGGCGGGATGTGGAGCATCCCCTGCTTTCTGGTGATGGACGGGGCGGGCAACTTCCGGGGAGCTGTGCAGAGCAAGGAAGAGATGGAATCTCCGGAGGCTGCCGCTAAAGCTCTCACGACTCTGCTCAAGAATTTTACCATTCAACAGAAATTGATTGAGGAATCGGAACGAGCGTCCGGGGATAATAAGAAGAAAGCCCTCCAGAAGGCTCTCGATGTCCCGGGGCTGAAGGTTCCGGGGCACAAGGAATATGATCCCGTCAGTTCCGGTCTTGTCGATAAGGTGCAATCTATGTCCATCTCCGAGGCTACCACCGCCATCCGTGACCTTCTGAACGGCGGCCCCTACACCCCGCTCGAGCGTCAGATGATCCTCGCCACTCTCGCCGGACACGTACGCCACAAGGGAGGCTCTCCCGCCATGCTTCGCTCACTCTACAACGAGATCAAAGAAATAGACCCAACTTCAGCTTTTGGCATCTACGCCGAGGGAGCCATCAAACTATGGGCAAACGGTGGATCTTCGACCGCATCCCCCTCATCCGGGGGGAATTAACGTTCCTCAGCGTCCACTTGGCGCGTACGTGCGGCAGCGGTTGACCCACCCCGGCAACCAGCGAGCCTCCCCACGAGCAGGCGGTGAATTCTTCACCCTCCGTCTCATCACGACCTCGGCCGCCCGGCTAAACTCCGCTGCAGCCTCGTCGGGAGATGAAGGTGTCCCGCGCATCTCCTCCAGCACCTGCAGCAACCCCCATCCTTGTCCGTTATATCGCTCGCCCGGCTTTGTCCCATCTCCTTTGAAATTAACGTAATCAATGAGGCAGTACAGACCTTGAGGTGAGCGCGACAGCATGGTATAGCGGGCGTGCACCGAGCGTGGATCCCGTGAGGCTGCAATAACGCCGCGGAAAGCTGACTGCAACCGAGCCGCGAGGAATTGGACCTGCACATCCAAGTGCCTCGCCAGCCAATTTCTCATAGCGGCGGGTAATCCCGTACGATCCGCCAAAAATGCCGCCCGATTCGACCAGGGTGCAACCCCATGAAAGAAAGCTGGCACATCCACCCCGCTGCGTTCCGCGTAAGCAACGAGCTGGGGAAAACTCTCGGCAAAAGCTTCCTTTTTCCCCTTGGGATACCAAATAAAATGCCCGATCCCCAGGGAGGGAAAACCTTCCCCGGAATTCCAACTCACCAACCCCTGCAAGGTCCCGGCACATTCATTCTTCCAAACTCTCCTTCCGATAGCCGCCAACAGCTCCTTCTGCTGCGGCGCCGCTTCGGCAAAAAAACCGAGCAGAAGCAACGACGCGATAATCCCCTGCAGCATCCTCTTCATGCCCCATATTCTACCTCACCTCCCGGCGAGAGTAAACTGCAAATCTCCGAGAAAAATCACAGGCGACCGGAGGCACCGGAGGCGCCTGATGGCGCCTATTTACGATTTGAGCAAAGGCGGCAAGACGGCATTGCATAATTCCGGACGTTTCCCTTATAAGAACCGCCCTGAAATATGCTGCCACACCTCGTCCGGGGTAATGAGTTCCACCCCCCCTTCGGAAACAAGATTCACGGAATGGGGTCCCCGCAACACACTGCGCGCGTTGCGGTGATCGAAAATCGCCAAGGTAAATGCTCCAGAGAGGGAAGCCATGTGTGAAATTCCCGTGTCGTTTCCGATCACGGCGAGAGCCCTGCGTGCCAGCTGCGGGATATCCTCCAGCGAGGTACGTCCCACCATGCTCACCACACGCGAAAATCCCAGTTCGATCTTGTGCACCGTCTCAGCCTCGGCCTCAGTTCCCAAAAAAACCGACGATATTCCCCGTTCTTCCAAGCGTCTCACGATCTCCCGGTAATTTTCCACCGGCCAACGTTTGTACACATGCTTCGGCGAACAGCCCGGTATCAGCAGCACGTAGTTCTCCGGCAGCATCCCTCTCCATTCTTTCCTCCCATGCATCCCGCTCAGATCCGTCAACTTGCGTGGTATTCCGCCCGTCGTCACCGTATCGCTTCCCACTCCCAAACGCCTTTTCTTGCTGATGCTGTGGCACTCATCCGTTCGGCTTTCATACCATTTCCATTCACCGGTCGGAGCCAGTAGCCGAAGCAAAGCAAAATAATTCCTCGTACGCTGTGATTCTTGCAAATTGTAGATCTCGTCATATCTTCCACGCACCAGTGAAGCCATCACTCTTGCCGTCGCCCTCACGTGAAAATAGGGTTCCCGATTGTCGATGATTATCTCGTCAAATATCCCCGCTCCTTTCATAAATCCGGCAAAACTTGCCATCGTCAGCAGAGTTATCCGCGCACTCGGATGGAGCCTCCTTATCTCCTGCATCGTTCCCAGAGCCAGAACAATGTCTCCGAGCGCCCCATGTTTGATGACCAATATGTTCTCTTGCATGAATCCCCCCCTTCCCTTACGAGTTACCATATTTTCACTCTTTTGTAAAGCTGCATCTGCTCCCCATCAGGGCAATGTGGATTGCAAAATTAAATGCGACAGCTTCTTGGCGCAAAAAAAGGTGCCAAGAAGTTCAAAGTATGCTAGAGTCATTTCTCTAAGACAAACCAAGGCACTATGAATCAAGACACACAAACGAATTGTCCGACATTGTTCAATGCGTTTGCTGCGGGGGTATGCGAAGCTTCTCCAGTCGCCGGAGTTGAGCAATTTGTTTTTTCTTCGCCTTGTAGGAACGGCGGGGCTTGCCGAAAGTTATTTTGCTCATGAGACGATAGAAGAGCAATTTGCTGAGGGTGGGCTCGATGACTTCACTGGAAAGGAGATACGATCCGTTGAGTTCAAGGATTTTTGCTTTGTCGTTCTCTTGAATATGGAACAAATAGAGAGTCAGGCAAAATTCGCCCAAGTATCCCAGGAAACGTTTTGCGGCCGGTCTCAGATGCGTGCTGTCCACTTGCCTGTCCACTTCGGCAAGGATGCGGAAACAAAACTCGCTGTATTCAAAAAAGAGCTCTCGCCGCATGATAAACATATTGCACAAGTACTGCACACTGCCCTGCTCAAGTTTGTCCGCTGCTGCCGCGTAGTCCGGATAGAGGCGCCGCACGGCCTCCAACAGCAGATCAAACCATTCACCCTGCTGACCGGCAAGGCACGTGTACTGCTCCCGTACGCTTACCTTCCCCAGGTTCCGCACATCGTATGGCTTGAGCACTACGCAATCCTGTTCCGCCACGCGCTGCACGATAAGCTCATCACGAACATGCTGCATATACGCCGGCGTGACGTAGGGGACGAAATAAACGTGTCCTCCCGGAAGCCATACACCCTCCGGATTCCCCTTCCAATCATCGAACATGAAATGGCGGCGGTAGTGCATGAATCCCACGTACTCCGGGTTCCCTGCAGCCTCGTAATTTTTCCACACCCAGTACTGTGCCGTCAGCTCGCAGTACTTGTCATTCTCCGCAGAAATATTCTCCCCTTCATCATCCCGCAGCATTCCTTCATACAGCGCATCCGCCCCCGCACACCCCGTCTGTATAGGTGTCAGAATCTTGCTTTTCACCAGTTTGTGACGGTCGTGGTAACTCAGGTAGATTTTGATGTTCATCGGGTCTATGGGTATTCAGTTCACAACTCTCTCTGTTTGTTGATCGAATTCTGAAAGGGCTTCATCATTTCGAATACAAAACGATCCCGGAGGAACGAACCGCCTTTCTCGGTTCACGCTATGGCACTCCTCCCAAAAAGTCAAGCAAATTGTGGAATAGCTTCCGATTATCATGTTTCCTCCCCGAGGATAATTTTTGAGACGGACGTAAACAACCGCAGGAATCGATGTTTTACGTATTTGCGACCCGTGTTTGTGGCGTTTACGGCTTGAGTGCACCGAGCGGAACAACGCACACGCCGTCCTCGCGGCGATAGGCAAACTGTCCCAGCCC
>CANQYL010000046.1 GCA_947628035.1 uncultured Akkermansia sp. | reverse complement strand
ATCCCTCCTTCCGCAACCACGGGGTTATTCTACCGCAGTCCCGCGCATTTTAACACCTCCAATTAACCGGGTACGATTTTTGATGTACGATAGCGAAGTTCGCGCGCGTTGCGCGAGAATTTGATGAACGAGAGGGCGGAGACGCTTGGCAGCGCCTATGTTCGAGTTTGATGCGTATAAACAATGGTATCAATCCATAAGAGCATTCTCTCTTGATGCATCTCTCTCAAATGCGTTTGCCCTGTCGCAGGAACAATGCAGTTAGGATGCGAGGAATTTGCCATTGCTTTACGAACCGATGGTGAGTATAATGACGAAAAGCGTCTATGGCCGATGAGGAACAGAGAGCAGATGAAGGAAGGGCGCCGGGGGAGAGCTCCCGTCGCCGAGCGGGGCTGTTTCCCGAGGTGCCGGACCACGAGATACTGCGTCTCATCGGCAAGGGAGCGTACGGAGAGGTTTGGTTGGCGCGCTCTCTGACGGGGACGTATCGCGCCGTCAAGGTTGTGTGGCGTCGGGATTACAAGGATGAGGCAACGTATGTGCGGGAATTTGAGAGCATCCTGCAATATGAGCCGGTGGCACGGGGAATTCCCGGTGTTGTACACATCTTGCACGTGGGGCAGAAGCACGCCGGAGAGGATGCCTACTATTACTACGTGATGGAGTTGGCGGATGACGCGTACACGGGAATCCATATTGACCCGGAAAGCTATGTGCCACGGACGCTGCACAGCGACATGGAGTTATACGGCAGCAATCCCATGCCTCTGGATTACGTGTTGGAGGTGGGGAGTCAGTTGGCTCACGCCTTGGATGGGATGCACAGTGAGGAACTCTCCCACCGCGATATCAAGCCCTCCAACATCGTCTTTGTGAATGGGCGCGCAAAGCTGGCGGATGCCGGCTCCGTGGCGCAGAGCAACAATCCGTCATTTGCCGGGACGGAAGGATACATACCACCCGACGGAGCCGGAACGCCGAGGGCGGATGTGTATGCGTTGGCGAAAGTGCTTTACGAGATGGGTACGGGGAAGGACAGACTGGATTTTCCGGAATTGCCCGACAAGGTGCCAGAGGGAGAGACTCACCGGCGCTGGCTGGAGTTCAACGAAATCATTTGTGCCGCTGCGGAACCGCGGTCAGATAAGTCATCCATCACCACGGCGGTGGCTTTGGCGGAGAGACTGGATGCTCTGAGACAGTACGCTCCTTATCACAAGCTGCGCCGTCTGAGGCGCCGTCGTTGGATAGCGACGGTGGTTCTCACCACGCTGGCGCTTTGCGTTGTGGCAGCCGCGGCATTCTTCTCCCTGCCTGAGCAAACGAGAGAGAAAATTATCGGTGCAGTCAGCGGACACAACAACGTGAGGCTTGAAAAGCCCTCCGCACAGGATAAAACCGGAAAACTCTTTATTTCATCCGTCCCGGCAGGAGCGTCCATCTATGCAGCCGACGGGACGTATGTGGATGAGACGCCGTATGGACCTGTCGAGGCGAAACCGGGGTCGGAACTGTCTTTTACACTGCGTAAGGAGGGGTTTGCGGACTGTGAGGTCAGTGGCGTGGTTCCCTCCGGCGGCGTTTTGGCCCTTGGAGGGGAATTGCAGCCTTATCGCCCGCCGAGACGAGGAAAGGACTGGCAGGATGCCTTGGGCACGATTTATCATCCGGATGGGGATGAACACAGAGCGTCTTCACCGGTGACCGTCCAGCAATTTGAGAGCTATCTGCGTCGAGTACGTCCCCAAGTCAACATCCCCTACGACAAGACACCGGACGGGCAATATGTGCGCACCACACAGGAGGGAATTAATTCCTATATCCTATGGTTGGCGCACATATGCGAGCTGCGAGGATTTCTCGGAGGAGATCACACCATGGTGACGGAGCCGGAACCCGGAACGTCAGACGGCGGGGAAATGTGCGCCTATCGGCTGGTGACACGTCCGGTTCAGAAGGTTCCCATCTCCGTGCGGACATCTCCGCCGGGAGCGATGGTTTGGTTGAACGGGAGATCGTTGGGAGTGACACCGTTGCAAGGGGTTCGCGTACCGCTTGCGCCCTATTTCCTCGAGATCAAGATGGCGGGTTTTTCTACAGAACGATTCAGTGGGATGTCTCCCCGAGACATGTCGCTTAACGTTACCCTGAAGCTCAACAATTCTGTCTCCTTCGGCAGGGAATGGACCAATAGTTTGGGTCTCAACTTCAAGCCATTGCTTCCCAATATACTCGCAGGAGTGACGGAGGTGCGTGTGGCGGATTTCCATGCCTTTGCAGCCACAACCGGAGCGGCTGTTCCCCCTCCGACTGAGTTTGTGCAGGCTCCGCAGCATCCCGTTGTCGGTGTATCCCGGGCGACTGCCGAACGCTTTGCTCGTTGGCTTACCGCTCAGGAAAGAGAGGCCGGACTCATTGAGGATACGGATGAATACCGATTGCCGTCGGATAAAGAATGGAGCGCTATGGTTGGTCTGAAGGAGGAGAAAGGGGATTCCCCTTTTGAGCGCGGTCAGACTCAAGGCAAGAACACGCGACCGGACTTCTACTGGGGACTTGAGTGGCCTCCGCCGACGGGAGTTGGTAATTTTTCTGACACATCGGCTCGGCCTTATGTCTCTCCGCAGAGGGTTTTGGAATACTACACAGACAAGTTTCCGTTCACGGCTCCGGTAGGCTCCTTTGCCGCGAACAAGCTGGGCTTTCACGACATGGAAGGAAACGTGCAGGAATGGGTGAGTGATGAGTACGGCGGGCCGGCAGGCTTTGCTTTCCGTCACTATGGGGTTACTCGCGGTGGAGACTACAGTTCTTTTCGACCGGCTCAGCTTTCGACCGGCAGCAGGACTCCGCGACCCGCTGACGCCACCGCCCCAACCGTCGGTTTTCGCCTCATGCTTGAGCGCAACGGGGGCAATTTGTGAGCCGGGTGAGACGGAGGGTGAAAAAGACGGTTGAATGGAGCGGGGAGATTTCCGTCGTTCGTGCCATGAATTCGGTTATATTTGGGCTTGCAAGAAGGGGATGAAAACTGTATGATCGGTGGCGATATGAGTAAAGAGAATACACAGGAGCAGGACAAGTTGCGCGCGCAGAGACAGAGGGCGCTTGATGCGGCGATGCTGCAGATACAAAAGGACTTTGGGGAGAATGCCATCATGCGCCTCGGAGATCAGAAAAAGATGGAGGTGGACGTGATACCTACCGGCAATCTGTTGATTGATCGAGCACTTGGTGTGGGCGGTTTCCCACGCGGGAGAATCGTCGAGGTCTTCGGACCGGAGTCTTCCGGTAAAACCACCCTCACTCTGACGGCTATAGCTCAGGCTCAGAAGGCCGGCGGACTGGCTGCTTTCATCGATGTGGAGCACGCGCTGGATCCTTCCTACGCCGCGAAACTCGGCGTCAATTTGGACGACCTGCTCGTTTCTCAGCCGGGGAGTGGTGAAGAGGCGCTGCAGATCTGCGAGGCTCTCGTGCGTTCTAATACGATCGACGTTATCGTGGTGGATTCCGTGGCGGCGCTGGTAACTCGTCAGGAACTTGAAGGAGACATTGGCGACAGTACAGTAGGCGCGCAAGCTCGTCTCATGAGCGCTGCACTGCGTAAGCTCACCTCACTCATTTCAAAAGCCCGGACGGTGTGCATCTTCACGAATCAGATCCGTGAAAAGATCGGCATCATGTTCGGTAACCCGGAGACAACTCCCGGTGGTCGTGCGTTGAAGTTCTACGCATCTGTGCGTTGTGACATACGACGTATCGGTCAGATCAAGGGAGCAGACGGGGCTGTGGCAGGCAACCGTACAAAGCTCAAGGTTGTGAAAAACAAGGTAGCGCCTCCGTTTACGGAGTGCGAGTTTGACATCATGTACAACGAGGGCATCTCCTCAGTCGGGAGCCTTATCGACCTTGCGATGGAGTATGACATCGTGCAGAAGCGCGGCTCATGGTTTAGTTACAACGGGGCTCAATTGGCTCAGGGACGTGACGGAACCAAGGATATGTTACGCAACAACGCCGAACTCTACGCCGAAATCGAGACGAAGGTGCGCGCGAAAATGGACGAAAAGAGCGCAGCTAAATAATTTTTCGAAGGTCGTTTTTCAACCATCGGAGGAGAGATCTGCTAATATCTCTCGAAGCTCTGCAAGGCTGCTCACTCGGGCCAATGCAGGGCGATAGCTCTTGGAGCCGGGGATACCTTTGGCATAAGCCAACAGACGGGCGCGCATGGTGCGTAAGGTGGAGCTTTCATCTCCGTATCGACCGTGTTCGAGTTCGAGACGGACATGTCGCAGGATAAATTCTACCCTTTCTGCCGTGGAGGGAGGAGCAAGGGGTGAGCCTGTTTTCATGAGGTGTTTTGCCTCACGGAAAATCCAAGGGTTTGTCATTGCGGCACGCCCGATCATGACTCCGGCTACGCCACCGGTCCTCCACTCGCGTGCAACATCCTGCGCCGTAACGAGATCTCCGTTGCCGATGATAGGT
The DNA here is from genome assembly GCA_947628035.1 of uncultured Akkermansia sp. Lineage (GTDB taxonomy): Bacteria > Verrucomicrobiota > Verrucomicrobiia > Verrucomicrobiales > Akkermansiaceae > Akkermansia. Next base: position 15,036 of record CANQYL010000046.1, on the reverse strand, counting down.
ACAGTCTCCGCCGCTGCACATTCGCGGATGATGTCCCAGTTGGCTCTGCCTCCGTATTGTTGGGAGCGGGTGCGTCCATGGATGGTGATGGAAGCAACACCCGCTTGGGCGAGCCGATGACAAATTTCGCGTGCGCAGATGTGTTCCGCATCCCAGCCAATACGGATTTTTGCAGTGATCGGACAGGACTCCCCGACCCCGCGTACGAGAGCTTCCGTGATGCGTTGCAGCAGCTCCGGTTCTCGGAGCAGAGAGGAGCCCCCGTTATGCCCGACCACTTTGGGCACCGGACAGCCGGCGTTCAGGTCGATAAAGTCGGGGTGGATCTCACCGCAGATGATACGTGCTGCCTCTTGCATGTTGGCTGCGTTTGAACCGAAGATTTGCACTCCGACCGGTCGCTGGGAGGCAGAGATTTCCACGTAGGAATGTGTTCGGTTCCACGCTTGGAGCACACCTTCGGCTGAGACGAATTCGGTTTCCACGACATCCGCCCCGAGCTCCTTGCACAGCGAACGAAAGACAAGATCACTCACCCCCGCCATGGGAGCGAGATAGAGGCAAAACCTGGTGAGCCATTCAGGCATATCCTATAAAAAGATCCTTCACAGCCGGATGAGCCATGAAAGATCCCGAAAAAAACAGCACCTTCGTGGTAGGACAAGACAAACTCACGGAGGTGTCTCCGCAGCAACTCACGCCTGGGTTGCCGCAGCTCTCACCTTCTTGATGATGGAGGCGACGGTCTCAGAGGGTTTGGCTCCCGTTTTGAGCCATTTGTCGACTTTTTCCAAGTCGATTTTGTAATTGACCCCTTCCACCATGGGATCATAGGTTCCCAACTGCTCAATGTAAGCCCCATCGCGCCGCTTGTGACTGTCCACGACGACTATTTTGTAGTAGGGGCGGTTTTTGGCGCCTTGGCGGTTGAGTCGGATTGATACCATATCTTTTTTGTAAATTAGTTACGATGCCTGACAGAGTCTTGCCCACGTCAGCGGAGCCGGAGGATAGCATATACTTCCCACCCTGTCAAGCGCAAAGAAGAAGTTTTTCGCTATTTTACGTGTCGCACGGGATTGGCGGCGAGGAGCTTTTTTTCGGAAGCAGCCCCTTTCTGGGCGAGAGCGGGTGCAAAGAGGGAGAGGCGATACTCTTCGACCATGGCGCCGAAAGAGAGCCATTGCATGGAGTCGGCATGTGCCGGGAACTCGGTGTAGAACTCAGAGGGGACAGTGCGTTCAAAATCCTCGAGCCGTTTTAGGTCATTCGCGATGGGTTTGAGTTGCAGGTTTTCAAGGCGCGTGGTGATTCCGTGCAGAAATCTCAGGAGATTCCGCTGGAACGCCGGGGAATAATCGATGAGAAAGCCCGGACGAGTGAGCCAGTTCCACTGACGAAGAAGATCCGATGTGGTGCGCTTATAAGCCGAATTGCTCGAGGTAGTTGCGAGAAAGGAGAAAAGCGTTTGATGAGTGGACCCGAGTTGCTCCCAGAGCTGGGAAAGTGCGCCGGTGAAGGTGTCGTGGAGGTTTTCACGAACACGCAGGCAGATGCTTTCGAATTCATCCCTGTTTCGGGGAAGCGGCATGAGATTGGAATCTACGGCAGCGGCGAGGGTCATAGCTGCGTTCTCCGAAGGTTTGAGACCGATCGAGGTGAGGGCGAGCTTTGCCTGGAGAGAACGGAGAGGCAGCTTTTTCTGCACCGAGCGCAGAAAATCACCATAGCGCAGGAAAACCAGCCGTCGCACACCCGCCCGGTGTGTCCTTTCAGCTTGTTCTACCGTGGGTAGAATACGCACGGAGACGTGATTTCCTCCATCTGCCAAAGCGGGGTAGCCGGTCTCTGTGCCGACGGAGACGGTGGGGGGCAGATCTCCACAATCCCAATGGGTCATGGGAGAGGAGGAAAAAGAACGGGAAGCCTGACTGTGGAAGCGTTTTTCTCGGAAGGAGACGAGGCGCTTTCGGAGGATGTTGGCGTCTGTACCGAGGGCGAGTTGTTGTCCTTCATCATCACAGACCCAAATTTTGGTGACAAGCTCCTCCGGGAAGCGGCAGGTGCTGAATTCGTCCGGGTGGAGGAAGCGTCCGGTGAGTTTGCTTACGAAGTGTGCAAGTTGTTTATTGAGAGGTGCATGAGGCAATTTACCGTCAAGGGATGAAATAAATTCATCTGCTTTTTCGGAGAGAGGAGTGAGGAAGCGGCGCTCATTTTTTGGTAGCGAACGTAGAAGCATCTCTACGCGCTGGGGCAGCTGAGCCGGAATCCCCCAGGAGGGTAGCCAGTCCGGGAACGAATCCAGCTGGTCGATGTGGACGCCAATGGTCACACCGTCGTCTTCTTCTCCCGGTGCATGGCGGTAATAGATGGGATATTCTTCGCCATCAATATGGAACTCGTCGGGATAGAGCTCATGAGGGGCGTTGTCTTCCCCGGGGTAGATGCAGTCTTCGTAGGGAATGAAGAGGGTGTGAGGGTTGTCTTTTTCCGCTCGCAGAAGCCAATCGCGCAGACTTTTTTCATCCGTGCAGGAGAGAGGGATGCGCGAGTCGAAGAAGGAGAAAATAGCGTCATCGCAGCGGATGAGGTCACGGCGACGCAGCTTATGCTCCGCTTCCGACACCCGCTCCAGCATCTTTTCCAAGTGCTCAAGGAAAGGGTAGGAACGTTGCATCCGGCGGGGGAGAATCCCATCTCGGATCATGATGGCACGTGCTTCCCGAGGATGGGTGCGTGCATAGCTGATGCGTCGGGCGTCCACGATGGTGAGACCGGAGCAGACCACGCGCTCTTTTGCAAAGACGACACCGGACTGTGCATCCCAACGTGGATCAAAGGAGTGAGCGGAACAAAGATGGGGTGCGACCTGTTCGACCCAGATGGGATTCAGCACCGCTGCACGGCGCATCCAGAGACGGCCGGTCTCTGCAAGTTCTGTGCCGAAAACCCAGAGGGGTCGGTTCTTGCGGCGGAAGAGGGCGGATCCCGGGAAGATGGAAAAAAGGCGCCGGGCCGTGGAGCGGTAGGCTCGCTCTTCGGTGTTCCAGAGTCCGATTTGGAGGGGAGCTCCGGAGAGGATGCAGCGGTGGATGCGTTCAGGGGTAGCTTGTTGCTCGACGGGTGGCAAGGGCGGGATCCTGAGTCGGAGCATGGCCTTCATGGTATCGGCGAGATCGAGCACAAGGTTGTGCCATTCCACCATGCGGGCGAAATTCAGGTAATTTGCGGAACACCATTTGCGCAGAGCATTGCGCCGGAGTTTCCCTCCGATCTCGGTCGTTTCTGCCGCTTCCCTCCACAGTTGCAGCATACCTAGGAAATCGCTCTCTTCGTTGCGCCAGCGTGCATGTGCACTATCAGCCTTGGCTTCCCGATCGGTGGGACGCTCACGCGGATCCATGATGCTCAAGCCTGCTACAAGGACGAGAATCTCGGGTTGCGCGGACTCGCGTTTGGCTTCCAGAAGCATACGTCCGAGGCGCGGGTCGAGGGGGAGTTTGGCAAGGTTGCTTCCAACGGGAGTGAGTCGTCTGGATCGTCCGTCCATGGCGCCGATTTCACGCAAAGTGCGATAGCCTTCACTGATGAGTCGCGGGGAGGGTGGATCCGGCAAGGGAAATTCATCGAGGGGCGGTAGGCTTAAATCTGCCATGCGCAGGATGACCCCTGCCAGGGCACTGCGTCGTATCTCGGGGTCGGTGTAAGGGAGCCGCTGCTCCAGGTCTTCTTCTGTGTAAAGACGTACGCAGACACCCGGTGCGGTACGTCCGCATCGTCCGGCACGCTGGCGGGCTGAGGCTTGTGAAATCGACTCTATCTGGAGACTTTGGATTTGTCTGCCGGGGAGGTAGCGTGAGATGCGAACCAGACCGCTGTCGATGACATAGAGGATGCCGGGGATGGTGAGAGAGGTTTCCGCCACGTTTGTGGCAAGCACGATGCGACGTCGGGCGGCAGAGGGGTGAAAGATGCTCTGTTGTTCGGAGAGACTGAGACGGGCGTAGAGGGGAAGAAGGTCGGTGTGAGGGAGATTGAGCTTTCCTAAGGCATCCATGCAGTCACGTATCTCCCTTTCGCCGGGGAGAAAGATGAGGACATCGCCTTTTTCATCGTATTCCGTGAGCCACTGGAGGGCTCGTGTTACGTGGGAGGGGAGCTCCTCCCGGTCATCCAGAGGCGGCATGTAATGGAAATCCACAGGGAAACTGCGTCCCTGTGCGTGGATGATCGGTGCCCCCTTGAAAAAATTCGCGAAAGCGGTGGCATCCAGCGTGGCGGAGGAAATGATGAGACGCAAGTCTCGTCGACGGGCGAGCAGGAGCTTCATGTAGCCGAGCAGGAAGTCAATATTGAGACTGCGTTCGTGTGCTTCGTCCAGAATGATGGTGTGGTAGGCTCGCAGATCCGGGTCATGGCGAGTCTCTGTCAGCAGGATACCATCCGTCATGAGCACGATGCGGGATTGTTCGTTCGTATGGTTGTCAAAGCGCACGTGATAGCCCACACTTTGTCCCACTGTGGGGTCGCCGAGTTCTTCTGCGAGTCGTCTCGCCACTGCAACTGCGGCGAGCCTGCGTGGTTGGGTACAAGCCACGATGCCGGGTGTTTCATCTCCGGCTACCTCCAGCGCTATTTTGGGAAGCTGCGTGGTCTTTCCGCTGCCCGTTTCGCCCACGACGATGATGACCCGATGGCGCCTCAGGGCGTCCGCTATTTCTGTGCGGCACCTGCATATCGGTAAATCCGGGTAGCTTAGATTCATCTCTCTTTCCTCACGTTCGGTTTGATGGGCTCATCTCTATGCTATCACGCAGATGGATGCTGTCATTCAGACAAATGACCACACATAAGGGTGTTTCCATGTGAGGAAGGGGGGAGCATCATTCGCCCCAACGTTGAGTGATGCCGGAGTAGGAGTCGATGCGGCGATCTCGGAAGAATGGCCAGATACGACGGTGATCTTCGAGGGCATCGAGGTCGAGCTCGGCGTAGAGAACGGTTTCGGAGTCAACGGGAGCTTCAGCAATAACTTGACCGCAGTAATCGGCGATGAAGCTCTGTCCCCAGAAGGTGGTGTCGCCTTCAGTGCCACAGCGGTTGGCGGCACACACGTAACAGCCGTTGGCCACAGCGTGACCACACTGGACGGTTTGCCAGGCGTGGTGTTGTGCCGCGTAGAGGTTTTCCTCTCCGGGTATCCAGCCGATAGCTGTGGGATAGAAGAGGATTTTTGCGCCTTGGAGGGCGGTGAGGCGAGCAGCTTCGGGGAACCACTGATCCCAGCAGATGAGCACACCGATTTTACCATACTTGGTGTTAAAGCACTTATAACCGGTGTCACCCGGCGTGAAGTAAAATTTTTCTTCAAAGCCGGGATCCTGAGGAATATGCATCTTGCGGTAGATCCCGAGCAGAGCGCCGTTGGCATCGATAACCCAGGCTGTGTTGTGATAGAGACCGGAGTCCCTTTTTTCAAATCCGGACGCGATGAGGACGACTCCGAGCTCTGCCGCGAGGGCGCTGAGCCGTTCTGTCCACTCGCCCGGAATTTCCTCTGCCAGGTCAAAACAGTCGCAATCCTGAGTGCGGCAGAAATAGCGGGTGGTGCACAATTCTTGTGTGCAGATGATTTGAGCACCGTTTGTTGCAGCTTCACGGATGCATTTTTCCACTCGACGTTTGTTTTCCTTGCAGCTTTCGCAGCTTTCCTGCTGGATCAAGGCCACCTTCACCATGCTTCAAGCATAACATAGCTGCTCTCCTCTGGCAAGTCTCACAAGTGCCATTTAGGAATAAACGTTCCCGGGAAAAGCCGGCGGTAGAGAAAAACTCTCATTGTGTCAGCTAGTTGAATGTCACTTGGTTTTTGACCGTGAACCGTGACGACAGTCAGGGCTTTTCCTCTCGTTAGCGAACCGAGGACAAGGCAACAGCTTCAATGAACGCGACACAGGCGCTCAAAACAGCACCGGCACGCGCTCTCGTCCACAGGGGAGTCGTCGCGGCGCGCACGGTGTGTTCAAATTCTGATGCTGAAGCTCGTACTCGACTCGCGGTTGGAGGGGCGCCGTGTTCATCGGCGACGTGGGCGGTTGGAGTCGCCGGTGACGTTGCGGATCAAGCGACGCATATTATCATCATCGCCATGACGTCGATCGCGGTCTCTGCGGTGTCGGTCACGGTCGCGGTGGTAGCGGGCATCGTCGCGTCGTTCTTCGCGGCGGCGCATTTCAGCGCGATGATCCCGGTCGCGGTCGTTGCCGATGGTCACTGTCACCGCCTGCGCCGCTTCCCAAGGGGTCATCAGAGCAGCCAACAATAGCATGATCACTTTCGATATTTTTCTCATGCTTTTATAGACACTCCTCTCCCCGCGTTCCCCTCAAAATCAGGTAGGAAAGAGGAACAAACTCGTTGCTCCTTCACGGATAACGATTGTGGGAATCCGCGTGCTACGAGTATCTTGGCGGAGCGGAATTTTGAAAAAACGCGTGTAACGGAACGGTTAAAACTCAACCGTAGCGGGACGTGTTCTCCCCGCAATTCCCAACCGGTGTCCCCCAGTGGTTGCTCGGGAGGCGGGACACGGTAGCGATTTTTTAGTGTCCGCTGAGGGTGGTGATGTAGTAGCCGGCGATAACAGCCGTGCCGATGACGCCTGCCACATTGGGACCCATGGCGTGCATAAGCAGGAAGTTGGTGCGGTCGGCCTGTTGTCCGACGGTGTGGGAGACGCGTGCAGCCATGGGAACGGCGGAAACGCCGGCCGAGCCGATAAGCGGGTTGATGGGGTTCTTGCTCCAGCCGGGGATGAGGTTCATGAGCTGGGCGCAAAGGAGACCGCAAACGGTAGCGATAGCGAAGGCAACCACACCCAGAGCGATGATGAGCAGGGTTTCTCCCTGGAGGAAGCGTCCGCCCTGCATCGTGAGACCGACGGAGACTCCGAGCAGGATGGTTGTGATATTCATGAGCTCATTTTGGGCGCAGGAGACGAGTCGTTCTGTAACCTTGCATTCGCGCAGGAAATTGCCGAGCATGAGCATGCCGAGCAGCGGCGCCGCATCCGGACAGATGAGGATGGTGACGATCGTGACCACGAAGCAGAAGAAGAGTTTCTCACCGCGCGAGACCTGGCGCAGGCTCTTCATCTTGATCTTACGCTGCTTCTCCGTGGTGAAGAGCTTCATGAAGGGAGGTTGGATGAGCGGCACGAGCGCCATGTAGGTGTAGGCGGCAACGGCGATGGCGCCGAGGAGGTGGGGCGCCAGTTTGCTGGCGAGGAAGATGGAGGTAGGACCGTCAGCTCCGCCGATGATGCCGATCGCAGAGGCCTCTCCCTTGGTGAAGCCCAAGGCCATGGCCGCGAGGAACGTGAAGGCGACGCCACCCTGGGCGGCCGCGCCGAGCAGCAGCGCTCTGGGAGAGGCGAGAAGAGGGCCAAAATCGGTGAGCGCGCCGACACCCATGAAGATCAGCGCCGGGAAAATTTCGCACTTGATGCCCTGTCCGAGGAAGTCGAAGAGTCCGGAGTTGAAGCCGATGATCATGAACTTCTGCGGGGTCTGTCCGGTCACCTTCACCGCGCCTTTCACGGGCTTGCCTTGGGAGTCCACGAGCGGTTCGACCTGCATGGGTTCCGCCATAGCGGCTTCGTATTTGGCTTTTTCTTTCGGGGAGAGAGCGGAAGTATCCTGCATGGAGGGAGAGGAATCCTTGTAGGGCGCGACCGTCCCGGAGATGAAACCGACATCCTTGATGACGCCGGTTTGGACGGTATTCTTGTCCGAGATGGAGACGACCTGGCGTTGAGCCTGGGTGATGACCATGCCGTTATCCGGGATATTGGCGATGAGCGCGCCGAAGGCGATGGGGACGAGCAAGAGGGGCTCGAACTTCATGACCACGCCGAAAAAGAGCAGCACGAGAACCACGCCCCACATGATGTACATCTGGTACGTCATGGAAAAGATGCCCATCCCGGATATAAAATCGCTGAATGATTGAAGGAGTTCCTGCATAGGTGAGGGTGAGATAAAAGGGGAACTGAAGGTCGTGTGACCATCAGCCCGGTAAACTGTAAGATTGAGTTAGCCGAGGTAGGCCAGCGCCTGACCTTCCGTCACGGTATCTCCGGGAGCCACGCAGAAAGAGCTCACGGTGCCGGCTTTGGGGGCGTAGATCACCGTGTTCATCTTCATGGCCTCCAAGGTGAGGACTTGGTCTCCCTCCTTGACGACAGCGCCGGGTTGGACGTCCAGACTCACCACCTTTCCTGCCAGCGGGCTGGGGATGGGGGTTCCGGAACCGGTGGGCGCGGCTGCAGGAGCGGGGGCAGCTGCGGGTGCGGGAGCTGCAACCGGCGCGGGAACTGCCACGGGGGCCGGCGCTACGGGAGCCGGTGCGGCGGTGGGAGCGCTGCCTCCCACGGTTTCAACGGTAACGTCAAAGGTCTGTCCGGCGACTGTTATACGGAGCTGTTTCATAATGATTGTGCGTTGGTTTTAAGTTTGAAAATAATGAGAAGTTGTTGAGAGGGGGTGGGTCAGCCGTGCAGGGGGAGGTGTGAGTTCATGATGGAACTCCGACCGCTCTGCGCGTAGGAGGAGCCCACGGGCTGGATGGAAAGGATGCGGGCATCGGAACCGACGGTATATTTGACGGCGGCGGCGATGGCGGCGACGAGCTCAGGGGTGATGCAGGAGGCGGCTGTATTGTAAATGCCGGCGGCGAGAGCGGCGATCTGCTGGGGTGAAGGTTCGCTCGGAGTCGGACTGCTCGCCGCGGCAGAGGAGGTCAGAGCGGCTTTCGCGGCAGCTTGCCTGGCGATGCGTTTGGCCTCCATCCGCACGGCCACAGAGCCGGAGATGGTGAGAATGATGCTCAGCAGTCCAAGACAGCAGAACACCACGAGCATGCCGATGAACTGGTAGCTCACAGCCTCGGCGTCCAGATTGCCGATAGCAGCTAAGGGAAAGAAGGGTACGTGCATAGTCGGGAAAGGATGGGGAAGAGAAAATCAGAGAGGGATGTTGCCGTGCTTCTTGGCGGGACGCGTTTCGCGCTTGCTGAGGAGGGTCCGCAGGGTGAGCGCCACCTTGGCGCGCGTCTCCTTCGGGTTGATCACCTCCGTCACTTGGCCTACCTGGGCGGCGGCGTACGGGTTGTAGAAGGCTTCGGTGTACTCCTTGAGCAGCTCGGCGCGTCGAGCCTCGCGAGCCGTTTCATCCTCGATGCCCTTCAACTCGCGACCGTAGAGGATGGGGATAGCCCCCTGCGCTCCCATGACGGCTATTTCGGCGCAAGGCCATGCGAACACGGCGTCCGCCCCGAGGTCCTTGCAGCACATGGCGATGTAGGCTCCGCCGTACGCTTTGCGGAGGATGACCGTGATCTTGGGCACCGTGGCGGAGGAATAAGCGAAGATCATCTTGGCGCCGTGGCGGATGATACCGCCGCGCTCCTGCTGCTTGCCGGGAAGGAAGCCGGGGACGTCCACGAGATTTACCACGGGGATGTTGAAGGAATCGCAGCAGCGGATGAAGCGCGCCGCCTTGTCTGATGCGTCAATATCCAGACACCCGGCTTTTACGGCAGGCTGGTTAGCGATGATTCCTACAACGACGCCACAGATGCGGGCGAAGCCAACGATCACGTTGCCGGCGAACTGCGCATGCACCTCCATGAAACTCCTCTCATCCACAAGATGGGCGATCACTTTCTGCATATCCAGCGGGGTGCTGTTGTCCCCGGGAATGATGTCATTCATGCCTTCGTCGTCCGCGATGTCGAGGGGCGTACCCAAGTCGTGCGGGGGCTCCTGCGTGTTGTTGGCAGGGAGGTAGGTCAGGAGACGTTTGGCGATGTTGATGGCATCCTCATCGCTTTGCGCGACAAAATGCGCGTTCCCGGAGACCGAGGCGTGAACCGCGGCGCTGCCGATTTCCTCCATGGTGCATTTCTCAAAGGTTACTTGCTCAATGACCTTGGGACCGGTGATGTACATGCCGGCGGCGCCGCCTTGTCGGATGATGATGAAATCCGTGAGGGCGGGGGAGTAAGCTGCGCCCCCTGCGCAAGGACCGAGAATGAGCGATATCTGCGGCACCACCCCGGACGCGGCGACGTTGTTGGAAAACACGTGCGCAAAGCCGGAGAGGGCCTCCACTCCCTCCTGTAAGCGCGCACCGCCGGAATCATTGATCTGGATGACAGGTATGCCGGCTTTGAGCGCGTACTGCTGCGCATCGCATATCTTCATGGCGTGCATGTAGCCGAGCGAGCCGCCCTGCGCCATGAAGTCGGCGGAAGATGCGGCAACCGGGTGGCCGTCGACAAGACCGACGCCGACCACGATGCCCTCAGCGGGAATGTCTTTCTTGTCGAGACCGAAATTGTGGCAGTGGTGGCGGGTGTGCATACCGAACTCGGTGAATGAGCCCGCATCAAAGAGAAAATCAAGTCGCTCCCGGGCGGTTTGATCACCGGCGGCGTGTCGTTTGTCAATCTTTTCCTGGCCGCCGGAGAGCATGATTCTCTTGCGGCGCTCCTCAAGGTCATCCAGCAATTTTGCGTCGATAGCCATAGTCTTTGTGGGATCTGTCAGCTCGTGGAAAATGGTCGCTTCTCACTTTCCCTAAACCTCCATCAAGCTGGCGGATTCTACCACGTTATGCCCCCCGTGAAAAGCAAAAAATCTGCTAGCGAGCCCAAAAGATCGGGTTCGCTTGATGGGAGGCGAGACAGTAAAAAGGCTGACACGAACGGTATGAACCCCCAGATGCGACAACAGAGCCTGAAATTTATTTGTTGTGTTGAGAGATGCGGTCAGCTTGGTAAGCCGTTCGTGCATATTCCTTCGCAGTGAATATCGCAGCACAAAAGAAGAGAATGTAGAGTAAAGACAGGACGTAGTGCATCCTCTTTTTGAACGACATGAAGGGAAAACGTGACGCCTTCTTGATCCTCCTTGCCCGGACGGCCCGCGTGATGACGGGATTCAAGAAAAGCGCTATTACAATCGCTGCAATGCCAAATGCCGTTGCAAGAGTTCCGCCCAGCACAGAGAAGGCAAACATGATATTGCTTGCGCCGGGGACATTCTCCTGACACAATCCGATAATCACACATACGATGGCAGCTACTTGCATGAGGCGATGAAGAGCTACTGCCGTGTAAAAGCGAGACCGTTTCCATAGGGGTAAAATGATCGGAAGAGCCATAAAAATGACGAATACCGGACTCCAACTTGATTCAGCTAATGACGGCATTCGATCCGATATCCACCCGATTTCTCCCAGAAAACAGGTACCGAATACCCAAGGAAAGTACGTCACGATGGGACAGCCCAGAGCAAGGAGAGGCACCGGTAGGAGAAGGTCCCTCTCTCTCATTCGGCAGGTCAACAGGTCCGCGAAAAGAATCAACGGACACAGGACAAGGTAATACCAGTCAAATGCGGGACTTTCTGCTAAGAATCTGTACATATTTTTCCCTGTGATGTCGTATGAGGTTCTGCCGTCAGTTGACGTACGGGCTCTTCATTGTCTGAATGTTCCATTTTGGCGCAACCGGACGAGACCGATATGGCGGATAGTATCCCAACCGGATGATGTATTCTACTTGCTCGCATATTCACACTGATTGAGAGGGCTCTTTTTATACAAGCGGTGAATGAGGACCGTATAGACAGCGATGCCGAGGAAGTATGGTAGGAGAAACATAGGGACAAACTTTCCGGCTGGGAATGCGTGGAAGTTTCGTGTCATGTCCTCACTCATGCAGACAACGTATGCTGCGGTCATCATCAATAAAAGGGGAAGCAGCGGGCAGGATGCCGCAAAAATAACCTTCAACGTTACGGAACGAACCTTACCCGCCAACCAATATCCGAGCAAGGCGCCCGGGAAGAAATAAAACAATGAACTTATCATGGTCGATTCGATGGCTTCGCACATATCCAGCCATGACATTTGCCGGAGAAGACTTCCTACCAAACAAGTGATTCCCGTTACAATCGGGAAAACGGTGAATGACAAGCTGCACGTCTTGTCGTAAATTCTTTTTCGTTGATTCTCATTCATATCGTCGCTAGTACAAAGACGAGGTAAAGCGAAGTGATAAGCAACAGCTCCCGCCAAGCCTCCCTCCATCGAGGAATCAGCGTCGCTAAAGTGTACACATAGGCACACATAGGGATTTCAAACAACAAAACGCGCAAACTAAGCTGGACCCATCTTAGCTGTTGCTCGAGTTCCAAAAAGTAACAATGCCTGAAGAGATACCAACGCGATACCAGAAGAAGAGCCATTAGAATCGGCAACACGATCGCTGTAACCGTCAACCTATTCATGGCATTTCCGGTGTTACGTCAACCATCCACCAAAACATGGTCATGGGGATTATCACGGTGTATTCCTTTCCCTCGGACATGACTCGGTACTCGTGCACATTCAATCCATCGTCTTGCATAAATACCTTCGACGATATAGGACTCCAAATTTTCCCTCGACTTGCCATGTATTCCTGCAAAACTATCCTAGGCATCTCATCTATGATATTCGTCCTGAGTTGCGATAACGCGTGTGATAAGACGAGCATCGCTAGGATGCTGACCACGTAAAGACACGTTGCTCGATTGAGTGCTTTCACTGTCAGGTCTTGGAGAATTGTTCCATTTTGGCGCGGATGCCGCGGAGGAAGACCTGTTCAAGGGAGCGGTGGAGGGGGGAGGAGGAGATCCAGGAATCGCCGGCGAGGGAACGGAGGCGGTCGAGGAGCTCCGCTGAGGCGCCGGAGAGGATGATTTGGGTGCGGTCGGGGTCGTCCGTGAGCTCGTCAATAGACCCCTCGGCGATGAGGCAGCCTTGGTAGAGGATGCCGACACGGTCACAGACCTCCTGGACCTGCTCGAGCAGGTGGGAACAGAGAAAGACCGTGAGACCGCGGGATTTGAGGTCGAGGATGATGTCGCGGATGACGCGTGAGCCGATGGGATCCACGCCGGCGGTGGGCTCATCGAGAACGAGGAGGCGGGGACTCTGCACGAGAGCCTGGGCGAGACCGATGCGCTGCAGCATCCCCTTTGAGTAGCCGGCGAGGCGTCGGCGTGCGGCATCCTGCAGACCGACGAGCTCGAGGAGCTCCCGGACGCGGGAGCGGAGGCTCTTTCCGCCGAGCCCGCAGAGGCGACCGTAGAAGCGGAGGGTTTCTTCGCCCGTGAGGAATTTGTAGAAGTAGGGATTCTCCGGGAGGAAGCCGATTTCACGGCGATTGGCGGCGGCAGTGGCGGGGCGACCGAAGACGTTGCAGGAGCCCTCGTGGGGGGAGAGGAGCCCGACGAGCATTTTCATGATGGTGCTTTTGCCGGAGCCGTTGGGACCGATGAGGCCGTAAACCGCGCCCTGAGGAATGGAGAGCGAGACCCCTTTCACCGCGTACACCGCGCCGACTTTTCCCCAGGGACCCGGGAAACTTTTGTGCACGTTGGTGATTTCGACTGCATTCATGCTTTCACCTCGCTCATGAGCAGCAGGAGAGACTTGGCCATAGCGATGCCCTTCTCAAAGATATCCAGTCGCATATTTTCATTCGGCGAGTGGATGCGGGCATCGGGCAGGTCGAGACCGAGAAAGAGCGCGTCCTTGCCGAGGATTTTGGACATGGATGCCACCACGGGGATCGAGCCGCCCTCGCGCACGAGCACGGGCGGGTTGCCAAAGGTATCATGCAGCGCTTTCTGAGCCGCTTTGCCGAAGGGGGAGTGAGGGTTGCTCATGTAGGCGTCGCCCGCGTGCTGCATGGTAAACTTCATCGTGACGCCGGGGGGACATACTTTCTTGAAATGCGCCTCCACCTTGCGCATGATGTCCACGGGGTCCTGACCGGGCACGAGCCGGCAACTTATTATGGCGATGGCATGGGTGGGAATGACCGTCTTTGAGCCTTCACCTACGTAGCCGCCGGAAATGCCATTGGGTTCGAACGTGGGTCGGGCATAGACGCATTCCGCGCCGGAGAAGCCTTTTTCCGTGCGCAGCGAGGGGACACCGGTGAGTTCAGCGAGCTCGGCATTGCTCATGCCCGGCACGCGTTTCCAGCTCTCCTTCTCCCAATCCTCGATGTCGGCGACGCCGTCGTAGAAGCCTTCCACGGTGACGTGGTTGTTTTCATCGTGGGTGGAGGCGAGCATCTCGCAGAGGGCGGTGATGGGGTTGGCGACCGCCCCGCCGAAGATGCCGGAATGGAGGTCCATCTTCGGTCCGTGCACTTCCAGCTCAAAGCAGCAGATCCCCTTCAGACCGTAGGAAAAAGAGGGAACGTCCGGCGCGGCCATGCCGGTGTCGCTCACGACGATGACGTCGCAGGCGAGTTCCTTTTGCATCGCGGGATCCTTGATCAACTCCTGGAGACTCTCGCTGCCGCGTTCCTCCTCGCCCTCGAAGAGGTAAGTGACATTAAGGGGGAGAGAGCCGAGCTCGGCGATGAGTTCCTGCGCGCCGAGAATGTGCGCCATGATCTCGCCCTTGTCGTCACTCGCGCCGCGGGCGTAGATGCGTCCCTCGCGTATCTCTGCCGCGAAGGGGTCGCTCTTCCATTCGCTGAGGGGATCCACCGGCATGACGTCATAGTGCCCGTAGATGAGCACTGTGGGCTTGCCCTCCACGTGCGGGCTGTGCGCGACGACGATGGGGTGAATGTCCGTCCTGTACTTTTTTGCCGAGAAGCCCAGCGAGCTCAATTTCTGCACGAGATAATCGGCGCAGCGGTCAACATCGGCGGCGTGCTCCGGTTGAGCGGATACACTCGGGATACTCAAAAACTTGGTCAATTCCTCTATGTGAGTCATGGCGTTATCTTACACCAACCCCCGCCAAGAAGCAAGAGCAATGCATGGGGAAGTACGAGTTGGATGCAAGCGCGCCGATGAGGCGAATTCAGGCGAGAGGTATATCGGGTCTCCGTCAATTTCGCTGGAGGCGCAGGAAAAAGATTTGGCGAGTTTTTAAGAATAGATAGTTAATGTTACAG
>CANQYL010000045.1 GCA_947628035.1 uncultured Akkermansia sp. | reverse complement strand
CTACGCGTCTTGCTTGAATGCTCCCACCTTTTTAACAAAAATTCAATTTTCCACAAAAATTTGGGTTGACCCAAAAATTACGTAAAGCGCACATTATTAATAAATCGTAATTCGTAAATAGGCAAACGCATTTCCTCATGCGTTTGCCCTGTCCTCTGAGCAAAAACTGTATTCTTTTTCAAACTGCCCCGGCAGGTGTCGTCACCTTCTGTACACCGTACACGCCTCCATCCACCGCTTGTGGGGAGAGAGGGGACAGCTTGTTTGTCAGCGGTAAATTCCGAATCCCATTCAAGGGTGGGGTTCCCAATCTCCGCTCGTGACGAGAGTTTCGTAGAGCTGGGAGGCCTTATCTCCCATGTCCATGGAAGCGAGTCGGATGAATCGTCGAGCCTGCGCGGGATCCGCGGATAGACCGGGACCTCCCTTGGCGGTGATATAAGCGAGGTAAACGTAGGCGGACGGTGAGGAGGTAGCAGCCTCAGAGAGGAGGTCTGCCGCGCGCCGCGCATCAGGCTCCACTCCCAGACCTTTGTAGTAGGCATAGGCGAGACTGAGCGCAGCATTGGCGTAGCCCACCTTATTGGCACGTTCAAGAAGTTTGATAGCAGCAGGGGCATCCTGCTTCACTCCCTTGCCAAGGAGTAGACAGATGGCGCGCCCTGTGGCAATGGCGGCGTATCCGCCCACCCTGGGAGAGTTCAGATAGCTATACGCCTTCTCGTAATTTTGTTCCACCGCATCCGTGCCGTCGTAGTAGGATCGCCCCAAAACCAGGATTGCCTGGAAGCTTCCGAGGGCTGCACCCAACTTGAGCAAATGCAAGCCTCTCTTGGGATCCTTCGTGATGCCAGCTTCCTTCGAAAAGGGAGTCGAGGTCTCATCGCTCATCAACACAGAACCCAATGTGAAAAGAGCATCCGGGTTGTACAGACGCACGGCCTCATTGAGCAGGACCAAACTCTCTTTCGGTTTGCTGGCAGAAATAAGCGCGGAAAGGGCAAAATAGGCTTCAGCACTTCCGGCACGAGCGGCGCTCATGAGCAGCTCGTTCCTCTTGACCGGATCGGCCGTGAGATTGGCGAGACGATAAATGACGAAATGATTGCCTCGTTTAACCTCTGAGGCAACTTCGGGTTTATCCTGATCGGATGAAGAATTGAGGCGATTCGTGCTCACGAGCCACTGGACGCGTGCTAGGAAGCTACCACCCTTGCAGGCTTCCATGAGCTTGCGCTGAGCAGCAGATTCATCCTTTGTCACTCCTATCCCCTTGCGCAAGGCTTCGCTCACGTCGAGGATAGCCGGCACATACCCTTTGTCGGCCAGACGGAGCATACCTTGATAAGCCTCCTTGATTTCCGGAGAGTTGAGTTCCTCAGGCTGAATGTTGCTGAGCCGGTTGTTGAGCAACCAGCGCTCTGCCGCCGCATTGCCTTGCGCTGCAGCTGCCTGCATCCACACCGGAATCACGGAGTCATCGTCATCGGTCGCGCTGAGCAAGATATCCAGAGCCTCCCCGTAGTTGCTTGATTGCTCCTTCACCATTTTTTCAAGAGCAGCCTTGAAATCCGCAAACTTTGGGTTATCCGGTACCACAGCTTTTGCCGGTGCTTTGCTCGGAGGCGTTGTCCGTCGGGGTGCAGCGTTCGCCGGACTTGCCACGCCAGCCAGCGCCCCGAACAACAGTACGAGCAGCCCTTGCCGCACGACCCTCTTGCCTGTCTGAAGTTGAAAATTCATACGCCCCTCATTGTACACAAAATCACGCAAATAGCAAGGCAATCGCACGAAAACATGCGATTGCTATTTACGATTTAAGCAAAGCCGGCAAGATGGCATAGCGTAACTCCTGTCGCTTTCTAGCCAATAACCCGCATCGTTTCAAACATTCCCCTCCGCTCTTGCTCCGCTAGATTGCGCCAACGGCGCGGAATTTTCCAAATCGTAAATCGCAAATGAGCGACGTAGTCGCTTGAGCCCGTCTCGAGGGCTTTGCTTCCATCGACCCTATTTCCCTCCTTCAGGCGGCACCGCCAGTCACTCCGGTCTTCCATGCTTCGGGGATACGGCAAGGGCGTCCCTGAGGCGCCTGAACCAGAGCGAGTCGCTGCCGCACCGTCACGCAGAGTTTGTCATTCTCTGCGCGACGGACTTCAAAGTTGAAGTAGATGGATGACTTTTCCACGGACTCGACGCATCCCAGGACACGTATCTCATCCGCCACAAAAGCGGGAGCGTAATAACGCACCTCATGACTCACCAACACGCAGTGCTTATTCTCCTCTTTTGCCAAGCGAGCCCAATCAATGCCGATGGCCATGGACATTTTGGAGCGGCACTCTTCCACCCAGCGCAGGTACGCCAAGTTGTGCACCACGCCGCCGCAATCGGTGTCGTAGTACATCACCTGGTAAGGGAGAACAAATTGGGGAGTCATGTTAGAAGCCGTAGATTCAAGCGAGATGGAGGATATCGACGATGGCGGAGGTGACCTCCTTCATATCGTCCATCGTGAGTTCGCCCATGTGAGCGATGCGGAACGTTTTGTCTTTGAGGTCACCGTAGCCGTTGCCGATCTGCATATTGCGCTCGGCGAGGGCCTTGTTGAGTTCCGGGATAGAGATGAGCTCATCCTTACCCTTGGGATGCGCGTCGATGACGGTGAGGGTCTTGGAGAGGTACTTGCGGTTCGGGTACACGCGGAAATACTCATCCGCCCACGCGCGGGTGAATTGGGCCATTTGCTCGTGGCGGGCAAAGCGCGCCTCGATCCCCTCCTCATCCACGATATGCACCAACTGACGATCCAGAGCGTACATGAGTGAAAGGCATGGGGTTGAGGTGTACTGGTAATTCTTCTTATCAATGAAATCCCACAGGTTGCGCAGGTCAAAGTAGAGTCCACGGTTCTCCACCTTTTCCGTGCGATCGTAAGCCTTGCGACTCACAGCGCAAATGGCCAGACCCGGCGGCAACGCCAGCGCCTTCTGGGTGGAGGTGATGAGCACATCGATACCCAGCTTATCCGTCTCAATCTTGGATCCTACAGCCGAGGAAACGGCGTCCACGCACCACACCACGTCCGGGTACTTCTTCATGACTTCGGCGATCTCTTCCACCGGGTTTTGGATGCCGGAAGAAGTCTCGTTGTGGGTCACGGTAATGAGGTCGTACTTGCCGGTAGAGAGCGCAGCGTCCACCATCTCGGGCGTGGTGGGTTCGCCCATCGTGCTGGAGAATTTGTCTGCCGGCACGCCATTGGTCTTGGCCATCTTGAACCATTTGTCGCCGAAAGCGCCGATGGAAAACACGGCTGCACGCTTCGCCGTGCAGGAGCGGATGGCACCCTCCATCAAACCGGAACCCGAGGAAGTGGAGAGCAGAATGCGATTTTGTGTGAAAAGCACCTTCTGCAAATAGTCCGAAATGTGCTTCTGCAACTCAGACGCCGCCTTTGAACGGTGGCTGATCATCGGTTTGCTGAGCTCCTGCAAGATTTCTTCCGACACGATGGTCGGTCCCGGTATGAATAATTTGATGGCCATAGGTATAGGATATTGAATGCCCGCATCATACCACACCTCTCACATTTTTGCAAACGCATTAAAAGGAATGAAACGTAATTTGATGTGTACATCTCTGAAAATGAGAGCATTGCGAACAAAAATTTTCTCTCCGCATCGCCGTCTCCGAGAAGTCTTGAATCCCGTGCAGAATCCTCGACAGCGAGGGTTCACCCCGCAATGTTGCCGCGTCGGAAACCTGTTCGTCGTCGGTCAATCCGGTCGAACTTACAGGACAGCATCGCTGGGCATACGCCAATCACCGCGCGGGGACAACGAGATCGTGCCCACCTTTGGACCGTCCGGGATGCAGCTACGCTTGTACTGCTGGGTGAAAAAGCGAGAGAGGAAGGTATCGAGCGTTTTTTCAATGATTTCCGAGTCGTACTCTTCTCCCCAAGCCTTTTGCGCAAGGGCGAGCAACTTCTTTCGCGGGGCGCCGTACTTGATGAAATGGTAGAGAAAAAAGTCGTGCAGGTCGTAAGGTCCCAGCACATCCTCCGTCTTCTGCTCCATCGTCCCGTCATCCGCCGGGGGCAGCAGCTCCGGGCTCACCGGGGTGTCGATGATATCCAGGAGCACCTCTGCAAGCTCCGGGGAGGAGAACCGCCCCACATGGGCAATGAGACAACGAATGAGAGTTTTGGGGATGGAGCAATTGACAGCGTACATACTCATGTGATCCCCGTTGTAGGTGGACCAGCCGAGCGCTATCTCGGATAGATCGCCCGTACCGACCACGAGACCGTTGTGCATATTGGCGAGATTCATGAGGAGCTGGGTGCGAGCCCGAGCCTGAACATTCTCGTAAGTTGTCGTACGATGGGCGGGGTCAAACCCGATCATGGAAAACTCCTGCTTGCAGACCTCTCGAATGTCCACCTCCGAAAAAGTGACGCCGAGCAGATGAGCCAGTCGCACAGCGTTGTCGTGCGTACGGCCCGTGGTGCCGAAGCCCGGCATTGTGACAGCGCGGATGCAAGAGGAATCTCGTTTGAGAGCCTCGCAGGCTCGGGCGCACACGAGCAGCGCGAGCGAACTGTCCAGTCCACCGGAGATACCGATGATGAGGCATTGGGCTCCCGTGTGTTCTACGCGTTTGGCAAGGCCTGCTGCCTGAATGTTGAGAATATCCTCGCATCTCTCCTCCATCTGGATCGGAGATGGGAGGAACGGACGTTTGGGCAAACGCGCAAACCTCAGATCACACTCAGTTGACAAAGGCTTCAGTTGCACCAAACGCACCTCACGCCACTCCTGCGGCAG
Organism: uncultured Akkermansia sp.; assembly: GCA_947628035.1. GTDB lineage: Bacteria > Verrucomicrobiota > Verrucomicrobiia > Verrucomicrobiales > Akkermansiaceae > Akkermansia. Next base: position 15,130 of record CANQYL010000045.1, on the reverse strand, counting down.
CCGGTTCTCGTTGTACGAACTCTCCGACAAGCGCGCGGCGCCCAAACGCTCCAAATCAATGTCGGCGCAGGTGAGGGTCGTCTCGCGAGCAAAGCGTTTGTTCTCCGCGACGATGTGTCCGTTATCCGCGATGAGGGCATGCCCGCTGTACACCACATCCTGGGTACTCTCACCGACCCCGGCGGAAGCGAGGACGTAGGCGCAGAGGCACGTGCCGCTCTGCTGGGCGACGAGCTGGCGCCGGTAATGGGCTTTGCCGGCCATCTCCGTGCTGGCGCATGGATTAAAGATGACTCGGGCTCCCTGCAAAGCCAGACGCGAGCTGGGTGGAAGGACCGACCAGAGATCCTCGCACACCTCCACGCCGAAGGTGAATCCGGCGCCATCGGTGAACAGAATGTCGGTCCCGACAGGAACCTCGCCGAAACCTTCAAGCCGGACGGAGGAGACACGCAGGTCGGCTGCCGGACGGAATTGCCGACGCTCGTAGAACTCGCGGTAGTTCGGCAACACACTCTTGGGCACGAGTCCCAGCAAGCGTCCCGACTGAAGGACAGTCGCCACGTTGTATAGTCCCTCTTGTACCACGAGCGGGATGGTGGTGATCACCACGCAGCCCAGTCCGGCTGTGCCTTCAGCGAGTTCGCGCAGTCCATCCAGTGCGGCCCTTTGGATATCCGCATGGAAGAAGAGGTCACCGCAGGTGTAGCCGGTGAGGCTGAGCTCCGGGAAGAGTACGGCGTGCGCCCCCTGCTCTGCGGCGTCTTGCGCGCCCGCAACAAGCAACTTTGCGTTGCCCTTCACGTCTGCCACACGAATGTGCGGCACGACGGCGGCAAGTCTGTAGTATCCGAGAGTAGCCATGGGTGTTGAAGAAGAGATGATTGTTAGTAGCTGCGAGCCCAGAGGACACGGCGTGTGGTGGGACGACCGGTAAGGATACAGGGGACCTCCGATCCCTCCCCCATGGCGCCCAGTGGAATGCAGCGAATGGAGATGCGCAAACTCTTGCCGAGTTCTTCCTCCTGCTCCGGCGATCCATCCCATGGACAAAGCAACCAATCCGCCTCCCCTTCTCCGGCGAAGTTCTTCTTGAAGTCCTCGAGGTCCGTACAAGTGCGGATGTGAGCATCACGGAAGGAACGCTGCCGCTCCAGCAGCGCACTCTGGATATCCTCCAGCAGATGCACCGCTCCTTCGATGAAATCTCCCTCACTCACAAAGTCTTTCTCACCGGTGGGGTGATCCCTGCGCGCGAGGCACACGCTTCCCTTCTCAAGATCCTTGGGTCCGATTTCCACACGCACAGGCACGCCCTTCTTGATCCACTCCCACTTCTTCGAGCCTCCGTTCAAATCCCTCTCATCCACCTCCACACGCAGAGACATACCGTGAAATTGCTGCGCAGACAGCTTCTGAGCCAGCTCCCGACAGTGCGTCAGAATGGCGTCCCGGCTCTCCGGCTTGGGCGTCACCGGGATGATGACGATCTGCTTGGGAGCCACACGAGGCGGACATATCAAACCATCATCATCCGCATGAGCCATGATGAGCGTCCCTATCATGCGCGTGGAAACGCCCCACGAGGTGGTCCACGCAAACTGGCGCTCGTTGCCTCGTCCGGCAAAGACGATGTTCTGAGCCTTGGCAAAGTTTTGTCCGAGGAAGTGGGAAGTTCCTGCCTGGATCGCCTTACGATCCTGCACCATGGCCTCCACCGTGTAGGTGCGCACGGCTCCGGGGAAACGCTCGTGTTCGGTCTTTTCACCGGGAATGGAAGCTACCGCCAAGACATCCCGCTGAAAATCCTCGTATACCTTATGCATGGTGGCCGTTTCCTGCTCCGCTTCCTCGCGCGTCTCGTGCGCGGTGTGCCCCTCCTGCCAGAGGAATTCCGTGGTACGAAGGAAAATCCGCGGCCTCATCTCCCAGCGCATCACGTTACACCATTGGTTCACCTTGAACGGGAGGTCGCGATACGACTCCAGCCAGCGGGAAAACGCTGCGCCAATCACGGTCTCCGAAGTCGGGCGAATGACGTATTTATCCGTGAGTTCTCCGGCGGGGATCATCTTTGTTTTGCCTGTTTCGGCATCTTTCTGAGCTTCCAGTCGATGATGGGTCACCACGGCGCACTCGGTGGCGAAACCCTCGGCGTGCTCCGCTTCTTTCTCCAAGTAGGAGATCGGGATGAGCAAAGGGAAGTAGGCATTGGTGTGCCCGGTGCGCTTGAACTCTGTATCCAGTTGCTGCTGGATGAGCTCCCAGATAGCATAACCCCACGGTTTGATCACCATACAACCGCGTACCTCGGAGTTCTCCGCCATATCCGCAGCCTTGATAACCTGTTGGTACCATTCCGGAAAATCCTGCGCGCGCGTGGGACTAATTGCGTTTTGCTGTGCCATGAGCCGATATTAGTGCGATTCCCTCAAAAGTCAAACCTTTTATGCTGAAGCAAACGGATTAGAGATATGGCTCGAGTATCCCAATTTAAGTACTCTTTTAACTCCATCGACTTCCTCTAGACCTCCCCCAAGCATCATCTTGAAGGAAAACAATTCCGGTGCCACCGAACTTATCAGAAGGAAACTCGACTCCCTCGATCAATGGTCTCTGCAAAAGGAGTTCCATAGCCTCTCTTTCCCTTCCGGCGCGAAATCTGCGCTTAGCAATTTCGGTCAAAAGCCTGAGCCATCTTCACGCACGAGTCCTCGTCCCTTGCAGCGCATACAGGGGATGCTGGATGCGGTGCCATGATGCCCTCTGCCACCACAATCAGGACAGATGACGACGCGCACGTGCGGCTTGTCGGGCGCGACGGTGTCCCGTGCCCCGGAACGGACTCCATTCAGCATACTTCCGTCGGCGCGTACCATTGCCTGTCCCTTGCATTGCACACACCTTCCGCCTGAGTGCATACGTCCGGTCCCCCCGCAAGATTGGCAAACGAAGACGGCGCTGTTTTCCGAATCCCGTGCCGAACCGCTTCTTACGCGGGAAGGCATCCCGTTGACGAGGTCTCCATTCTCCCGCACAACCACCTGCCCCCTACACTGCACACAAGTGCCGCCCGCCATTCGTCCCTTCCCTCCGCATGATGGACACACCTTCACAGTCTCCTGCGCCCGGAGCGCCCCGAGGCAGACGCACGTCAATATTACAAAACCCCACGCCTTCATGTTTTTGCTCGTCATCCCTTCTTTTCTTTCTACCCTTGCCGGAGTGTACTCCACACACCGCCTCTGTGTACAGCATAAACGCAATGAGAGGGCGAAAATTCTTCCTGCTGATTATGGTTCTCTATCACGTCCGTTCATGACGTAGATTTAGCACACTGTACGGCAAACATGGGCACATTGGTTTTGCAATGACGATCTTTTCTGTTGCTCTTTCCCCCCAGCATGCTAAACTCTCCTGTAGCTATGAATGAGGAAATGGGCAAGAGCGAGGAGGTTCGCGCCAATCAACAATCTGACCTCATCCGCTCCAATTCAAGAAATATCCAGCGCCGTCAAGTCGCCGCCTTCTGGCTCGTCTTCTGGTTCATTCTCGCCCTGGTTTCCCTTTTCTTTTGGATGATTCGACTCCTCGGCTTTCTCAGCTTTGCTTGAACAATTTTCGCCATTGAAAACAACGCGCCGAGGATTACCCTCGACGCGCTGTTGTGCTTACCAGACACGTCTGTGAAGCCTCAGAGGCTCATTCCCTCCGTCTATTCCTTCCTTAAACCCCGGTTTCTTCACCGACGGCGATAGTATATCTCTTTTCGAAAGAGATGAGCAAGCAAAAAAATGCTGCAACTTGATGAAAAAAGCATAAGGAATTTGGGATTAGCCGATTTTGATGGACCTATGGAATGGCATCACAATGAATTGAGCATTCATAATAAGCGAAGTAAGGAATTAGCTTGCTTATCTCTTTCGAAAAGAGATGCACAAGTTAATTCCGGGGGTGCCATGTGAGAATCAGAATGTGCAGGAAGAGGAAATCCGTTCAATTTTTACTACCGGGCGAACAGGGAATTGCGATTGTCCCTGCTGCACGTAGTAGTGATTGATGGTGATGCATACTTTCTGTCCCGGCTTCAACTGAGAGATGAACCGGACGACTTCCTTATCCTGCCCGGGTACTTCGTGCATGACATCCACATACGCTCTCTGACCGGGTCTCAACTCCTCGTCCCCGTATTCGCCTTTCTTCTCGTAGTATCGATTCTTCTCCACTTTGAAATGCGCCAACATCGTCGCGTGATCACACCGATCCGGACACAATGCTGTCATGTGCCGGCACGGCAGGTAATGCGTTCCCTCGTACTCGGCCACTACCGTGTTTGTCGCAAGCAACTCCGCCTTCTCCGGCAAAGGACTGCCCATCGCTATCCCCGCCACCAGCATCATCAGTATGACTTCCATCGCTCTCATGTCCTCTTCGACCCCTACTCTACCTGTTTTGTTCATTTTCACCTTCCATCCGAGTTATTCATACTGTTAATAAGTTGAATAAATCATTGTTGAACAATGAAAAGATTTATCTCATCACAAACCGTAAATCATCGAAGCGCAAGCACTTTATTTCAGGACAACTGCATTTGAGAGAAGCGCATCAACAGAGAGACTGCTCTTATTGATTGATATCAAAGTTAATACGTATCAAAAATCATGATAATAAGCGATCATCATGATGACAGATCCAGAGAACTCACCCGCACACGTTGATGATCCGAGAAAATTGCGCAACGCGCACATTATTAATAAATCGTAATTCTTAAATAGGCAAACGCATTTTTGATGCGTTTGCCCTGCGCTTTATTTTCCTCGATCCTCGGGGAAATTTCGATAGCCGATTTTGAGCGGTGAAAATTTGTCGAGCGCGATGCGGTCGTAGCGTCGGGTCGGGGGAGCCATGTGTCCGAGAGTATGCTCGGTCTTGAAAAAGAACTGGAGGTAATAAGTGCCCGAGTAACCGATGTTTTGAGCCTCATGTACCATACGGAGGATGTCGGACTCATCGAGGAGCGCAGGATGCACGGTGGTGCGCACTTCATGCGGCAGCTTGGACTGCACGAGCAGCTGGAGCGACTTGCGGAATTTGTCGTAGAGCATGGAGCCATCCGGCAGCTTCCATGTGCGGTCCGAGGGCATCTTGTGGTCGAGGGCGACGTAGTCAATGAGGTGATTCTGAATGAGGGGACGCAAAACTTGGGGATTGCTGCCATTCGTGTCGATCTTGATGAGGTAGCCCATATCTTTGATTTGGGCGCAGAGTTCGAAGATGTGCGGCACGAGGGTGGATTCTCCGCCGGAGAGCACCACGGCATCCAAAAAACTGCGACGCTCCTTGAGGAAAGCGATCTCATCCACCACCCCGCGGTTGCGCGCGAGCGCGAGATCCGGGTTGTAGCAGTAGGGACAGCGAAGGTTGCAACCGTTGTACCAAAAGATGCACGCGGCTTTCTGGGGATAATCCAGAAAGGTAAGCGGCGTGATGTCGGTTGGGTGAACCATGATGGCAGCTCGCGAGCGACGTCGGAAGGGGGGCTCTCAAGGGAAAACAAACCCCACGATTCGGCCGGAGCGGCGCGAGACGTGGGGGAGGGAAAACAAATCCCCGCCCTCGCTCCCTCCAAGCAAAGGGAGCGAGGGGGGATTCGGAGATCACTTCAGGATCGTGTCGCCGCAGCAGCCGCAAGGCTCCACGAAGTGCTCACGCTCCTCGAATTCACCCTGCTTGCCTGCGTTAAAGGTCTCCACCGGACGATGGTAGCCCATCACTCGGGTGTAAACCGTGCACTTGGAGCGCTCGCTCTCGTGCTCCGCCAGGATCTGCTCGTCGGTCTTCACGACGGCTTTAATGTCTTGTTCGCTCATAATAATGATATTGGGTTAGGAAGATTTTGGGATAATTAATGCTCGCCAAAGAGAGGCAGCTCCGGCTGCTCTTCGGCACGTGCCTTCGCGATGAGTTCCTCATCGCATATCGGACAGTAGTCGTGGCGGCCCTTCAGGTAGCCATGCTTGTCGCACACGGAGAAGAGCGGCGTCACGGTGATGTAGGGCATCTTGAAGTTCGTGAGCACCTTGCGCACGATGTCGCGGCAAGCCTCCGGTGAGGAGATTGCCTCGTTCATGTACATATGGAACACGGTGCCGCCGGTGTAGCAGCATTGCAGCTTGTCCTGCATGTGCAGAGCCTTGAAGAGATCCTGCGTGTAGTTTGCCGGCAGCTGCGAGCTGTTGGTGTAGTAGCGGTGTCCGGGGGAACCGGCCTGAATGATATCCGGATAGCGCTTGGCATCCTCGCGGGCGAAGCGGTGGGTGGTGCCTTCCGCCGGTGTGGCCTCGAGGTTGTAGAGGTTGCCGGTTTCTTCTTGGTAGCCGCGGATGCGCTCACGCATGAAGTGCAACACTTCCTCGGCAAAGGCGATACCTTCCGGCGTGGCGGTATTCATGGTGTCGCCGGAGAAGTTGCGCAGCATCTCGTTGATGCCGTTCAGCCCGATCGTCGAGAAGTGGTTGCGCAGGTGCGGAAGGTAGCGCTTAGTGTAGGGGTAGAGACCGCGCTCGTAGAGGGTGTTGATGAAGACGCGCTTCTTTTCCAGCGTGCTCTTCGCCAGGTCCATCAACTCCGCCAGCTTGCTGTACAGCAGGTTCTTGTTCCCTTTGTACAGGTAGCCCAAACGCGCCATGTTGATGGTCACCACGCCGATGGATCCCGTCATCTCCGCCGATCCGAACAGACCGCCGCCGCGCTTGAGTAGCTCACGCAGATCCAACTGCAAGCGGCAGCACATGGAACGCACGGCATCCGGTTTGTACGCCTCTTCGTCGATCACCTTGTTGCCGTTCTCGTCGATCTTGTACTGCGATCCCACGAAGTTCTGGAAGTAGGAGGAACCGATCTTGGCGGCGTTGGCAAAGAGCAGCGGCACGTTCTCGCCATCCCAGTCGAAGTCTTCGGTGATATTCACGGTCGGTATCGGGAAGGTAAAGGGCTGGCCCGTGCTGTCGCCTTCCGTCAGCACCTCGTAGAAAGCCTTCTGGATGACGGTCATCTCCGGCTGGAAGTGCTTGTAGGTCATGGCAGTCAGGCTCTCCGCCCCACGTTCCTTCGCCAAAGCCTCCAGTTTCTCATCGTGCAGGTTCTCATAGATATGAGCCCCTCCGGAGAACGGCGGCTGCTCCCGCAGGTCGCGGGGCACGGTCCAGTCGATGGTCACGTTGGTGAACGGACTCTGCCCCCAGCGGGAGGGTACGTTCAGGTTGTACACAAAGCTGCGCAGCGCCTTCTTCACCTCTCCGTACGGCAGCTGGTCGCGGAAGAGATAAGGCGACAGGTAGGTGTCAAAAGAGCTGAACGCCTGCGCTCCTGCCCACTCGCTCTGCAGAATACCCAGGAAGTTCGCCATCTGCCCCAGCGCCTCGCGGAAGTGTTTCGGCGGACGGCTGTTCACGCGGCTGCGCACGCCGTTGAAGCCCTCGTTGAGCAGGTTGCGCAAGCTCCATCCCGCGCAGTACCCCGTCAGGCAGTCCAAATCGTGGATGTGGTAGTCTCCGTTGCGGTGCGCCGCTCCTTCGTCCGGTGAATAGACCTGGTCGAGCCAGTAGTTGGCGATGACCTTGCCGGCGGTGTTGTTGACGAGTCCCGCGTTGGAGTAGGTGGTGTTGGAGTTGGCCTTGATACGCCAGTCAATGTTGCCGATGTACTCTTCGATGGCCTGTTTGCAGTCCACCCAAGTGTTGCCCTGGTACATCCCCGCGATCTGCTCACGCTGCAGTTTGTGCAGGAAACGGTACTTGATGAAATTGCGCGCCGTTTCGTACGACCCCGCCTTCATCAGTTCGCTCTCGATGAGATCCTGTACCTTCTCTACGGGCAAGTACTCCTCCTCCTTCACGGCGTCCAACACGTTGGTGTACACGAGCGGGTTGTACTCCTCCTGTGAGGCGTGGTACGCCTTTTCGATGGCCTGCTGGATCTTGTAGGCCTCAAAGCGTTCCCGCTTCCCGTTGCGCTTGATAATTTGCTGCGGCATGTCTGTCCTTTCTTCTTAAGATTTTTTTTCTGTTTTTCAGATGAGGCGACCGCTTCCCGCCGCCATGGTGACGAATGCACCTCGGACCCCGTTCCTTCTGTTCCTCTCGGCTTCCGACCGCATTCCGACTCACCTGTCGGTAGTTTGCTCGCTTCTTCTCCCGCTGGCGACGAGTCCCTCCTCTCGGCGGCGGTGAGCCGTCCTCTCCCTCGCTCCTTATCGCGAATTTCTCCGCAACCTTTCCCGCCCTTCGGGATGAGCCGAACTTTATCACACCTCCCCCATTTTTTGCAAGCGAATTTTTTTCCACAACCTTCCCTTCTCCCTCAAAATGTATCCCACTTTTCCCGAAATTGCCACTAAATATTGTGGTCGCCACTTTCCGCTCTGTTTTCCCCCCTCTGCTCCCTTCTCCCCCTTTGTCCCAACCTTTCCGCCCCACTTTCTCCCCTACCCCAACCACTACCCGCTGGGGGTCGGAAAAAATTTAATTTTTCTTAAGAATCTCACTTCCTTCTCCTGCTCCCCGGTACGTCCCGTCGACGCCGGCTCACTCGCCTCCTGCTCTTCATCGCATCAGGATGGCTCCGTCCTGAAAAACTTCCCTCTTTCCTCATGGACACAGACACTCCCAATTTTTGATCTCCACAATTTCGGATAAGTTTTGTTATCCTTTTTGGATATTTTATCTCCCATTCATGACGATTTTTATCGTCCATCTGATATTTCTCTTGCTTCGCTCGACGAGTCATGATAAATTGATATTACTCTCCACCCAAACGTCACCATGAATTCCGCTTCCACTCTCCCTCTCGATTTTCTGTCATTAACTTATTACAAGCGTTTTGTTGTTTTTATCCTGATGGGCGTTCTGCTGCTCGCCGGGACGATGGGAGCGGAGGAAAAGGCTCCGCAGCAGGGGGTAGAGTTCCTCTTCCCGGCGGGCACGGGAAAGCAGGCGGGGGATGCCAATCTCAGCATGGAAGAGTCTTCCCTGCTCCAAAAACTCAAGGACATCGAGAAGGGCGGCGAGGTGAATGCCGTGGACGAGCATGGACAGACGGCGCTTATGCACGCCGCCGAGCAGGGTAACAAACTTGCCGTCTGCTGGCTCGTGGTGAAAGGCGCGGATGCCACAATGAAGAGTCAGCAAGGAAAAACAGCGGCAGAGTTAGCAAAAGACAAGAGCTTGCAGGCTTTTTTGAAAGCCTGCTGCGTGGATAAGCAACCGCTTTCAGCTGAGGAGGAAAAACAATTGCAAGAGGATCACTCGACAGACCGTGGCGCATTTCTCGAATTGATTCGTCAATGCGGAGGAAAAGATTCACCCAAAAGTCTGAAATTGCTGACTCAACTGTTGAGATCGGGGTCTTCCCTCTTTCTCATGGTGGGAAACCAACGCCCTGCCCTCGATCCTCTCCTCGCGACCTTGCTTTCGAGACACGGATACAGTCTCGTTACCGAAGGGCAACGTGCATGGCAGCACGGATGGAGCTCTGTCGCTAGTAGTGGCGGACATGAAGTCGTTACCAACGTAAACAAAGGTGCTACATGGACTCAGTCTAATTTGAGGTCTGAACTAGCTCTCCTTCTGATGGCTTTGGACATCAAGCTTGGCAATGACGATGCTCTCTCGCAAGCGGGGATTGCCATGCTGTTGGATGATGCTGACGCCTTGCGCAAGGTCGTGACGGAACACCCGGACCTAGTCCGAAATCGCGTGCAGGCAAGTCAAATCATTGCCGGTCTCGGCACGCCGGAAACACTTCAAGTTCTCATTGATGCCGGACTTGACCCGAAACTCACATGGGACGGATTGTATAAAGATTCGAAAGAGTGCTTCATTCAGGATATCCTCAACGGTGGACGCCGGAGCGCGGCAGGAATCCGCGCGCTGGCGACTGCAGGAGCTCCCCTCCCGGTTCTCCACGAACAAACGAATCTTCTGACTGCTGACATGGAGGATCATTCCTATTCTTATTCACACATGGAGGATCAAGCCTATGATCCGGAAATAATCGACGCGCTGATCGAAGCAGGGGCGGATGTCAACGCCGTCGGTAGCGGGGAGAAATCCGGTCTCCCTCCCTTGGTTCTTGCTGCCATGCGATATGGTGAGCAAACTGTGAGTCACCTGCTGAGCAAGGGAGCTCAGGTAAATGCACGTTGGGTGGCTCCCGGAACACCTTATGATGGTCAAACCGCCCTGTATTCCGCCGTTGCTCAGGGAAATCTGAAAGTAGTACGTCTTCTTCTGCAAAAGGGAGCAGATACCAAGGCAACACCCAAGAATGGATTAAGTATTCTCAAGCTAGCCGTAGGCTCAGGCAATTACCATATAGTCAAAACGCTTCTTAAACACGGAGTCCCCATGGAGGACGATGTGCTGCAGTGCCTTCCCACCAAGAAACTTACTCTTTTCCTGCTTAAGCATGGAGCAAAACTCCCATCTTCAAACGTTGAAAATGGCTACACACCCCTGATGCACTTTGCATGGATGAGCAAAAGCATCGCCAAACAGCTTCTCGACAATGGCGCCGACCCCAATGCTCTTGTAGAGAATAAAGGGTTCCTGGGAGATGGCGTTAAACTGTGCGCACTGGGTATCACGCTGCAGCACGGTCGCTCCGATATTGCAAAGTATCTGCAACAGCGAGGGGCGAAAATGGTCGGAGATCTCCTTCTCGCCAAGCCCAAGGATATGCGCGCAATGCTTGAGGCCGGCGCCAGTGTTCCCAAGGACTTATTCAAAAAATTAAAATTTGCTGCCATACCATCCTCACCTACAGCTGGTCAGCCTCCGAAATTAACCCAGGAAGAACTTACAGAAGCCGCAAAAATCATGCGTGATGCGGGAGCGAAACCAACCATGAACTGTATTTGGGGCGGTGCTGGGGGTGCCGCAGGAATAGCTGCATGCCTGGCTGTCGGAGCGGATCCGAATGAGAAATATGAAAACAAACACAATGATAATTACATTTTTCTCAGTCTTATGACTCTTCCGGACCCGAAAATTACCCGGAGCTTCATCAGGGCCGGCGTCAATGTCAATTTACAGGATAAAGAAGGCAACACGGCCCTCATGCTCGTTTGCCAAAAGGGACAGGGGTACGACGGACATCAAGAGGTACTCTCACTTCTGCTGGACGCAGGAGCTGACCCAAACATCAAAAACAAGAACGGTAAGACCGCCTTGCAAATCGCTCAGGAGAAGAATTCCGACGAATTTGTGAAGCTCCTCCAGAAACACGGCGCGAAGGAGTGAAGATCGCTCAGAGAAGCTGCGACCGGTCCCATCCGGCACGCGCTTCGTCCAGGCGCGATAAAAGTCGTCCCTTCACCCGCGCCCGACTTGTTCCCGGCTCCCCTTTCTGACGGGATATTTTGACATTTTTCTTGCGTTATTATTCGTTTTTCGAGCAAAAACGAAAGATTTTCGCACCACGATGGCATTTCTCGAAATTTTAATCTGCCCTGAGAAAGAAAAACTGTCGTTCAGCTCAACCCGTAACCCTACCGGAGGGACGAGCGTATCAAATGTTTCATTACTTGCGAAAAAATCACAACTTCTGTATTGACAGAAACAAACACTGTGGTAAACTGGCGAAACAGACAGGGAAAGCTATGCTCATTAACTTCACGTTCTCCAATTACAGATCCTTCCGTGACAAAGCCGAGTTTTCAATGATTGCGGGGAAAGGGATGTTTGATCGTGCGACATTGCAGAAAGCTCCCGGATTCCGCAGCATGCATTTACTTCCGATCAGTGCCATTTTTGGAGGAAACGCCTCTGGGAAAAGCAATTTTGTGAAAGCGCTTTACCACTTTCAGCAGATGGTGTTGAGTGGCAAGATTGAAACCGACGTCTTCAAGTTGGATTCTGAATCCATCAACGCCCCGTCTGTATTCGTAGTTTGCGCACTGGCAGATGAACGCGTGTGGGAATATTCGCTGTCTGTCAATAATAAAGAGATAGAAGAGGAGTCTCTGATTTGTGTTAAGGACAAGAGAGAAGTCCAGATCTTTCACCGTACCGGTGATTCATTCTCCATGGGTGAGAACATTGATATTCCTCAGGAGAGCAGAAAGAAATTGGAACTGTTGGGGGAGTCTCTTGCCCCCGGTTCCATCTTCCTTCATTCCGTGCAAACATACCGCATCGAGGGCATCGAATCCATCCTGACCCCTATCTACGACTGGTTCCAAAACTCACTGTGCATTATTTCAGCAGACAGCCGACGCATAGCCTTGGGAGTCGATTTGATCAGGCAGCTGCGATTGTACAGCGATGCGTTAAGCAACGCCGATACCGGAGTGGATGAGTTAAAGCTGACGGAAGTGAATCTAGTGCAATTAAACATCAGTCAGGATGTGCTTGAAAAATTCAAACAAAGCGAAGCCAAGGTCATCTTCAATACCGAAGATTCCACGTTAGTGCTGATCAAAGCAGACGATGGCATCCGTGCCTATCGTTGCTTATCCGTGCACCGTGATGAAAATGGCAAAGACGTCCCCTTTCTGTTTACTGATGAGTCTGATGGAACGCGCCGCTTATTGCACCTGTTGCCCACGTTAATAGATTATGAAGTCCGTCCGCGAGTTTATGTCGTGGATGAGCTCGACCGCAGCCTTCATACCAATTTGTCACGCTATCTGCTCGAACAACAACTAAAAATTGCCAGAAACGAAACACATTACCGTCAGCAACTCATCTTTACCACGCATGACGTCATGCTTATGGACCAAACTCTGCTCCGTAGGGATGAAATGTGGGCTGTCGAGCGAAATCACTCTAAGTCCAGCCAATTGATATCTTTTGAGGATTTTATAGAGATTCGCAAGGACAAAGATATCAGACGGAGCTATTTAACCGGACACATGGGTGGATTACCTCATCTCATGTCACTATAGTTCGACTCATGGTAACTTCCAAAATCAGAAGCAGCAAACGACATTCGTACAAGAAAGTGTACTATATCGTCACTGAGGGAAAAACGACGGAACCTGCCTATTTCGAGATTGTGAGCGGCTACATACCTCGTGACGCATGGATTGCGATTTCCTGCAGATCTGCGGACAAATCTTCGATACCGTCCATCCTGGATAAGGCGAGATCGGTTGCTTCGCAAAACATGCATGAAAAAGATGAGATATGGATTGTTGCAGACCAAGATTTAGGTTCTCACTTTCCTCATCAATTTTCAAGATTAAAGGAATGGGAAAGTCAGGCTCAAAAACACCATATAGCCATCAGTGTACCTCGGTTTGAATATTGGCTGTTATGCCATTTTGAAGATTCGCCAAGTAGGAGTCATTCTCTGCATGACACGTATGTTGCTCAATACCTCCCCGGCTACGATCGCAGGAAAGATCTTGACCGCAACAGGAGCAGAATCACTCTGCAGAGTATCCGGCATGCTATAAGGGTTGCATCTCGCTCCCCTCAGTGCACTTACGACTCTTCCTGCCCCTGCTCCAATGTGTGGAAACTGGTTCAAGTCATACTCGGAGAAGAATGATTCTACACCGTTGGCCGACTGTTCTCAGGAGCGAGAGCAAAACAACCGATCAATTATTCGCCGTGGAAAAAGCTTCCCTCAGCTCTTCTATGCCGTTTTGAAAATTCTCCATGTAAGGTAGGAAGCAATTCTCTGCACGACACGTATGGCACTCAATACCACTCCTGTTCTGACGAGGAGACATCATCGAACTCCTCCAAGAGTACGGCGCGAAGGAGTGAAGAGAGGAGCTCGTTTCTCGATTTTTTGTTCAGTTACCTGTTATTTTTTCTTGCCTCGCTCGGCGGGTCATGGTAGATTGGCGTTACTTCCCATAGAAGCATCCCTATGAAATCCGTCGCTACCCCCCCCCGTTTTTTTGTTATTAACTTATTGTAAATATATTACGATTACAATCATCGCATGCTTGGTTTTAACAGCCGGTGCAGATGGCGCTGAAAAAGGATGGAAGGTACCCAAGGGAGTCGGAATTCTATTTCACGGGAAAGCCAAGACCAAGAAAAAAGGCGATAAAAAGGAGGGTAAGAACGGGAACCTCGATGAAAAATCATCACCGGAGGACAAGGGAGAAGCTCTTTTGCTCAAGAAATTGGGCGGCATTACCTCGGCAGCCAAGCTGAACACCCCGAACAAGCAGGGTATGACCCCTCTCATGGTAGCGGCATCCCGCAACCATCGTCTGGCCGTGTGCTGGTTGATTGCGAAAGGGGCGGATGTGAAAGCAAGAAACAAGGACGGGAAGACGGCGTATGAGCTCACCAGCGATATACGCCTGCGTGAGCTGCTGCGCCTCTGCGCGGAAGAAAAGGAACCGCTGAACGAAAGAGATGCCGAGTGGGCCAAAAAGTGGGGGGCGGAAAAACTGCGCGCGAACCTTCAAGGTGTCGGCGTCATTTACCCAAGCCATGTGAGTCGCGATTGGAAAGGAGGAGCGGACATCAAGAGGAAAGAAGGCGGCAGACAGGTCCTCGCCTCTGCCAACATCCCGCCGGAAAGTGTGGCCTTTCTCGTGCGCCAGGGCTGCGACGTGAATGCGCGCAATGATGACGGCTCCCCTGCCATAAGCGTCAACACCCCGTCCGAAAGCATTCGGCTTATGCTCGCTCTTGGGCTCACGCTGGACACAACCAAAGAGCCGGAGCAAAAGGCCGCCATATGCGCCTTGGTGGCTGCCGATGCCGTGAAAGAAGTCAAAAAAGCGCTCAAAGAGCATGCAGAATTGGTCAATCAGCGAGGTGATGAGAAGATCGCGACTGCAGCATTGTTTCGAGCGTTCTCCGATTACCTATCCGGGACACTTTACCCGGTGAATCTCCTATCGCTGGCGCAATCCGAAGAGATGGTCAAGGCGCTCATCGAAGCCGGAGCAGACCCCAAGCAAGGCACCTATAACTTCAGCAACACGCTTGCTTACGCCGTATGGAGCCACCAGCCGTTTCCCGTGGTCAAGGCGCTCATCAAAGCTCTTGGCGAAGACGCCAAACTCAACGGGGATGGGGAATCCATGCCTTCCCTGCTCTTCTGGGCGCAGGATGCTGCCACGGCCAGGCTGCTCATCGAGGCAGGCGCGGACCCA
>CANQYL010000044.1 GCA_947628035.1 uncultured Akkermansia sp. | reverse complement strand
CCGAGGAAATTGGTCCCCATCACCTTCTGCGCCGTTGAGCCGGGGGTGAGCAGCACATGGTTCATCGAGGCGATCCCTGCGTTGTTGATGAGTACATCAATGCGCTTTTGCTCCTTGTGGACCTCGCGCACCCAGGCGACGACGGCTTCCTCATCCGCCACATTGAGGCAGGTGTGGTGGTAATTGGGGTGGGAAATATCGCAGGCGCGGCGACTGCACCCATACACAATGTCTCCCTCTTCAAGGTAGCGCTGCGCCAGGTAATTCCCTATCCCCTTACGCGTTCCGGTGATGATGATGATGCGGTTCATATCTCAATCGGTGATGCCTAATTGCTCTGCTATGTAGTTGCTCAGGGATCCTATGGAGCGGAAGGGACTGATGCGCGCCGACATGGCGCTCTCCGATGCAAGAGAGACTTCCGCTCTTTCATCGGTGAACGCACTCTCGATGTCAATGATGACACTGACCAACCCGAGGGAATCCAAAACGCTCTTGCTGCCGAGCAACGGCGTGTTGGTCGTCAGTTCCGGGACGGTAATTCCGTTCTGCTCACAGTAATCCCGAAGGATGTCCATGATGATTTGCTGTATCTTTTCTTTGTTCATAATGGTGTTGGTGTGGTTAATTGGATTTAGTAAGTGATTGGGGTTGCCCCCGATTGTTCATACGTACTGTCAGAATTTAGAAGTAGATGAAGGAATTGTAGGGGAAAGTCGTGAATAAAAATGACATAACTTATTGGGGCGAGCAGAGATTGACAATTGCGGACAAGTTGTCCGTATGAAATGAAAGGACAAGGATTTCAGGCTTAAAGGCTAAGATATCTTTCTTATATAACTTGATGATTTTAAATTCATCAGCATATTTTACCTGTCCCTTGTTCAGTCTGATATATTTTGTCTGAGCTGCGGAGTAAGGTAAAAAGTGAAGGAGGTCTTCGTTTTGAGATGTTCCGATCAGCATAAGAGTGTGTTTGCCCTCAGGATATGCGAAATCCTTCATAAACCTTTCGACTTTAACTGTCATCTTGGCGCCATTTTTGTGATCATAGTAATTATACGGAGTTCGATCATTCATGTCTTTAGCATTGAAGGTTTGATAAAGTATCCACGGAAGTCTATAATTTTCTAAATAGTCATCTCGGTACAACCAATTTTGAGACTTTCGATAGTCTCTTATGGAAACGAGCGGCATATCTGGAAAATCTTTGCGTATCTCTTTCATCAGTTCACAATAGCCGATAAATGCCCCCCAGTCCGTCCAATGATGAGAACATTTGAAAAATACAAAGTCTTGCTTAGTTGCGTCTCGAAGTGGCTCGTACGGATAAATGTAAGGAATATGATGCTTTTTCACTTCACTCCTGATGGTTTCTTGAATTTGTGAAATTTTTATAAATTCCTTTTCATCAAATCCATATCTCTTCCTGAGGAATTCTTTATAAATAACTTCCTTTTTAGGGACTTCGAAAACGTAAAGCTTAATTTTGTGCTGCTGGCAGAATTGATTTAGTTGAACCAGATTGCGTACGATGGATTGTGAAAAGGCGGGTTTGCGATCCAAATCTGGTACGAGAGGGGTCAAAAATCCCCAATTGTTTTCCTTAAAATAGATTCCTTCATTCAACGGTTGAGGCGATTGAAGGTGGAGATGTGCCCTACGTAATTGGGACCAAGGAGGTTGATGCTGTTGCCCAGACACTTCTGAGCAGTGCGTTCTAATGATATAGGATACTTGATTTCTAACAACATCATGTAGCTTTATTAGAGCATCCCGTCCGCAGAAATGGTCGTCAAACCATTTTTCATATCCCTCCGTATTAATGTCTCCTTTCAGTATTCCCTCTATTTTTGGTTTTTCGGCTAACATTCTATTTTCTCGGGCGGATTTTACCTCGTCAGAAATATTTATCATCGGAAAGAATAAACAAGGAAAGAAAATGACTAAAAGCAGGGTATCGCTTGTTCGAAGTCGCTCTCGGTGTTTAGCAAAAAAGCCCAGTAATCGATAAATCAAGAAAAAGATGAGCAGATTACCCGTGATAAAGTACCAAAGATTTTCAGAAATCAACCCTGTAAAATCGTGGATCTTAAAACGATGTCTGCGAAACTCCCCTTCCACGCAGAGAATCTCATCTTTTTTGACAGAAACCCGCTTACAAAAGGGCTTCTTCAAAAAAACAGTTTGGGATTCACCGGAAATAACTTTCCTGTTAATTTTAAGGCTTCTCCAGTCTACTAATACGGGATATAACCGACCATAATCGTTATATGCCTCCGGGCCTCTAAAAGCAATAGTAATTTCCCCATTTTGCAGTGCTTTAAGTTGAATAGAGAGCTTTTCCCATTTTTCTCCTGCTCGCAAACTTAAACAGGCCCAACGAACATTACTTCCCACTCCATAAAAAAAAGAGGTATAAAAAGGATTAGGTTTTGATTGATAGAGGAAAGGTTCATCCCTAGTAATAACGCCGGAATATGCGAAATCTAACCTTGCTTCCTTATTGAAAACAGTTCTCATAAAACCGACATAACCACATTCTGTCCACAGTGGTAGACAGAAGATATTTATAAAAAAGAGCAATATTACAGTGACTAGGAATCGCTTACTCTTCATAAGTAAAGCCTATCACAGCATAATTATACCCCTTTGGAAGCGTCGGTGATGATGATGCGGTTCATATCTCAATCGGTGATGCCTAATTGCTCTGCTATGTAGTTGCTCAGGGATCCTATGGAGCGGAAGGGACTGATGCGCGCCGACATGGCGCTCTCCGATGCAAGAGAGACTTCCGCTCTTTCATCGGTGAACGCACTCTCGATGTCAATGATGACACTGACCAACCCGAGGGAATCCAAAACGCTCTTGCTGCCGAGCAACGGCGTGTTGGTCGTCAGTTCCGGGACGGTAATTCCGTTCTGCTCACAGTAATCCCGAAGGATGTCCATGATGATTTGCTGTATCTTTTCTTTGTTCATAATGGTGTTGGTGTGGTTAATTGGATTTAGTAAGTGATTGGGGTTGCCCCCGGTTATTCATACGTACTGTCAGAATCTGAAGTAGATGAAGGGGTTGTAGGTGGAAAGTGTAAGCGAAAATGGCTCCTCGTGTTTTTCAGTTTGTTTTTTTGTTTTTAGTGCATTCAGACTTACGTTTCATCGGTTTTTTCTTCAGCGATTTGACAACTTCATTCACTTTTGTTTCTATTCTCGATTTTTGTCTGTTGATTTTTAATACTCTGAGTATATTTGTTGTGAGTCCGAGCAAATCATCCCTTTTGTTTAAT
Source organism: uncultured Akkermansia sp. (assembly GCA_947628035.1). Taxonomy (GTDB): domain Bacteria; phylum Verrucomicrobiota; class Verrucomicrobiia; order Verrucomicrobiales; family Akkermansiaceae; genus Akkermansia. Next base: position 16,697 of record CANQYL010000044.1, on the reverse strand, counting down.
TTTGCCATCTGTTTGCTTCTAAGCGGTTTGGGGACTTGCGTAGGTCTCACACCGTTTGACAGCACGGTTAATCCTTTAAAATTTGTTTTAGCATCCAGTGCACCTGCTTCGTACAATACCCATGGGGATTTTGTCGCGTTACTAGACAGCAAAATAATACCATAATTGGCTTTCTTGAGATTATTCCTTATTGTCCTTTCCCATTCAGTCCCCTGACGAATGATATCTAAATCCGACATGAAACATCCAACCTTAAGCGTATCCTCCAAGAAGTCTTTGATTTTCTCAGCTAATGCCTTATCGCCTTTGCTCCAACTGAGAAAAATCAGTTTTTGATTCTTCGTATTTTTAGGAGAAGTTTTGGAATCTTTTCCCTTTTTTATTTGAGCCGTCTTCATATTTTTTGTAGTTGATTTGGTTAATAATAATGATTGGGGATGACTCCCTGGTTATTCATACGTACTATCAGAATCTGAAGTAGATGAAGGGGTTATAGGTTGAGGCGGCGATGGAAGCCGCCGATAGGATGAAGAGCGCGAGCAGCCAAAGGTTCACCGCTGCTATCCGCAGCTGGCTCCGTCCCTCTACCTCCAGCATCTTGCTGCACAGCGGCGCCGAGCAGGCGATGCCCACGGTGAGGGCGATGATTTCGATACGGTCCACGTAGTAGATGAGGTGGTACATCGTCTCTCCTCTCTCTGCTCCGAACATGGTCAAAAGGTAATGCCAGGCGTAATTCATGGTGTCCGACCGGAAGATGACGAGTCCCAGGATGATCACGAGCATGGCATAAAAATGCTGCAACGCTTTGCCCCCGATGCTCTTCCGATCTCGGTTCCATCCGGTCAGGGTCTCGATGAAGATGAAGAAGCCGTTGTAAAGACCCCACACGATGAAGGTCCATCCGGCTCCGTGCCAGAAGCCGGTCGAGAACCAGACGATGAGGAGCGCAATGAAGGTCATAATGGCATTGGCTACTTTACTTCCTACCTTTTTCATCACCCAACGGTAGCTTCGCGAGATAGCCGTATTGCGTGCGAGCGGCAGGAACATGATCGGCATGAACATGTAGTCGCGGAACCAGCTCCCCAGCGATATGTGCCAGCGTCTCCAGTACTCGGTGATACTGCGCGAGATGTAGGGGTAGTTAAAGTTTTCCAGGAATTTAAATCCGAAGATGGAGCCGAGACCGATCGCCATGTCGGAGTATCCGCTGAAGTCGTAGTAGATCTGGAAGGTGTAGCAGATCGCTCCCAACCATGTGGTCACGCAGTCCAGTTGGTCGATCGGTTGGGTAAACACCTTGTCGGCTACGGCTCCCAGAGTATTAGCGAGGAGAACCTTCTTGGCGAGTCCCACGATGAAGCGTTTCACGCCGTAAGCTACTTTCTCGAAGTCCACCGTGCGATGCTCGATTTGATCGGCTACATCATGGTACTTGACGATAGGTCCAGCGACCAACTGCGGAAAGAGGGTGATGTAGAGTGCGAGTTTGTAGATGTTCTTCTGCGGCTCGACTTCCTCCCGATAGACGTCCACGACGTAGCTGATGGCTTGGAAGGTGTAGAAGGAGATGCCGATGGGCATGATGACCTTGATGAAGTCGATATGCCCTCCGAAAAGTGCGTTGATGTTCTCGACAAAGAAGTTGAAGTACTTGAAGTAGAACAGGAAGCTCAGGTCACCCAGGATGGTGAGCAAAAGAACCAATTTGGCAGCCGGGAACGAGCAGTTCAATTTCGTGTGTTCTCCCAAGAGCAAGGTGAAGCCAAAGACCTTTTTCTTGCTGTTGAATCTCGCCACCCAGAGAGCGCCGACGTAGTTGATGATGATGGTGAGCAACATCACGGCCACATACCGAGGCTCGCCCCAGGCGTAGAAAAAGATGCTGGCCAGCAGCAGGACATAATCCTTCAGCTCCTTCCGCACCAAAAGGTGCAGGGCGCACACAATCGGTAGGAATAAAAACAGGAATGTTGTGGATGAAAATAACATCTTTTTAGGAGGGGTGTTTATTTGATTGAACAGAGATTTCGGAGCCGAGACAAATCTTCCGTACTTATGGAAAGAATAAGGATATCCGGCTTAAAAGCGAGAATGTCCTTTCCGTATAGTTTGAGTACTTTGTACTGGTCTACTTCTCCTACTTGGTTCATATTTAGTCTGATGTACTTAGTTTGAGCTGCTGAGTAGGGCAAAAATTGACAGAAGTTTTCATTATGAGAAGTGCCAATCAAAATGACCTTGCATTTTCCCTCTGGATAAGTGAAATCTTTTGTAAATTTTCCAATTTTTAACACCATATTTTCGCCCTTTTTGTGGTTATAGTAATTATACAAAGCCCGATTCGGGGGATCATCCTGCCCTTCGTTATTGAAAAATTGATAAAGGTGCCAACCTAAATTATATTTTCTATCGTACTCGTCGCGAATAAGCCAACTCTGAGTCTTATTGTAATCATCCAGAGAAGAGACCGGGATATCAGGGAAATCCTTGCTTATTTCCTTCATCAATTCACGAAACCCTACAAATGCCCCCCAATCTGTCCAATGGTGCTTCCATTTAAAAAAAACAAAATCCTGCTGCGCAGCGCTGCTAAGCGCCTCGTACGGGTAGACGTAAGGTATATGGTGCTTCCTCACTTCTTTTCTGATGTTTTCCTGAGCCTGCGAGACCTTGATGAATTCTTTGCTATCAAAACCGTATTTATCTGAGAGCAGTTGTTTATAAACGCTTTCCTTTCTAGGCACTTCCAAGACATAAAGTTTGATTCTGTTCTGTTGGCAAAACTGATTTAGTTGAACTAAATTATGTACAATAGATTGCATGAAATGGGGTCTGTAGTCCCAGCCTTGGACAATGGGGTTAAAAAATTCCCAACCATTTTCTTTGAAGTACAAGGCCCTTTTTGTACGAACAATCTCGGATATCTTATTTCGGAACACATCGTGTAACTTGGTTAGAGCAACACGACCACAAAAATGGTCATTAAACCATTTTTCATACCCCCCCCCTGTATTGATGTCCCCCTTTAAAATTTCTTCCAATTTGGGCTTTATAGCTAACACCCTGTTTTCTCGAACACTTTTTACCGCATCCGAAATATTTATCATTGGAAGGAATAAACAAGGAAAGAAGAAGACTAAAAGCAGGGTATCACTAGGTCGGAGACGTTCTCGGCGTTCAGCCAAACAACTCAGTAATCGATAAATCAAGAAAAAGATGAGTAAATTTCCCGTGATGAGAAACCAAAGACTTCCACGCTCTAGAAATATAAAGTCGTGGATTGTAAAACGATGTTTACGGAACTCAGCTTCTATTCGAAGGTACTCACCCCTTTTAATATGAATCCGCTTACAAAAGGGCTTTTCATTAGAAACAGTTCCGGAGGTATTGGAAATAACTTCTCCATTAATTTTGATATTTCTCCAATCCGTTAATATTGGGTAGTTATTACCATATTCATCTTGAGTGCTTGATCCCTTGATTAGCATCTTAACTTCCCCATCGTGCCTCGCATTAAGCAGGAAGGAGAGTTTTTGCCATTTCCCCCCTGCTTTATAACATAAATCGGCGCAGGCGCGGTGAGCATCGTCTTCTCGTCCGTAATACCACGAAGAATAGAAAGGTTTGGGGGTTGATTGAAAATGAAATGGTTCATCCCCCGTAACCGCGCCAGTATACACAAACTCAAGCCGAGCTTCCTTGTTGAAAAGCGTTTGCACAAAGCTACTATAGCCACATTTTGTCCATAGAGGTATCGCGAGGACATTGACGAGGAAAGTTAAAAATATTGAAAACAAAATACGCTTCTTATTCATAGTTTGATTGGGTTTAAGATGCTCCCCCATACGGCTTTCCAATTTTGGTAAATTTCTTGTCCATTTCTCCTCTCATGATGGCATTGATGTTCGTGTAAAGGAGATGTTCATAATATGGTGTTTTCCGTGCCATGGCCCACCACTCATCAGCTCCTGTCACAAGAGGTATTCGCCAAGGCTTTTGGTTGGCAGCCCAGTGGATAATTTTACGATTTTTTCTGTCCAAAAGGGCTTTCTTGCGATACTTGGGAGGTAATTCGTTCAGATTGTACGATACTAACCCGTTCCATTCGGAATCAACGTAGTGGATATGTCCTTGGCATACCATGTTAATGGCGCACTGATCATGAAAGTGCATGGCAGGGTTCTGCGCTGCCTGCAGTAGCTTTTCTTGCACGTTTTGCTCACGCATCGCCCGGAGGTTGAGCAGCAGCACCCCTGAGTTGACGTAATTTTCCTTCGGTTTCCTAATACCGAGAACCTTTGTAAAATAATTTGTAAGATTCGGCGTCTTCATCAGTCGCTCCCGTTCCAACAGTCCGATGATACCGTAATCCCAGCGACAGGCAGCAATCCAGTTATCATCCATATTTACCGCGAAGAGCTCAGCAACATCCGTACGCATCAAGGTATCGGCATCAAGCCAGAGAATCTTATCGTATTCAGGAAAGAGACTCGGAGCAAACAAGCGGTACCAGCATTCGACAGAAAGCGATTTATAACCGGGAGCAAAATTATAGTCAGCCATGCTTACAGGCATCTCCATGAATCGTAGCTGAAATCTCCCTGCCGACTCATGCCCAAATTGATCAATGATACGCTCTAGCAGTTCTCGGTTTCGTTCGCTCAAGTCGTGGTACAATATGATGAGTTCGTACTCCCGTTTCCCCGAGTGCTCCACTAAGCTTGCCAGAGTTACTCCCAAGTACGGAGCATACCCGTTGTTCACGGCAAATAAAACAGTCACCTTCTCCCCGTTAACTCGAGCTCTTTTTGGCGTATCCAATACGCGATCGGATACGGCTTTCCCATTTTCGTTTTTTTTCATGCTGGTGAGACGACTCTTTATTTTGGCATTTTGTTTGTCTTGGAGCTCTTTTGCCATTCTTATGATTTCTTCTCCTTGTATCCCCATTCTGTTTTTTTCAAGCTTTTTGGGATCCTTCTTCAGCACTCTTTCTATGAACTTTCGATGAAGTACTTCGCTTCTCTCATATACACTTAGTCTACTTTTGAAGGTTGCACAGGCACTTAACTTGTCGAAATACTTCTTCTTGTCATACTTGTACACAATAAACCACGAAGACCCCATGGTCTTTAATAATCTTTCTATTTGAGCAGTTTCTTGTTGATTACTCATGATCGTCGAAGTAGTCTTTATTCGTTCTTTAGGAAATTTTCTATGTCTCTAATCTCTTTCTTGAGTTGTTCCTTGCGTTTAAGATAACGCCGCTTCCGTTTACCCCATGAAAGGAAAGATTTCCAGCGAATACGTCGAAGTTTACGGCGGTAAATGGTTAACTGAGCTATTTTTCGCATCATTTTTCTTAATTGTGTGGCTTCCTCCCGGTATTTGTTTTCAAATTGAGGAGAAGGAGGCGTATTGGGAAATAACTTGCGTATTTCATCAAGTATATTCATTTCCATGTTGGAGTATATGATTTCATCGTAAAAGGGTGTCATGCGAGCATAGTTCCAAAAAAACTCACTATAAGCGGCACGCGGATACTTCCATGGCTTTTCATAACCAGCCCAGTGAAGGATAATAGGAGCTGAGAAAGCCTCGATTTCCTGCTGTTTGTTGAAATATTTCTGTACTGGCATGGCATTGAAGACATGAGATATATATTTTACTTGAGGTGCCAGAGTTATGTTCAGAGTATCTTGGTCAGGGAACCGCAACAAATTCTTGTATTTTTCTACATTTTCAAATAGTTTTTCTTCAATTTGATCCTGTCTCCACTTTTCCAAATTTAATACCGTAACACCTGTATTTACATATACATATCTTTCGGGAAGAGGAAATTTCTTTGTCCAACTTTTTGGATTTAATGGATATTGATCCGTCACAGCAGCCATATAGTAATCTTTTATGTCCGTGGCCCACAGTTTGGCAATATCACCGCACGCCACAAGATCAGCATCTAGGAAAAGACACTTATCCAGCTCTGGTTTCAACGTAGCTACAAGAAATCTGTGATTTGTTGCATTGGAAATATGTTTTTGCGAGCTCGGAGGCAATTGAGCAAAAACCTCCCTGTCTACAGGTAAATACTCAATCTCAAATTTACGTATTCTTTGCATTTGAGAGAGCTTTCGCTTGTTTTCGATAGAGATTCCTCCATCAATAACATGAAAGTGTACGTACGAATCCGTATTGACGACAATACTCAATATACTGACAGCTAGATATTTAGAATATTTGTCATCTATTGTAAAAAATATATCGATTGTTTCCATATTATATTTCCCATAATTTGTTGTTTATCCAAGCACGAGTTACCTCGACATCCAATTTGGTATGGACATCCCGTCCGGTTACCCATTCACGAACGATGGGCAAGCATTTATCTCCCATCCACCACCAGCAGGCGGGACCTGTTTTTCCACGTTCACACGCCATCATCGCTTCATATCGCACTGTCCATGGTCCTTGATCGTAGAAATAGATCTCCGGGTAACTCTGGCGGTTCGTATCTGCTCCTTTCAGATCCAAGAAACCTTCAAGGAAACCCTGCCCATTGATCTGCATAGCGCGATAAGGGTGGTCATCCTGCGCTTGCCATACAGTCATACATGATGTCGCTTCGGGATTCTCTTGAAGTTTTTTGATTGTTTGGTCAATATCAACTCCTCGATTGTACGCCGTATTACCAAGAAGTATTGTCACAAACTCAATTTCTTCTCCCATAATTCGTCGAGCTTCTTTTGCTCCGTGGAGAATGGCATCTCCATGATTGGTGAACGCTTGTGCCAACTCGGCAGGCCTCTCAATGACAAAAGCTTCGTACTTTCGAGCTTCAGAAGCGATGAGGGGGCACTCCGTGGAGACGAAAACTTCATCAACTAGCGTAGCTTGCTTGGCTGCTGTGAGCTGCCAGCCCAGAAAGCTCTTACCCTCCACTTCAATCAGATTTTTGTTTTTTATGGAGGTGTTGCCTCCTTTTGCGGTAATGAGAACAATATTTTTCATAGTTCAACTGCAGTTTTTATGGTTACACTGACGGGGAAATCTGTCGTACATCCGGGTATTTTAACGGCGATAAAATGAGTTCCGCACACCGCGGCTGCGTGGAAGTCAGCCATAGCATCTCCGATGAACAGGCATTTTTCTGCATCAAGTGCATACTTCTCGCAGAAAAATCTGACCCACTCTTCTTTTTTTGAAGGAGAGCCTCCTACATCTGTGAAAAAATTCTCAAGTCTCCTCGCCCTCACGATGTCCTTCATTTCCCCCGTTGGGGTGCCGGATACGACAAAGAGCTTTGTTCCTTTTTTGGCTTCCGACTGAATGGTCTCCACGGCTCCTTGGACAAAAGGAGCACATATCACTTTTTCTTTGACGAGTGATGAAAACTGCTGCACGAGTTCTTGGAGCTTCCCGTCGTCAATCTCTTCCCCCAAGTACTCCCGATAATAGAATTTAAACTTTTCATACCGACTCATGCCGCCATTCTTCAGATGGTGAGACATGACCTTATGCTGCACGGTTTCTCCGTACTGCCGGAACATTTCGCAAAAAGCGTCCGTCTTCACGTTGACAGAATCCGTAATGACTCCGTCCCAATCAAAGAAAATAGCATCGTACTTCGGAGGTTCTTCTAATTGCGCGATGATTTGACAGGGGGCGCCATCACAATCTTCCACAAACAAGGGAGCTACAATGAGCTGTTGAATGTGAGAAGCTCCAAGGCGCGACAAATCCATATCTTCCACGATCAGTATTTCCTTCTCTCTTCCCAAAAAGATTTTATGAGCATTTCGCCCACTTGCTTTATCCTTGTGGGCATTGATGGATATACTATCTATTCCGACAGCCTTCAGGTTGGGGAAGTGGGAGCAAAGGTAAGCTGCCGTGCGCTCGCTGATACCTTGGTTTTCGTTCGTGTAAGTCGGTCCTTGACGGTTTTTCCATGCTCCCGTTTCGATAATCAGGAAATCCACATCCCGAGGAATGTCCGGCAAATCGTCTGGCTCCACATAGTTGTTAGTCAAGTTCACTCGCGCAATCGCCACATTTCTGTAGATAAAACGTTCTATGCTGTAGTCTGTAATTTTCTTTCCATTCTCAAAGACGTGGCTGGGAACATCTATGTGGGTGCCCACATGACCCTTAAGCCGAAGCTCCTTTTCCCGATTCTTGAAAGGCAGTACCTGAATGTTGAGCTGGTCATTATAGCAGCTCAACTGAGGAGATAAAACGTACGACAATGAAATATACTTATCCATTCGCTTTTATCTCTCTAATGACATTAATGATTCCTTGCCCCATATCGCAGTACGGATTGTTCACCAGTTTAACGCTCTCATCCACTTGGTAGCTGTACGGAGTAATTTTGTAGTGCCCACTTAAGGTTTCCGAATACTGTACGGGAACTTTTCTCCCTATAATCTCCTGCACCATTTGAATCAGTTCTGACATCTTGTATTTATCAAGCCCCGTTATCAGGAATATCCTTGAAGGGTAATTTTTCTCAATGACGTCCACCGAAAGTCGTGCCGCGTCAACTACGTTAACAAACTCGCGCATTTCATCTTCTGACCCTTCGTGCAGGTAGGTTCCGTCAGCATCCAGAAGTCCCTTGCAAAGCCTGTATACGCCATTTTTTATGTTTGCCCTAGGACCATAAAGTGACCCATATCTCAGGATGGCGTAATCAAGCCCATATAGCCTGTGGTAATCACACAAAAAACTCTCACAGGCCCTCTTACTCGTGCGGTAAAATCCTCCATTATTCGAGAAGACATAAGCGGTGGAAGCCAAGATAACTTTTTTGACGTGGTTGAGTCGGCATGCTTCCAGAAGATTCACCGTAGAGAGAATGTTGTTAATAACTACCTGTCGGGAATTTTTGGCGCATTCTCCTATATCTGCAATTCCGGCAAAGTGGTAGACACAGTCAATTCCTCTCGTAATTTCCACCAGAAATTTCTCATCCTGTAAATCGCCGATGTCCTCCTTTTGCTCTTTTTGCTTGTATGGGGAAGGAATCTTATCCACAAGGTGGACCTTGTAACCTCTTGCTGTCAACTCATCGGCAACGTGGCTCCCAATGAAACCCGACGAACCTGTCACTAATATATTTTTGTACATTTTATAAGTTTTGCAAGATGTTCTCAACTGCGTCCATTTCCTGTTTGCAACGAGCTTCAGCTGCGTAGGAACCTATGTGGGGAGTCAGAACGACATTATCCAATTCCCTCAATTTCCCATCATAAGGTTCTTTTTCATAACAATCCAGGCCCGCCCCGGAAATTCTTCCTTCTTTCAGAGCTTCGTACAAGTACTCCTCATCCACGAGACCGCCCCGCGACGCATTAATCAAATACGCTGTCGGTTTCATGCAATCCAGCGTCTTTTTATCGATCAGATGATGATTGTTTTTCGTGTAGGGTACGTGAAGGGTGAGGATATCAGCCTCTTGCACAACTTCGAGAAACGGTTTCAATTTGATTGTTGGGTGTTGGTTTAAACATGAATCGTAACCTATCACTTGGCACCCTATCACTTGTAAAAGCTTTGCCAAATAGGAGCCTATTCTCCCACACCCGAGCAATCCTACGGTCTTCCCGAACAACAAGTTCCCCATTGGTTTATCAAAGTGAACGCTTCGGATGTTCCTATCCGCTTTTGATATGCCACGCAGCATATCGAGCATAATGCCCAAGGTTAACTCGGCTACGGCTGCCGTTGGTGCATCCGGCGTATTCATGACCCTGATACCAACCTGTTCGGCGTATTGCAAGTCAATACCATCCATTCCGACTCCGCAACGCGAGATTAATTTGACGTATAGTCTCATGGCATCCAACGCCCGGGCACTCATTTTTTCCGTACCAGCAATAATGTAGTCCGGGCGGTGCTGGAAGCCGAGTGAGATAAGCTCTTCCTCAGTCAGCTTTCTCCCATACGGATTAAGCACGTATTCCAAGCCTCTACTTTTAAGCGCTTCAAGAGGGCTGGCATCTTGCCTTCCAAACGACGAAGTGGTGATAAGTACTTTTCTCATGATTGGCTCAAGTAATCTTTCAAGAGTGTGTAATCCTTAATTTCCGGGTGCTCTTTAATATATTCCTCCGTATACACATCTTTGTACAATCCCCTTAGCCGCACCGGATTGATAGATATTATTTCCGTTTGTGGATAGTATATTTTTTGAAAATTAAGGAATTTGAAATATCCGCTTTCCATAAAAGATGTATGAAGAACATTCTCTTTCCATGTAACCAAATGTTTATCAGCCCCCAACCGTTGAGCTTGCTTGTTAAAATAACCTGAAAAATTACAATCAAGTCCAACCAGGTATATTCGTCGAGGATTCGTATGGAAAGCGAAGTGTAGAGCTTGGAAGCAAGCTGCCCAAAAGTGAGCTAATGGAAAGCTCTCAATATCTCGGAAGATTTCTTCAGCGTTCAGCTCTTTAGTTTCATTAACGTAATATCTTAAAGCTCCCGCCTTTTCCGCCCAGCAATCAGGGATGTGCATAGGATGCTTAATGACAGGGAATAATCCAAAGAACTTTGTACATTTACCTTTTCTATATTCACATGCCGCAGAAATAACTTCTCTTATATTGACAAAATCTTGCATGAATAGGTAGTCCAACTCAACGTTCTCTGACAGGAACGCCCGATTCACCCCAATATGAGCGGCCTCTGGAATCATTCTGTAACAATTCAACGTTGGACCGCAACCGACAACAACCACATCTTTCCCCGTGTAAATATCCTTGTATTTTGCAAATGTCTGTTTGTGCAAACTTCTTATGTCTTGAGCAAACAGACTGGTCGTATAACACCTCTTCTCTATGGCAGCGTAATCTATTGCCTTTATCCCAGATTGCTTGAAAGACTTCCATTTCTGTATGAAGTCTCGCAGCAATTCCCCAACAGAAGGTCGGTAGGATTTTAGTTCCTTTCCTTCTAAAGGAGTTCCCTTAATCTGTTCTAACCACCAACGCCGCCTCCGCGTGTCCGCCTTTGAATTCCTCCACCACGGCTTCCTGACGTCAAATCCGGTAAAGTGTACGATAACGGGAGATTTAAACGCAGCTAACCTTTGAGCAAGCAGGTGTTCCAGAACCACGGCTCTGTTGGGAAATAATACCTTCTCTTCAAAACATATCTCATATGCATTATACTTCAGGGGCAAATATTTTATTTTTCCTTTAAAAAAACCATTAATTGCGTCTTGATCCCAACGCTCCAAATGCCTCTTATGGTCTTCAATGTATCGTCGTATACCGTCATAACAGTTGTTTTTTCTCCAATACGCAAGATTCATCATTAGAACCCCTGCCTGATAATAATTATCCCCTACAGATAGACCGAGGTTCTTTTTCCTTTCATCAGGAGCACCACCGTATGTTGCCATAAGAGGATACTTCTCCATATCACAATCGTACAGGTCTGTAAGACTCCCCATACACAGGGTATCAATGTCCATGTATAATACTTTGTCAACTTCTGGAGGCAACTTATCTGCGGCAAAAAGTCTAAAATATGTTTCTATAGAAACTTTGTCCTTTCTTTTGATAGGACAGAATGAAAATTCACTCCTCCGTATCTGATAAAATCTGAGATCATGCCCTTTGCTCTCTATCCAATTTGAAATAGCATTTTGGGCTTCTTCCTTAAGATTATTGTAAAAAATATGTATGCAAAACTTAGACGATTGATTGTGATTAAATATGGAATTCAAAAGCACATAGCTATATGGATAATATTTATTGTCAAAGCACAGCAAAATATTTCTTGTCGTACGAGGGATGAGAGGCTTGGAAGGAGGTACTCCTCTGTTTATATGAAAAATTCCTAAAAAACTGCATGTTTTTCCCTGCGGAGATTTTTTTATTTTTATGATTGGGAAACTTCCCAGCCTGATGGCTTCTTCTTCTTTCGAGTGTTCTATAGTGAATACCCCCCTCTTTTTCTTACCATAAGGCACGAATTTATTCCATCTTCCCTTTTCATATGAAAATTGTCTAAGATATTCAATTTTATAGTTTTTCCCTATACGTTCTTGGTGAAGGAACCATACATTCAGAACAATTTCGGATAAAAATCCAACAACCCGTAGTTCCGTTTTGTCATGTGAACGCCAATGAGACAATTTTTCAACTTCTTTCATTAACTCAAACAGAAACGAGCAATATTCCATAAACAAATCTCGTTTCATCACAAAAATATTTTTCCACGAAATTTTTTCAGAATCGTAGATCGTATGTAGAGCAGGGAGCATCTCTGGATATTTATTTTTTATAACCCCCTCTAAAATCTCACAATCAACAGACTGATGTATCTCATTATATTGCGCTCGTATGCTTTCCATATACCTTTTACTTATTTTGGAATAAGCACCAACCTTTTCGAGTAAACATACGTCCGTATCTCTAATCCTCCTCAAAATCGCAGAAGTCGAAAGGGCCTCCTGAAGTGAACATCTATCTTCAAAGAGCATTAATCTCCTATAATGAAAAAATCCTATGTAGTCAGGATTTCCTAGTTTTTTGTAATTTTTCCAAGCCCAATAAATGCCAGTCAACTCCGCGTAGCATTTGTTTAAGTGCGAAATATTGTCCCCGGTGTCATCACCTATCATGCTTTTCTTTAACCACCTTAGGTTTTCACTTTTTGGATTTTCCTCTTTTACGAGTGCGCGCCCTAAGTGTATTGGGACAAAAACTTCAGATTGAATCAACGAGGCTGGTTCGTGATAACCGACTAAGATTTTGATTGTGGGTTGTTTTTCCATATTACTGTATGTGCCGTAAGTTTTTTGAATTCTTGCTTTATCTATTCTTTCCCCTGCATTTCACACGCGGAAGAAGGTATGGCTCAATGCTGTGTTTAATTTTGGCTCTGTCATACCACAGTGTTGATTCTTGGTGGATCTTTTCTACGTTTAAATTTAATGTGTTAGTATTACCAAAAGATAGTCGATAAATTTACTCGAGTATTCCTGTTTAGTAGTCTGTTCTTGTTCATGTTTTTCAACACTTGTGGTAGGGCAGAGCCAACATTTTATGATCTCGTAGCATGATTTTTCTACAAAGAACATCGATAAAGTATTTAAGAGAAAATCGTGTTTGCTTGCGAAGGGAATCCCGACATGACTCCGGCGATAAACAGGGAATCTTTGTGTGAACTGTACATGCAAAAATCGTTCTCTTTAATAGCACGGACAAAATTCTCTAACTCTCGTTGCCTCCCATTTTGTTTTTTTAGCGAAGGAGAGGGCTTCCAAATGCATGGTTCGTTGTTATCCCTACAATAGATCTCGTATTTATCTGCCTTCCACCACGGTGTCGGCACTACAATAGAATAAAGGAGTCCGTTTATGACTAATATGTCTCTCCCTTGTCCAAGAGTTAATGTAGCTCTAGTATTTTTGTCTCTCTTAAGTTTTAGCTCCAAATACACTCTTCTATTCGACTCCAATGGGGTAGCCGGAACCCATTTATACTGCAGTCCCTCCCAGCCCAGGATGCGAGCTATAACTGCCAAGGGGTAGGCTGCCTCTTTTTTCATATCGTTTATTTCACACTCGGGAATAAATCCTCGATTTTTTGATATACGAAGATTAGAGAAATCTACTTCGACAGATCGAACTGAGAAAAACTCATTGTTTTGAATCTTACCTAAGATTTCTAGAAACACAGGAGAGTATAGGAAATTGAAAGAATTCATGAGGACGCATCTCTTTTCCCGTGCAATTTCATAAAACTCTTCAATTGTCGTCTTGTTGAGAGAGACTGGTATACTGCATAGAACATGTTTCCCATTTATCAAAGCCAGTCGAATGAATTCCTCACACGAATGAAAGGAGGGTGCGACATAAACAGCATCCACTAATTTCCAAACTTCATTATAAGAGCTTTCCTGTATATCTTGACTGACTTCGCCTAGAAGTACGGGGATCAACTTTGCTTCTTCCATTGAACGAATCTCTCCTTCTAGCTGCCGTGTCTCCGACACGTCGCCGATTATACCTAGACGGACAACATCTATGTTTCCATTTTGTCCCAAACGGTACTCTGATTGTGTATTTTCCATAGTAGTTCAGTTTTATCTAATGTGTATTGCGTAGCAATGAAACATGATGTTCCTGATAGCAGATTACTGTCACACGAGAAATGTATCCCTTATGAATCCTGTTATTACAATTTTTGTGTCTGAATGAGGGAAATTCTCCATGTATTCACAATTAAACTTCGGTTCGTAATGGTAAATACATGCGGACTCAGCCCATTCTCTATCTTGTGCAGGAACTTTCGCGATCAAATAGATGATGTTTTTTGATTCTCGTTCCCAGTCGTCTTTTTGATCGTGGTATGCCAGTCTATGAAAAACATTGCTGCTCTCTCCAATGTACATCAAATGATCACGGTTACATGGTCTGCCAGCAAAGACAAAATATATACCCGAATACCCTGAATTTTCGCCGGGCAAATTTTTAGGTGTGTATGACTTATCGAAATTTAAAGTAATAGCCTTCATGTTCTTTTGCTTTGATGTTTAGTTGTTTGATAATTTTGATAATAACATGTGTGTGTAAGGATTAGGTTTTCTCCACTGCCTGACATATCCCGAAAACCCCTCAACGCCTCCTCCACGGTTTGATCCATGTTAAGGTAGCGGTAGGAGGCGAGGCGACCGAGGAAGTGAATGTGGGGGAGTAGGGAAGCGGCGAGTTGTTGATAGCGCTCATAGAGAGCTGTGTTTTGAGCAGATGGAATGGGGTAGTAGGGTTCGTTCTTGCCCGGAGAGTAGGCACAGGGGTATTCGCGTGAAATGGTGGTGTGTGGCGTTTTCTCGTCTAGGTAGTATTTGTACTCCACACTGCGCGTGTAATCGTAATTGCAGGGGAAGTTGATCTGCGGACCGGACTGCGCAAACTCACGCGGCAGGTTGCGGAATTGAAGATCCAAGCTACGGTACGGGAGCGCCCCAAACTCGTAGCCGAAAAACTCGTCGATCGGTCCCGTGAAGAAAAGTCTGTCGAAGGAAATCTTCTCCTTCACATCCGACCAATTCG
Organism: uncultured Akkermansia sp.; assembly: GCA_947628035.1. Classification (GTDB taxonomy): domain Bacteria; phylum Verrucomicrobiota; class Verrucomicrobiia; order Verrucomicrobiales; family Akkermansiaceae; genus Akkermansia. Next base: position 1,619 of record CANQYL010000044.1, on the reverse strand, counting down.
TGTTGAGACGCACTTCTATGAGCGGGTGCTCCAGCATCCGCCGCGCCATGGCGGTGTACCCCTCGGCGGGAATCGCCTGGTACGTGTCGCGGAAGTAGCGATCATCCCGTCCGACCCGTACCGGCACGCGAGCGCTCACGGAGGCATCCAACTGCTCTGCCGTCAGTCCCCACTGCTTCATCGTGTACCCGGCAAACACCTTCTCGTAGATGAAATCCGCCAGCAGATGCAGATCCTCATCCTTCGTCTCGCGCAGCTTGAGGATGGGCACATCCGTGTTGAATCCGAAGGAAGCGATCAACTTCTCCTCGATGCGAGTCGCCATCGTGCGAGGGAAGAGCGTATGCAGCGAATCGAGGTTGAAAGGCACAGGGACCTCCGTACCGTCCACCACCGCCTTCACCCGGTACATGAAAGGATGCCACTCCGTGAAGCGGCTCAGGTAGTCCCACACCTCCTTGCTGTTGGTGTGAAACACGTGAGGTCCGTACTTATGCACCGTCACCCCCGTTTCGGGATCCTTTTCATCGCAGATATTACCGCCGATGTGAGCGCGCTTGTCGATGATGAGCACGGGCTCCCCGAGTTGCGAAGCGATGCGCTCCGCCACGACCATGCCGGACAGACCGCAGCCTACCACCAGGTTCTTCACGTGTTCCGATTGGGGTGTACTCATCGTCAGATTAAAAGCGGCGGTGTTGCTCCCACTGCCAGGCGGTGGAAAGGATGGAACGGATATCGGTATGGCGCGGCTGCCAGCCGAGGATGGAACGCGCGGCGGCGTTGTTGGCGTAGAGGCGCGCGGGATCTCCGGGACGTCTCTCCGCCAATTCCACGGGACAGGACTTGCCGCATACCTCCTCAGCAGCGTGGACCAACTCCAGCACACTCGTGCCGCAACCGGTACCGAGATTGATGCACCCGGAGTAGTCATCCAGCTTCTCCAGCGCGAGGCGGTGCGCCTCCGCCAGGTCCTCCACGTGGATGTAGTCGCGGATGCAGGAACCGTCCGGCGTGTCGTAGTCGGTACCGAACACGCGGATGCAATCGCGCTTGCCGGCAATCGCCTGCAGCGCCAGCGGAATCAGGTGCGTCTCCGGGTCGTGCGCCTCTCCGATGCTGCCGTCCTCTGCGGCTCCGGCAGCGTTGAAGTAGCGCAAGGCGATGTGTTGCAGACCGTAGGCGCGTTCGTAGTCTGAAAAAATCTGCTCCACCATGAGCTTGCTGCGCCCATAGGGGTTGATGGGATTCTGAGTGTGTTTCTCATCGATGGGCGTGTAGCGCGGCTCGCCATAGGTGGCACAGGTGGAGGAGAAGACGATCTTCTTCACTCCGTGCTCCAGCATGGCATCCAGCAAGTTGAGCGTGCCGACCACGTTGTTGCGGTAGTACTTGGCGGGCTTGGTGACGCTCTCTCCCACGTAGGCAAAGGCAGCGAAATGCACCACGGCGCCGATGTCGTACTTTTCAAAGAGAGCCTTCAGGCTGTCCGGTTCCAGCAGGTCAGCCTTTTCAAACGTGGCACGTGGATCCACCGCCTCGCGATGTCCGTAGATCAGGTTATCTGCCACCACCACGTGGTAGCCACGATCCAGCAAATGCCGCACTGTGTGCGAGCC
>CANQYL010000043.1 GCA_947628035.1 uncultured Akkermansia sp. | reverse complement strand
CGTCCGTCATCAATTGCAGATTGTGCAAAATCGCCTCCTTGGTATCTTGCATCACCTCGGAATAGTTCGAATGCACCCTCGCGCATTTCTGCCGAAAGCGATGGAAAGCATCATCCGACAGATCATCGACCGACACTCCAGGAACCGTGACAGCATCCCAATCTAGATTTTGACACTGCATGAACTTGCGCTCCAGAGCCGACCCAACAAGCTCTTGCGTGGTGCTGCCAGAGCGGTAATAATAGTGTCCTTTGTAACTGATTAGGTAGTTGTATGCGGGTACCTCCACGCAGAGGAACTCTTCACCCGCTTCTTCGAGCAATCGTACGTCCGCAATGATCCCCAGCATATTCTTGATTTTGTTGGGGACATCCTCCAATAATTTACGCACGTCTTTGAGAGGGTTCACCCGACCTTGATCATCAATTCCTATGTACAGTTTCCCTCCCTCGGTGTTGGCAAAAGCACTCAAACACTTGAGGTAATCATCATTCCATTCTTTTTTCCATTCCACATTCTGGCTCTCTCTTTTTTCACGCACGAGTTGAGTGTACTTTTATTTACGACATTTTACAATCAAAAAAATTGCTCCAATCGTGACAAAAAATCCTAGCCAGCTATGCCGTGAGAACAGCCTCACCCTTCTCGACCTCTTTGTAAACCACGTCCGCGTGCGCTCTCATGCCATCTCATTCACTCCCACTTTGTGTCCCCACTGTGTTCCAGCACACGTGATTTTTCTATCATCTATGAATTGATTGACGGTGGGGTCATTTCCGCGCGTGGGCGGTGGCGGAGACAAAGTCGGTGTTGGGGAGGATGAATTTGCGGAGCTGCACCGTGGAGGCCGTCGCGCCGAACTCTCGCACACAACAGACCGCCAGCTTGTGCGCCAGTGTCTCCAGCAGGGCAGTGGGTTCTGCCTGTGCCAGTTCGATGAGGCGCCGGGAGAGGGCATCGTAATCGATGCTGTGCACAAGATCATCCTTCATGTCGCCGAAGGAGGCAGGTGGCGTGATGGTGACATCGGCCTGCACGGGCTGGGGAGTGGCGCGCTCGTCATCCGGAACTCCCAGGCGGCAGGTGAAGGAAAGTCCGTGGAGCTGCACTTGCTCCCCGGGGAGGGGGAGGTCGCTGCGCTGCATGAGCGCCTGCAGGGCGCCCAAGTGCGGCACCACGAGGTCGGGTGACGCCTCACAGAGTTGGGCGGCGTTGTTGTAGCCGGTCAGCACGCCGATGGCACAGACGCCGGCGCAGTGAGCAGCCGCCATGTCGTGCTGCATATCGCCGATGAAGGCGGTTTGATGCGGGTCGAGACCATGTTGTGCGAGGAGGGTGTGGATGTGAGCTTCTTTGTTGAGGATGCCGGTGTGAATGCCCTCAAAGTAATCAAATACGCCGAGTTCTTTTGCCTGACGGTCGAAAGCGAGCGAATCCATGCTTGAAAGGATGAAGCAGCGGATGCCGCGCGCCCGGCAGTAGTCGAGGAACTCACGCGCGTGCGGCAGCACGGTGACGGGCTCAGCCTCGGGTGAGTTCAGGATATGTCGGTAATGGTCCTCAAGTTCCTCGATGGGAACACCCGGCGTTTTCCATGAGTAGTAGGCGGGGTAGGGAAGTTGGAATTCCGCGCGAAATTGCTCGCGGGTCAGCGCAGGCAACTTGTACTGTGAGATCACGTAGTTGGTGGCCTGGAGCGTGAGGGTCAGGTCATCGCACAGCGTGCCGGACCAGTCAAAGATGAGCGAAGAGAACATGGCGGGGGAGAGAAGAGGAAAAAATTATTTCTTTTGTTGACTTGGCGGGGTCGGCACGGTCTTGATGTTGTACTTGAGACCGTACTTACGGATGGCTTCCTTGAGGGCAGGGTTGATAAACGGGTTGTCTTTGCCGAACTTCGCCCAGGGACCGCCGGGGACGAGGGAGAAATCGACGAAGCGCCAGTGTACGACGGCGCTGCCGCCGGGGATGCCGAGGTAGTCACGCACAGCCGGGGAAATATCGATGCCGGCGCAGTGATTGTTTGTGTTGCGCGGACGTTTTCCTTTGAATACGTACTCCCAATCATCCGTGAGGAACGGACCACAATCCTCCCACTGGGCAAAGCAGTAGCGTCCCTTGTAGTAGATCTGCACCCAAGTCCCTCGGCAGGTCGATTCATACTTGCCATCCTTGTCCCGGCGATACCAAGGGATCACCTTCGGAGCTTCCGGTTTGGGACCTCCGCGGTCGATGTCGTTGTAGGGCAGGGCCACGTAAAAGGGGTTGAGGCGGGGCTTGAAGCCGAGCGGCGCGAAGGTAACGGGGTCGCGTTTTTTCGGGTCGGGATCATCGTAGCCACCGTAGTTGTCATCCCAGGCGCTGTCCCAGCTGCTGGCTGTGTTCGGGGTGGGGTTGCGGCGAGTGGCACGCTCTCCGATGAAGAAGTAGGTAGCAGTGATGTCGAAGTGCCAAGGGAAGGCGCCCGGGCGTGGGGGAGTTGGATGTTTTTTGGGATCCGGGAAATTTTTTCGTTTGCTTTGATCGATGGAGGGCTTGATGGGACCGGCTTTGATGGCGAGCTCCTTGAGCTTTTCTTTGCTCATCACTCGAGGTTCCGAGGTGCGCGCCGGTTGGTAAGTTTGCCGCGAGTTTTCGCCCTTCCTTTCCCGATTTGCGCTACTTCCGGTGATAGAGGCAGCGTGGCAGAGCGAAAGCAAGGCCAGGGCGAAGGAAAGAAAAATCATCCGGAAGGACATGGCGGGGAAGGAGATCAGCCGTTGTGGAGGATTGTTGGACGGGCATGGAGAAGTTTCTCTGTGGCATCCAGATTGTAGTGCAGTCCACGGGATTCCTGACGGCGAATGGCGCAGTCGATGATCAGCGAAGCGGTGAGGGCGAGGTTCCGCAGGTCAAGAATTTCCGGGGTGACTCGGTAGCCCCAGTAGTATTCATGAATCTCGCGGTTGATGTTGCGCAGGCGAGTGGCGGCGCGCTGGAGACGGTGGTTCGTGCGGACGATGCTTACGTAGTCCGTCATTGTGCGCCTCACTTCGTCCCAGCAGTGGTAGAGGATGGCGAGGTCGTCCTGCGGCACGCGGTCGCCGTGTTTCCACTCGGGGATGGGGTACGACTCCGGCGCGTGGGCGAGCGGGAGTCGAGTGAGCATCGTGGCGAGGGCTCGTTTCGTGATGACGACGCACTCGAGCAGAGAATTGCTGGCGAGACGGTTCGCACCGTGCAAGCCGGTGCAGCCGCTTTCTCCTGCAACGAAGAGCCCGCGCAGAGAGGTCTGACCGTTTGTATCAGTTTTCACGCCGCCGCATTGGTAGTGGGCGGAGGGGACAACGGGAATCATGTCCTTTTCGGCGTCGATGCCGTAGCTCTTGCAGGTCTCGTAGATGTACGGAAACCGCTCTGCCATGAAGCCGGCGGGCTTATGCGTCATATCCAGGTACATGCAGGGATGTCCGGTACGCAGGATCTCGCTGTTGATAGCGCGCGCCACAATATCGCGCGGCGCCAGGCTCTTGCGGGAGTCGTACTTCTGCATGAACTCTTGCCCGTCGGGTCCCCTCAGGATACCGCCCTCCCCGCGCACTGCCTCGGAGATGAGAAAGGTGAGGCCTTCGCGGTCGGTGCTCTTGGGGTTGTAGAAGGTGGTGGGATGAAACTGAACGAACTCCATGTTGGAGATATGGGCTCCGGCGCGCCAGGCCATAGCGATGCCGTCTCCCGTTGCCGTGGGCGGATTGGTGGTGTACATATAGACGCGACCCGTGCCCCCCGTGGCGAGCAACACACGGTCGCTGCGGAAAATCTCTACCTCCCCGGAGGCGGGATCCAGCACGTAAGCGCCCAACACGCGGTCCTCCGTCACACAACCTAGCTTCGCCGTGGTGATGAGGTCGATGGCGATTCGGTGGTCCAACAGGGTGATATTCGGGTGGCGTTTGGCGCACTCCAGAAGTTTGGTGGATATCTCTAACCCTGTGGTGTCTTTAGCGTGCAGGATGCGCCGTTTGCCGTGTCCGCCCTCGCGACCGAGTTCGAACTTGCCGTCCTTCATTTGGTCAAAGTCAACGCCCCAGGCGAGGAGGTCTCTGATAGCTGCCGGAGCTTCTGTGACTATGGTGCGCACTGCTTCCTCATCGCAAAGACCGGCACCGGCGTCAAGGGTATCAGCTATGTGTTCTTCAAAACTATCGTTTTTGTCAATGACAGCGGCAATGCCTCCCTGCGCTTTGGCTGAGCTGGAAATGAGCGGATCGCTCTTGCAGAGAACGATAACACTGCCGTGCGCAGCGGCCTTCAGAGCAAAACTCAGCCCCGCTACGCCGCATCCGATCACAAGAAAATCTGCCGTTCGCATTGCTATTTTAAGTACGCCCGCATTCTACCATATTTTTCCTGCGATTGCAAGACGAGCAAATGCCACATCCGTCCTAAACATGGACGGAATCATGGACGATGGACGATGGACGATGTCGGAAGTTTGCGCGCCGCCAGCGCGGGGAAGAGGAGCGAGAGCGTAGCGGAATTTGAGAACAACGCGGGGTGTTGGTTAGAAAGAAGCAGAAAAAGACCCGAGCAGAACAGAAGTCTGCTCGGGTCTTGGATGAGTTGCTCCGTGTTGTCACAGCTTTCGCATAGCCGGCGCCGGCATGGTCGATATCTTCGGTGCAGACGAGAGAGTCGGCATGTTTGATATCCTAGGAACGGATGACGCGGAGACCGCCGGAGAACCGACGCGTATCGTAGGCGGGGCCGTGACCCCCGCAGGTTTGGGGATGCTGAATCCTGTGCCCATGGGGCGTGCTATGCGTGGTGCACCCGAGGCGAACGAGGGAGCGTTCGGCGTAACCGGCTTGGTGAAATGCACCCCTCCCACTCCGGGGTTAGGCTTGCCGGGCGAGACCAATGCCCCGGGCTTCGGAGTGGTGAAGGAGCCCGTACCAAAGCCCTTGGGTCCGACTCCCGGCGCCGGCATGGTAGAGGCGCCCGGCTTGGGGAAGATGTGTGGCCCGTGAGAGGTCGGGGGCTTGGGGAAGTTTCCTCCGCCCCATCCCGGCTTCGGAACCCCGGGAGCAGGGGGCGGTTTGATGCCACCCGGTGGACGCATTCCCGGGGCATGCCCCGCAGGGAATCTCGGCGGGGCGGGGACGCGGTGGATGCCGTAGGGGTAGCGGTAGTACCCCCTGTACCATGAAGCCGGTCCCCAGTAGGGCACAAAGCAGAGGGCAGTGAGCGCTGCTATCGTGAAAATGGCGGCGCCTGCTTCTGTGTAACCGTATACGGGTCTGCCGTACGAATAACCGAATATCGGGAACCCTGACGCATCGTAGCTGGCATTCGTCCACTCCGCTCCCGTACTCACACTTCCGGGAACAGAATAGGTCGAATAACCATAGGAAGGAACGACACATGAGGTACAGACCACAGAAGTGCCGGCTATGATGGCCAATGGTACGTATGCTTTCTTCATGGTATGATCTTGGTTTGAGTTCTTCGGGAGCTCACCTCCCTGTCTACACCATGGTACGCCTCGTTGTTCATTTTTTCTACACCTTATAGGAAAGAATCTGAGTTTGCTGTAGCAAGACCGGCAAAAAGATTGCGCGGAAGTAAAGGCGTCGTGATGCCGCTCGACCGGTAGTGAATTTCGGTTTGCTTGATCTTTTTTTTCGTGTCCTCTAGCAACACCTCTACGCGTCTTAATCTCTCCGGATAACACGTGTGATTCTTTTCCTTTCCCGCTACACAGTCTAATCATATATATTCCCTCTCTGCTTCCCCTTGAGCAATTGCCGCTCCTTCTCAAATGCGCATTCTGCTTGCAAAACGTTATCCATAATTTCCGAGAATATGCGGTTGCGCCGTCGACAACTTCTTGCCATTTATCGCAGGAAGAGGTAATATGAAGTCATGATAGTTTTTCTACGAGGAACAGTTGCAGAGGCTCTGCCTAATAGCATTACCGTCGATGTAGGCGGAGTCGGATATGAGGTGTGTGTGCCTCTCTCTACCTACGATGCGCTCAATCCACTGCCGGGACAGCAAATCATGCTTAAAACGTATCTGCACATCCGAGAAAATGCTCAGGTGCTCTATGGGTTTGCTACGGACGAAGAACGTGATATTTTTCTTTTGCTTGTGGATCGGGTAAGTGGCATAGGTCCCGCTACGGCCATTGCTATATTGAGCGGTATGCGAGTAAGTGAATTCAAGAATGCGGTGGCGGAGGGTGACGCTCAAGTCATTTCCCATGCAAAAGGAGTCGGCAAAAAAACAGCGGAGCGTATAGTTTTGGAACTCAAGGATAAGGTTGGGCTTGCTTCCACTTGGAAGGCTCAACAGCAAGGTTCCACTACTCGGGCAGCGGCAGATGCCGAACTCGCCCTCGTTGCTCTGGGCTTCAAGCAAGCTGAGGCACGTAAGGTTATTGCTCCTTTTGTGGAACAAAATCCGGAGGCTGAGACTGATGAATTGATTCGCCACGCCCTGCGCCAAATGAATCCCTGATTTCTCGGTGTGGACGGCCGGGGCAACCGCATTGGAAAATGCGGTTGCCTATTTACGATTTACGATTTACGATTTACGATTTACGATTTGGAAAATTCGCGCGCTGCGCGCGGAAGATGCAATACTCAGGCATTGGTGGTGGATAAAATCACACACCGTTGTTACGAGAAAAGCGTCAAGAATTATGCCATGCCATCTTGCCGGCTTTGCTTCCATCGTCCATGTCTTGATTTACGATTTGTTGATAATATGCGCGCTGCGCAAATTTTTCGAATCATCAACGTATGCGGGTGAGTTTTTTAGATCCGTCATTATGATGACCGCTTGTTGTCATGATTTTTGATAGGCATTAATGATGATATCAATCAATAAGAGTATTCTCTCTGTTGATGCGCTTCTCTCAAATGCGTTTACCCTGGTGGACGGTTGACTTTTCGGTGATGAGTGATATGATAGCGGTATGAGTGAAACGATTAGCGATGAGGTGTTGGGGCAGGTACGCACGTGGGCTGCGGCGGGCGTCGATCTGAATGGGATTCAAAAGCGGTTGCAGGCGGAATGTGGCTTGCATTTGACGTATATGGACGTGAGGTTCTTGTTGCTGGACCACGGTATTGAAATAGCTTCTTCGGTCGAACCAACCAAGAAAGAGGAAAAGGAGGCACCGAAGCCTGATTCTCCCTTGCAAGATGAGTTGAATTCTGCCGCTGGTGGAGGACGCGTAAAAGTGGAGCTGGATGACTTGCAGCTACCCGGCACTCTGCTTTCCGGCAAGGCTGAATTCCCCGGCGGAGCAAAAGGATCATGGCAGATTGATCAGCTCGGGCGCTTCGGGTGGAGCCAACTCACCGGCAAACCTAGCCCCGAGGAGATGCAGGATTTTCAGACCGCCCTCACTCAGCTCCTCAGCAGAGCATAATATGTGCGATGGAGGCAAAGCCGGGAAGGCCCCCGAGGGCTCGGAGGGGGATTGGATAAAAGCGCAGCTTTTGCCCGAAGGGCGAACCGCCGATGGGGCGGCGGTGAGTCAAGACGGCATGGCGTATATACAAACCTTTCTAACCAATCACTAGTTACGTTTAACCCTCCACCTCAGCTAAAGCTTTGCATAACCGCGAGCAAGCGCTAACATCCAAATCGTAAATCAAAATGTCTCGTCTCTCCATCCCTCAATATGTTATGGCGCTCGCTCACGTTGCGGCTCTTCGCTCTGAGGATCCTTACCGCAAGGTTGGCGCTGCTGCATTAGACAAGGATAACCGCGTCATTGGCACGGCCTACAACGGACTCTATCCCGGTTTTACAGCGCCACTTGATTTCTGGGATTCCCGCGATGAACGCCAAAAGTTCATGCTTCATGCCGAAATCAACCTCTGCAGCCTTTTCAAACGCGGTGAGGCTCGTGTCGTAGCCTGCACGACCATGCCTTGCACCTCATGTATGCAGGCTCTCTGCGCCCACGGCGTCAAAATTATCTACTACGGGCTCGACTACAAAAAATCCGAGGCTCCGGCTATAGCCGCTCTCTACGGAGTGGAGCTCGTTCATGTTCCTGAATATCCACTCTCGGATATTCCCCTTCGCCTCGTTGAGGACGAAAATCACTGATGTTCGCGGCAGTGACGTGCGGCGAGAAACATCGGAATACAAGCCCGTCAGACTTGTCGCGTTGCGATGTCCCGTCAGGACGCTCCTCTCCATCACGAGGAAACAAATATACGGAAAAGAAGCGAGAGAGCGAGATGAACCCGGCGACTATGGAGTTGGCAACACCTCGTCGGAGACGAGAGATTCGAGGGTTTGGCGACGGCGGATGAGGGAGAAGGATGAGCCGTCAACGAGAACTTCCGCGGCGAGTGGGCGGGAGTTGTAATTGGAAGACATAGAGAAGCCGTAAGCGCCGGCGCTCATCTCTGCAAGGAGTTCTCCGGGTTTCACGTCCGGAAGGGAGCGGTTTTGCGCTTGGAAATCGCCGGATTCGCAGATGGGTCCGACAACGTCGGCGACAATGAGTTCTCCTGCCGGATGTTCACGCACGGGGTGGATTTCATGGAACCCTTCATAGAGTGCGGGACGGATGATGTCGTTCATTCCGGCGTCGATCATCTTGAAAGTTTTAGCTTCTCCTTTCTTCTCGTAGATGCATCGAGTGAGCATAACAGCAGCGTTGCCGACCAGGCGGCGTCCGGGTTCCAGCAGGATTCGGAGACCGAGCGGCTTGAGCAGAGGTGTGAGAGCTTTCGCGTAAGATTTGATGGTGATTTGCTCCGGGTGCGAGTCCCACCATTCTTTTTTCCCGGAGTCGAGACATCCGTCATAGACGATGCCGATGCCACCGCCGATGCTCCAGAACTCGATGCCGTAGGTTTCTTTGAAGCGCGCGACGATAGGGGCAACTTTTTCCACGGCCATGACAAAGGGAGTAACCTCCGTGAGCTGGGAGCCGATGTGCATTTGAAGACCGCGGATGCGCAGGTGGTGCATCTGGGTGGCTATGTCGGCATAGAGAGATTCGATGCGTGAAATGTCGATGCCGAACTTGTTTTCATTCGTCCCGGTGGTGATGTACTTGTGTGTATGGGCATCGACATTTGGGTTCACCCGCACGGCCACGGGAGCCACGGCGCCCATCTCGGCAGCAATACGGTCGATCTCTCGCAGCTCGTTTTCGCTCTCGCAGATGAAGCAATAGATGCCCGAGGAGATGGCATAGCGGATTTCCAGCTCAGTCTTTGCAACACCTGCGTAGGTACACAATGCCGGGTTGCCGCCCGCGCGGATGATGCGCCAAAGCTCTCCTCCGGAGACGATATCAAAGCCACAGCCGCGCTGTGCCATGAGCTGCAGGATGGCTCCATTGGAGCAGGCTTTCACGGCGAAGGCGATATGTGCATCGACAGAGGCAAAGGCGTGCTTGAACTCATCAAGGTCTTCCAGGATTGTCCGTTTGCTATAGACGAAGGTGGGGGTGCCGTAGGCCTCTGCGATGTCAGAGAGATTGACTTCTTCACAATGCAGCGAGCCGTTTTTGTACGCGAAGTGATGCATAATTTGTTGTGGGGAAAAGTTAGCCTTTGTCGGATTGGGTTGGGGGCGGTTGGGGGTTGTCGTCGATGATGGCAGCGACCCAGTTGAGATCCACGGAATTCTCAAGAGCTAGCTTGAGCAGAACGGTGAAGGGCACTGCAAGCAGCATGCCCAATGGCCCCCAAATCCAGCCCCAGATGAGTACGGAGAAGAGAACCACCGTCGTAGCTATGCCGAATTGTTTGCCGAGAAAGAGAGGTTCAATGCCATTGCCTATGGCGAAATTGATGGCTAGGTAGCCGCCCGCTACAATGAACATAGTCCCCCAGTCCCGCAGCAACAGAGCCAGCAGGATGGGAGGAACCGCCGCCACGACGGAACCGATCGTGGGGATGTAGTTGAGTACGCACGCCACAAAACCCCACATGAACGCGAAGGGTACTTCCATGGCATGACAGAGCCCCCATGCGAGCAGCCCTGTGCTCACGCTGGCGAGTGTTTTGATGATGAGATATTTTTGCACGCCTCGTAAAGCGGAGATCACCTTGTCTTTTCCTTGGAGACTATTGGGAAGGCGGTTGAGATTGCGGTAGAAGAGGGGAGCTTCACCGAGAATGAAGGTCATGAGGATGAGCACGAGTGTGGTAATCGACATGAACGAGAGCACCTGTGCTGTGATAGATTGGGAGAGGGCTATGAGCTGTTGGGTATCCACGAGTGACTGCGGGGATTTGATAAGCTCGCGTGCATAATCGCCCACGCCCAATTGATCCGTCCACGTCAGGAATGCACTGAACTTTTCTTGTACATGCTGCAGGAAGTCGCCCTGCAGGGTGATTTTTACATCGGCCGCGAGAAACTTGATGAAGCTCACCAGTCCGTAGAGAATACCTATGTCAAAGAACACCGTGAAAGTGACCGCGAGCCAATGAGGCATCCGTAGGAAGCGTCGCAGAGCTACCGTGATGGGGTAGCTGATGATGGCGAGAAAGGCGGCGAGAACAACCGGCACGCAGAAGTCGCGCGTGTAACGCAGACCAAAGATGACAACGAACGTCGCAGCCGCCGTTACCAAGGCGCGCCCGCCCTCACCCAGCATAACCAATCCACTTCTCAGATGCGGCGGTACCGGTGTCATTTCTGGCTGCTCACTCATCGGGGGAGATTGTATCTTTTCAGGCGCGATAATTCAAGGAGAAAATGGTCGAGGAATCTGCGATTCCTCCTTTGTTGTCACAAAATTTTCCGGTCTTTTTCCTTACAACATCCCGCCATGATTTCACCTAGCGCCGATGCTCACGCATTGCATACCCCAGGCCTCGAGCGTGCTAAAATCCACATCGTAAATCAAGACATGGACGATGGACGGTGTACGATGGAAGCAAAGCCGGCAGGATGGCATGGCATAGTTCCTGACGATTTTCTCGTAACAACGGCGTGTGATTTTATCCCCCACCAATGCTTGCGCATTGCATAACCCGCGCGCAGCGCGCTAACATCCAAATCGTAAATCGTAAATAGGCAACCGCATTTTCTAATGCGGTTGCCCCGTCGTACGGGAAAAGAAACTTGACAGGAGCGGGAGAAGCAACCTAAGATAGGGAGCATGAAAACCGGAACATTAGCCATAGCTGCACTAGTCGTGGGGGCGGTAATGGGGTGGGCGGAGGAACCGGCGGTTCGGGAGATCGTAACTGCATTGGCGCAACCTGTTGTCCAAGTCCCTGCAAATGCCGCTGAACGAACCGAGGGGGTGCCGGCGTTGAAGTATTTGCCGGGAAAGTCAGAGGGAGTTGTGGCGGTGGCGCGTAAGGAAGGAACGGAGCTTGGAAACGCTCTTTGCGAAGAGCTCGGCGGGGAAGAGGGCGATGGGCAGGGAGGGGGAATAGGCAGCGCGGCTGTCAGTTTCGGGGTCGGGACGCACGAGAGCTTGAGAATGCTGGGAGAGGTTGCAACCATGGTTGGTGATGGACGCAGCTTTCTTAATGTACTGAGGGGATGGATGGATGGTGGGGCATTGGATGAAGCCGAGGACGAGGGGGATGGAGAGGAGGATGTTGCTGGGACTGCTCCGTCGCAGGAAACTACCGGGCGTGGACAGACCGGGATGGCTGCACAATTGCGTCGGGAGATCATCGGAGGCGTGCTCGAGCGAGGTGAGCAAGCGGTGAAAGAACGCGTGGGACAGTTGATGGAGACGCTGCACGTGGCTCCGGTTTACGTGGTGCTGACGGCGCAGCCGGGGAGGGAAGAACTCTTTGCCCGAAAGGGTGGGGAAATCATCCGAAAGTTGACTCGGGTCGATAGCGATGGGGAGGAGGTAGAGCAGGTTGGAGATTTTCGTGGCGTCAGTGTGCCGTTGGTGAACATTTTTGAAAAGCTGCTTGCGCAGGAATGGTCGGATGAGCAGCGGGAAAAGTCCCTACGGGAGGGTCTTGCACACAAGAAAGTTTATGTGCTCAGTAAGCAGGAGCCGGGAGTGCTGTACATTTGCGTTTGTCAGGATACCAAGGAGATGTGTTGGCCGGCTGATGAAACGGGGAGTTTGGCTCATGCGGTCGAGTTGGCAGACATGGATGCCCATGCGCGGAGCATGGAACTCTTTGCGTGGTTCAGCAAGGAGCTCATGACGGTCGGGGGAGAATACAATGTTGGCTATCGAACCCCGGTTTTTACGCTCGTACAGAACATTTTTGACGAATACGCCAAGAGGGATGAAGCGAACAGCTCCGTTTATCAAGCGGCTTCAAGGGGAGTACAGAGCATCGCTCGTTTCCTCAAGTCCGTGCCTTCCTACAAGGATGCACTCTCCTTGCAGATCTGGAAGGAAGGCTGGGGCTATCGGATGGATCTGTTTTTCGCCCCCATGGGTAGTGTGAGCGTCGATGGAGGGTTGCCTCATTTCTCTCTGGCGGAAGATCCCCAGACCTCGCTCTACATTGAATCCACCGGGTGGACGACGCCGTTCAAATACGATTGGACCGGGATGACGGATGCACTGTTGGATATCACGGCAGGTGTTGTACTCACTCTGGATGAGGAACAGAAGGACACCTGCGCCATGTTTGTCAGCATGGCGCAGATGCTGAGACCCGAGTTTAGTGCGCTTGAAGTGCAGTCACGTCAGCTCATCGATTCCCTCGGCGGAGCTGTTTCATTAGTCATCATGGAGGAAAAGTCGTCAGCCGCCGAGACGCAGATTCACGGTGCATTGAGCTGCAGCGTGGCAGATAAGGCAGCGCTGGATAATGCTTGGCAAGGCACGATGGATACCCTCAAGAAGATGGCGGCAAAGCTCGGACAGGATCCGGCTCTGCTGGAGCACCTCCCACTTATTCGGGAGGAGCTGCCGGACGGGGCGAATGCCTTCACGCTGGCCATTCCTCTGTACTCGGGGCGGGTGAGACCGCATCTGGTCGTTGCTGAAAAACAACTGATACTGGCAGATGTACCGGAAAGTGCGCGTCGATTGCAGGCTGCCGGGGGAGGCATGCCCTTTAGTGGCAGCGTCGTTGTGGCGCGTCTGGATGAAATGATGCCTGCGGGAGGAGCCAATTGTGCACCAACGCTCGCTGGGACACTCTACCTCGTGACGACCTTGCAGGGCGAACGCGGACGTCTGAGCGGTCTCTTGCAGTTGAAGCCCGGTTCATCGGCCCGGTGATACGTCATCGAGGGATGTCCGCAGGGAGGAATCTTTTCAGGAGGGTAATAAACGCACTACGCGATCGGCGCGCGGAAGGGTCAGGGTGACTGTGGTGCCGAGACCTGGGCGGGAAGCTATGCTGAGGGTTCCGCCGTGCTCGCGGATAATGTGGCGCACAATGAGCAGACCGAGGCCGTTCCCCTTTTCTTTGGTGGAACGAAAGGGTTCGTACATACTGCCCATGAGCTCGTGTGAGATGCCGCTGCCGTTATCGCCTATGCTGATGCCGACATCTGAGTCGTTGAAAGATGTTCGGATGGAGATGCCGCCTTCCGAGCCGGGGAGGGATTGGAGGGCGTTGCGAACCACATTGTAGAGCGCGCGGAAGAGTTGTTCGGCATCGGCACTTATTTCCGGGAGGTCCTCGCGCAGTTCCGTTTGGAGAGCTGCCCCGCGCTCCGCCACCTCGTGGGTGAGCAGTTCTATGACACGTCGAATCACCTCATTCACCTGTACCTTCGTGCGCGTCAGGTGTGCCGGTCTCATGGACTGCAGAAACTGGTGAAGGAGGGTGTCCAGACGCCTTGTTTCCGAGAGAGCTTCCTCCAGCAGGCTTGCGATGTCCTTCCTGACAGATGCGGTCGGTTTTTCCAATTTGCGCTGAATGAGCTGGAGGGAGAGTCCGAGGGAGTTGAGGGGGTTGCCGATTTCATGCGCGACGGCGGAAGAGAGAAAGGTGAGGAGATTGAATTGCTCATCCTCCGCATTTTGCTTGCTGCGCTCCTGTGCTTCCGTGTCATCGCGGACGAGCAACAGACAGCCCTCCTCGCCGGTCAGGGGGGTGATGAGGAAATTGTAGTGCTTGTTGGTGGGGTAGTTGACATGTACATCACGCATCACCGCCACGCCATTTTTTTGAAGTTCTTGCCAAGAGCAGGCGCCGGCGGCAAGGTGGTCAAAGGATTCGCGCAGCAGTTCGCGCAAAGGACGATTGTAGATGGAGCAGGCTGCCTTGTTGGCAAAGCGGGGAGTGCCGTCGGGCGTGAAGAGAATCAAGCCATCACGCAGAGAGTCGAACACTTCCTGCAGGAGACCTTTTTCGGCGGCGAGTTTGAGAAAGAGTTGGCGCACGTCTTTAGGACTGAGGTTGTCCAATCGCGATGCTATTTTTTCGATGGTATCTTTGCGCATGTCGAGGTGGAGTCAGGAGAGGGATATGTTGATTTCACGAAAGAGCGACGAAACTTCTGTGCGCAGCACGCCGCCCTCCACGCGGCTCGGCGTTTCTACCCCATCCGCCACCACCTGTACGTTGTGCTCCGCGGGCAACGCGTGCAGCATCAGGGTGGTCGTGTTACGCTTGGGATGGTGCTGACCCGTGCGACGGCATGAGATGGTGACGGAATGTGCGGTACACGTGCAGGAAAACTCGTGCAGGAGGAATGCTCCGTAACGGTAGGCAAGCCCGTCCCCGGCATCTTCGTAGAGAAAACTCGTGCGGACGCCTTCCTCCGTCGTCCACCAGAGTTCCAAGGAGAGAGGCGGCTCCGGAAGTTCCCCCACAAATTGCTGGACGGGCCAGCGAGGGATGAGACATCCGCCGCGTACATAGACGGGGATGCGCTGCAAAGGGGTAGCGACAACGATCTCGGCGTCCTGCGCCGGGGCGGGGGTGTCATCCCATAAGGAATACCAAACGCCGGGCGGTAAGTACAGAGTCCTTTCCTTGCAGTCCGGGTGGTGAACAGGAATCACGTAGAGGGCATCACCGAGGAAGAATTCGCTGCTGCGCCAATAGGTGTCCGTGTCACGCGGGAACATGATGGGCAGAGAGCGGATGATCGGTACCCCCTGAGTGGCGTAGAGGTAGAATTGTGTGTAGAAATAGGGCAGAAGGCGATAGCGTTCCTCAATGGCGAGTCTCACATAATTTTCCACCTCTTCGCCGAAGCACCAGGGTTCCTGCCCGCCGAACTCCCCATTGTTGTGGTTGCGGAAGAAAACGTGGAACGCCGCCATTTGCATCCAGCGACAAAACAGCTCCGGAGAGGGACGTCCGAGAAAGCCGCCGGTGTCAGCCCCGCAGAACGACACCCCGCTGGTGGAAAGACGCTGCACCATGAGGTTGGACATCTTGAGGTTTTCCCAGTCGGAGTTGTTGTCGCCGGTCCATGTGGCCGCCCAACGTTGCAGACCGGCAAAGCCGGAGCGAGAGAGGACAAAGGGCCTGCGCTGGGGAGCGCTCTTCTCCATGCCCAGGCGTGTCGCTTGAGCCATGCACTGCCCGTAGATGTTGTGCGCCTTGAGGTGAGAGCAGGCGAAGCCGTCGTAGGCGTGCCGCGTGTCGTCGGGGAAGGTCATATCCGGGAAAATGACCGGTTCGTTCATATCCGTCCAGATGCCCCGCACACCGTATTCTCCGATCTCGCGGTGGAAGAGTTCCGCCCACCACCGACGGGTCTCAGGATCGGTGAAGTCCGGGAAGGTGCACAGTCCGGGCCACACTTCGGCCTCCAGTAGGGCTCCGTCGTGACGGCGACAAAACACATTGTGCTCAAAACCGCTTCGCCACACGTAGTTGTCCGGGTTGATCTTGATGCCGGGATCCACGATAGTGACCACCTTGAATCCCTGTTCTCCCAAATCACGTATCATGCCTGGCGGATCCGGAAAACGTTCGCGATCCCAAGTGAGGGATTGGTAGCGTTTCATGTGGTGGATGTCCAGATGGATGGCATCGCAGGGGATGCGGTGGGCGCGAAGGGTGTTGGCAATGTCGCGCACATTTTGCTCCGGATAGTAGCTCCATTTGCTCTGGTGGTAGCCCAGAGCCCAGAGCGGCGGCATGGGAGGCAGACCGGAGAGACGCGTGTAGAGGCTCACGGTGTCCAGCGCGGTCTTGCCGCAGATGAAGTAGTAATCCATCACCCCGCCGTCCGCTCCGAAGAGCAGGCGATCCTTGCGCTCCTTCCCGAAGTCGAAGTAGGAGCGCATGGTGTTGTCGAAGAAGATGCCGTATTGGTTGCCGCGATTGAGGCAGAGAAAGAAGGGGATGTTTTTATAGAGAGGGTCGCTTTCCGGTGTAAATTTGTAGTGATCTGCCCCCCACATCTCCAGACGCATCCCACGCAAGTTCAGGGCGCATGGCTTGTCGCCGAGTCCGTAAAAATGCGCCTCCTCCGGCATGTGTTTGAGCGCCCATACGAGGTGGTCTCCCGTGCGTTCCTGAGTGCGGTGTCCCACACCTTCGGCATCGGAGCAGAGTAACTTTCCGTTGTCGTTGTCGTAGAACTCGAGACCGCCGTCCTCCCATCTCACTTTCACACTGAGCCTGCGTGTGCGTAGAACGAGCGCCTCCTCCCCGTGGTGTTCCTCAATTGTGGGAGGCTTTGCCTGGTATTCCGGCGCCACTCCGTAGCTGGGAATCTGTTCAAAAACGACACCTGTCACGTAGCGGCAACGCACGATTCCCTCTTCCGGGAAGCTAAGGCGCAGACGGGACGTCGGCAGCTGGAGCTCCAGCGTCCATGAATCCAACCATTCCGGATGCAAATACATATCGGTCTCTCCTTACATCACGCAGCGTCTGTCATATGATTCCCTTAGCCTGGTGGCCACTGCAGGGAGCGTCCGCCGAGGATATGGATGTGGAGGTGGGGCACGGTCTGACCCGCGAGGACGCCGGTGTTGAGTACCGTGCGGAATCCCTCTTCAGCGATGCCGAGCATACGCGCGATTTCTCCGACCTTGAGCATGAGATGCGCCAGCAATTCTGCATCCTCCTGTTGGGCTGCGGCGATGTCAGGAATCGGTCTCCGAGGAATCAGCAACACGTGTTGAGGCGCCACCGGCGATATATCCCGAAAAGCTACGCACAGCTCATCTTCGTACACGATGTCCGCCGGTATTTCGTGTTCCGCTATCTTTTCAAAGAGTGTTTTCTCCATCTCGTTTACACCTTTAACACACTTGCCGTCCCAGTGCAATAAATTTCCTCGGTAGACTTATACTCGTCCCCATAAATCCCCATAAAATCCTTTTACGCCCATTCAACTCTCTCCTGTACGTTTTAGGGGATGATGTGAGATATACGGTGTTTGCAAAGTCGTCAATACGGCATCGCATAATCCGGGCTCGAATTTCTCATCGTAAGTTGCAAATGAGCGCTGGCGTGATGACGTTCGCCCGGGAGGGAATAAATGTCTCGGAAGGAGAATCTGTTAACGGCTCCATGTATTATTGTCGTGACCACAAACGGTTTTTATGAATGACTGTCCCAAAGGAGCCTCGTCCATCTCCTACATCCGTTGACTGTTCGAAGAATACACGTCATACGTATACGATCAATGGATCGTAGGTTTATTCATCGTTGATCAATTGCTGGTTCAGTTTGGGAAAGAGCAGATTCATTTTACCCTAAGTGCCTCGCAGCTCTCAATGTTTCTGCGACGAATATCGTAAATGGAACACGTATATTCTAATGCGTGTTCCCTGACCTCTTGTCACAATCGATGATTTGTGGTAGACTGAGGGGCGACATGGCAAACACAGCATTACCGAAAGACTTGGTGGGGCATGCTATTGCTCTGGCGGGGGCGTTGGCGAAATCTCAGAAGGTGGTGTCGGCCAGGGCACGTATCGGGCTTTTCTACCAGGATGGCGCAGCAACAGAGCTCTTCCGCAAGGTGAGCGAGTACGGGCAGAAGCTTCATGAGAAGCGAGATGCCGGGATGCAGCTGAGCGAGGGAGAGATCAATGAGTTTGATGAGTTGAGGAAGGCGGTGGTGGACAACCCGCTGTGCAAGGGATTTCTGGAGGCGCGCGAACAGCTGGATGCCATCGTTGCCACGATCAACCAGTATCTCTACATGGCCATTGAAAAAGGAACGGCGCCCACGGATGAAGAAGTGGCGGCGGCTATGCAGACGCAGTACAGCGCGTGTGGCTGCGGCGGCTCGTGCCACGGCGAGTGCTCCGGCGAGTGCACGGGGGAGTGCCACGGCGAATGCCATCAGGACGGGCACGAATGTTCCTGCGGCAAGCACGCATGATTTTTTCCACGATGGAGCATTGTTCACCACGCCGCTGAGGCGTACGCTTTTCCTCTCTCATGTTCCGACCGACGCGCAAGCTCGTTGATATCTTTGCCGTAGTCATCTATCTCGGCACGCTGACCGTATGCTGCGGACGCAATGCCGGCGGGGAGCAGGTGGGGAGAGACGGATGGGATGTGCCGCCGTATCTGCCGCTGGCGATAGGGGGGATATTGCTCTTGCTGCTCGTCGGCAGCGCGTGGTGGACGCGGCGGCGAGGAGAGCCCGTGGAGCCATCGTGGGGAGTGATGCTGGGGATGCTGATTCTTTCGGCGGCGGTCAATGCGGGGTGCAATTTGGCGATGCTGTGGGACATCGGGCAGACATCGGTCTCTTTCTTCCTCTTCCTTGCCGTGGCGTGCATCCTGTGGGCTCTTTTGCGTCGTTTCTCGCTGCTCATCTGGTTTCCCTTCTTCGCGCTCGAGATCGCACAGATCGCGGGCTATTACCAGTACGGCACACGCGTCAATTCCCTCGTCATCGCGGAAACCCTGGAGGCCTCTCATGACGAAGTGTTTGCCTATCTCTCCCCGGGGAATATGCTCATCGCCGCAGCCTCCCTCATCGGCGCGGGGATTTTTTGCTGGCTGTTGATGGTCGTGATGCGGCGGGTGCAACCCCGACTCACCCTCGTCAACACGGCTCTCTTTTTTGCACTGTTCAGCCTGCTGTGCGCCGTCTATGTGAAGCCCTCGCGCAGGAACGTCAATTTTTTCTGGCCGTGCTATGAATCCTATTTGCTCTGCAACGCCTGGGGTGAAGCCATCTTTCACAATCAAGCCACCATTCGTCAGGTAGAGAGCCTCCCCTCGCCGACCGTTCTTCCCTCCTCGCTCAACACCCTTTCCGGCGGTGAAGGCGTCGTCCTCGTGGTGCACATCGGCGAAAGCGTGAGGGCGGATCGGATGAGCGTGAACGGCTACGAACGCGACACCACGCCCTGGTTGCGGTCCTGTCCGCGTCTCATCAATTTCTCGGATTGCATCTCTGCCGCGTGCGACACCTGTCAGGCGCAGATAGCTATTCTCACCGACGCGCGGCGCGACGTGTTCGAGAAAGACCCGGCTCTGCGACCTCACACGGGGTCCGTGTTGGATCTTTTTGCCGCGCATGGATTCAAGGTGTATTCCTTCTTCGGCAAGCGCAACGCCACCCACCTCAAGTATGACCTCGTCGTGCGACTTCTCACTCGATGCGACGAGCAGCGCTTCCATGCCCCCGGAAGCCCCTGGACCTCGGTGCCCCAGATGGCGGAACTTCTGCGCTCCGTGCCGTCCACTCAAAACATCGTCCTGTTCATCAACAACGAGGGAAGCCACACGCCATTCTCCCACTACGATCGACTGCACACCCCTTTCCAACCTGCCGGTTCCAGCTTTGGAAAACCTGCCTCCCACGCACTCGAGGTCAACAACGCCTACGACAGCACCGTCCACTACACGGATGAGTTCGTGCGGCGTGTCACGCGCCTCCTCCGCGGACGTCCCTGGATTTACCTCTACGTCAGCGACCACGGCGAATACCTGGGGCATGACGGCATCTGGGGACGCGGAGCGCTTGGCGAGAGCGGACGCAGCTACCACAGCACGACCGGCTGCCGCGTGGGTATGTTCATTCTCACCTCTCCGGAGTTGGAGTCATTGCACCCACACTTTGCGGAATCACTCAAGGAACTCAAGTCCCATGCCGATATGCGCATCGGACAGGAACACATTTTCCACACGTTGCTCGGCTTCTTTGACCTGAGAACTCCTTGGTACAACCCGACCCTCGACCTCTGTTCTCCCTCTCCCCAACCCTATTCCGGACCACACCCGGGGAAGCCGTAGGCTCCCATGTACGATTTTGGCACCTCTAAAAACTACCAGGGTGAAAAACGAGAGAAAAAAGTTGAGGAGAAAGGAGTCAAAAAAGGGAAAAATGGGGGAAAATGGGAGGATTTTGAGGGGGAAAAATGCCCGAGAGGATACGCACCATCGATTGCCCGCTACCTAAAAAACGAGTTTTTAGAGGTGTTAGATTTACGAATTACGATTTGAGGAATTCGCGCGCCGGAGGCGCGGGGATGCGGAGCGGAATTTCATGAGCCAACGTGATGTGTAGTTAGAAAGATGCCGGAACTATGCCATGCCATCTTGCAGGTTTTGCTAGGAATGCGTTTGCTTGATCTTTTTTGTTGTTTTGCGGTATAAGGGAAGGTATGAAGATTTCATATACGGGCAAGTGGCTTCTTGTTGCTACGGTCGCGGTTGGACTCCTTTCCTGCGGCGGTGGCAAAAAAGGGGAAGATCCTTTGGCGCAACCTTCTGGGTCAACCCAAATTTTTGTGGAAAATTGAATTTTTGTTAAAAAGGTGGGAGCATTCAAGCAAGACGCGTAGTCGAT
>CANQYL010000042.1 GCA_947628035.1 uncultured Akkermansia sp. | reverse complement strand
ATGGACGATATGGACGATATGGACGATATGGACGATATGGACGATATGGACGATATGGACGATATGGACGATATGGACGATATGGAGAGTTCGGCGGCTACGCCGCGAATCTACAATATGGACCTTAAAATTAGCGAAGGAAAACGGGGAGCGTATTCGTAATACGTTAGTCAAGCCTAATTTTCGGACATTTGTTCTTTTATATACCGGAGGAAAGGGGAGGCGGGAACCTTTCTTTGTGTGGTAATAAGTTTCATTATGACTTTTGCAAAACATTCATAATCAGTAATTTTGATGCGATGACTAACGTATTACGAATACGCTACACTTGCTGCGTCCAGGTGGACAGCTATTCTATGAAAAAGACAACTATTACATTATTGGCGTGTGCCGCGCTCGGCGTCGCATACGGACAGGAGAAACAGCAGAAGAGCGGATTCGGCCTCGAACTGAACGCTGCTTATAACTTCGCGTTGAGGGACATCGTGAAATTTGATGAAGGAAGCAACCCGAAGGTGAATACCTACGGAGCTGACCTGACAGCCCTCTACTCCTTCAACAAGCACCACGCCGTCAACATTCGTTTCGGCTGGACCACGGGCGACGATACCATTGACGAAAACGGTGAAGGTTACTCATACAGCGACAAATATGAGGTGCAAAACCTCTACATCATGCCCGGATACCGCTACACAGGGAACATCAGTGATTCCTTGCATTTCTTCGGTGGTGCCAACCTCGGTATTGCCCAAACTAAACTCACCGATAAATGGACAGAGAGCTATGAGGGTGAAACCTATGGCGAAAAAGATGACAAAAGCAAGTGGGGATTCGCCTGGAGCGTGGAAGCCGGTGTGATGCAGGACATCACCGAGTGCAGCAAGGTTACACTCGCCGTGCAACTCATGTGTCTTTCCGGACGTCCGACCATCTGGGAGGGGGAGGAAAAGGCAGAAACTCAGCTCAACCTTGGTGTACGTCTGGGGTACGGCTGCCAGTTCTGAGAAGCATTAGGAGAAAGATGACCGTGCGGGCGGGGCTCATGGGCTCCGCCTGCATTTTTTATGAAAAGTGGAACGCGTACTTGACTTCAAGTGACTTGAGGGAGTAGGATCGCAGGTGGACAACGATCAAAACTTCTATGGTGAAAAAGTTACTTGCAATGATTGCGGGGACCGCAGCTTTGTGTTGCGGACAGACACAGGCGGAGCCTCCGACGGCAGCTAATGGGGGCAAGACTCTGGTGGTCTATTTCTCTGCCACGGGAACGACAGCTGATGCGGCGAAGATGCTTGCAGAAGCCACAGACGGCACCCTGTACGCCATCACTCCGAAGGCGCCGTACACGGCGGCGGATTTGGATTGGAGGGATCACCAATCGCGCTGTTACGTGGAGATGCACGACCCCTCCTCGCGCCCAGCGATGAGCGGCACCGTGGAGAATATCGATGAATACGCTACCGTTTACATCGGATTCCCCATTTGGTGGGACACCTACCCGAGCATCATTGCTACTTTCATTGAAGCGCACCAACTGCAGGGGAAAGAACTGATTCCCTTTGCCACCTCCGGCGGAAGTGGTATCAGCACGAGCGTGTCCAACCTTAAGAAGAATTATCCGACACTCACGTGGAAACGGGGACTGTTGCTCAACGGCATGAGTGTGCAGCAGATCCGCGGTCTGTTGAAGTGAGAGAGCCTCGGCGAGGGATCTCATCCCCTGACCTCAGTGAGGTTTCCTTTCACCGGCAATCTTCACGATGGCTGACGTGATGCGACTTAACTCGCCCTGTGAAATGCAATACGGCGGCATGGTGTAAATAAGTTTCCCGAAAGGCCGCAGCCAAACACCTTCATCCACCAGCCGCTGTGTCGTGTATTCCATGTCAACATCTTCGTGCATTTCTACCACGCCGATAGCGCCGAGGACGCGTACATCCTTCACTCGGGGCAAGTCCGCCGCCGGGGCGAGTTCTCGTTTCAACTGTTCTTGAATGCGATGCACAGTGGACTGCCAATCGTTTTGCGTGAGCAGCTCTACGGATGCCCGTGCCACGGCGCAAGCCAAAGGGTTTGCCATAAAAGTGGGTCCGTGCATGAGGACACCCGTTGATCCGTTGCAAATGCCTTCTGCTACCATATCGGAGCAGAGTACGGCAGAAAGAGTCATGTAGCCGCCGGTCAATGCCTTGCCGATGCACATGATGTCCGGCTCGACACCGGCGTGCTCCCAAGCAAACATTTTCCCCGTACGTCCGAATCCTGTTGCTATCTCATCGAAGATGAGCAGGAGATCGTGTTCTCGACACAGTTTTGCCGCCTCGCGAAGGTACTGCGGGTGGTAGAAGCGCATCCCTCCTGCTCCTTGCACGATGGGTTCCAAGATGAGCGCCGCCGTGTCCCGAGCGTGCTGTTCCACCATGCGCTTGAGTGGAGCGATGTCCTCATCCCGCCAATCTTCATCCGGTCTCACAGCAGGAGACGGCACAAAATGCCGCAGAGGCAGCGCATCGCCGAAGAGACTGTGCATACCGGTGATGGGATCGCAGACGGACATGGCGTTCCACGTGTCGCCGTGGTATCCGCGACGGATGGTGATGAAATTGGTCTTTTGTTTTTTTCCGAGAGCGTACTGGTACTGCACAGCCATCTTCATCGCTACTTCCACCGCCACCGAACCTGAATCCGCATAAAAAATTTTCCTCATGCTCGGAGGCGCAATGCTCAGCAACAGACGCCCCAATTCAATGGCCGCACTGTGCGTGAGTCCGCCGAACATAACATGAGCCATCTTCTCCGTCTGTTGCCGAAGAGCGGCATTCAATACGGGGTGGTTATAGCCATGAATCGCGCACCACCATGAGGACATCCCCTCCACCAATTCCCGTCCGTCTTTCAGTTTGATCCTGCACCCCTTCGCCGTGGCTACGTGGTAAACCGGAAGCGGGTGAGTTGCAGAACTGTATGGATGCCACAGGTGTTCTCGGTCAAAGTCTCGATCTTCGTCCTGCTTCGTCTGCAACGAGCTTCCCAACTGCATATTTGGTTACATCTTACTGCTACGGGGGATAGGTTTCATAACTACTGATTACAAATCATTTACAGAGTTACGTGTACCCTTTATGTGCCCCCGAGGGCGGGTTTTGGTTTTCTGTGTCATACTTCTTTGTTCAGTCGAAAATCCATGGTTCATGAGTCGGTGCCAGGCATCCTGTTGGAGGAGGAGAGCCGCCCGCAAGATCGCTCCCACGGACGGCATGAATCATGATTGATTTCATACTAAACAACCTCACCAAAGAATATACAGCCGCGGCGAGGTCTTGTCAACCTGCTTTTCTTGCCGTCCAGCGTGCCCGAGAAGGCGGGGATGGAGTCGAGGGTGGAGGTGAGACTCTCGGACGCGCCAAGCGCGCTCTACGGGGCTGCTAGCTACGTTTCGCAAGTTTCCGCCGGTGGAGGCGGTGCTTCCCCGTGTTCATCCGTTGAGGAGGGGGGTGACACCTCCCCCGCCTCGCCCGCACAAAAAGAGGTGTAAAGGGTATCACGAAAAAACTTTACACCTTGACAAACTTTTTTGCGTTTTTTTCGGAAAATAGCTTGACTTAACTATCACATTGTGATAGCATGAAACCATGCCAAGGAAGATCAGACAACTCATCGCCGACCTCCGCAAGAATGGTTTCTGCCTCTCCACGGGCCGCGGAAAAGGATCCCACCGCATGTTCGTCGATCCAAGCACAAACGTGCAGGCAGAACTGAGCGGTCACGACGGAGACGATGCCAAAAGCTACCAGGAAAAACACGTCAAACAAAAGATCACCGAAGCCAAACAAAAACGTGGGGAGGCTTGAAACCTCCCCAACCCCACAACCTTAAAACAATCACATACACCATGAAAAAAAACACCGTAAAAACCTACCCAGTCGATATGGAGAAAATTAAGGCTCTTGCCCCGCGCTACCCGCGCCACATCCGCTGGAGCGATGAGGATAACTGCTTCATCGGCTCACTGCCGGATCTCTGTGGCGATTGCTGCCACGGCGATACCCCGGAGGAAGTCGCTAGCCAGCTCACCATCTGCGCTGAAATGTCTCTCGAAACAAGCGCCAAATTCGGCTTCCCTTTCCCGGAGCCCCGCAGCGTTGTTGTCACCCCCTCACCCTACCGCGAAGACGGCTCACCCGGTCGCGTTAAATCCCTGCGCAAGCGACTCGGCCTCTCGCAGGCTGATTTCGCCGCCACCCTCGGCGTCGCCCAAAATACCGTCTCCCTGTGGGAGCAAGGCCGCCGCCGCCCGGATGGCGCAGCCGCAAAACTCCTGCAAATCGTCGAACGCACCCCGGAAGCCGTATTGAGCTAACTATACAACCCTCACCCATGGTGACACCAACTCCGTTTCCCGCCAAAACAAACTCCCGTCGTTCGGGACGGCCCGAGTCGCCGTAGACCCCCCCCCACAGTCCCAGTACCTACGACCTTTTCGGCTGAAGGGCGACGTGGCGACCGTCGAGGAGGCGGATGAGCTTCGAGGCGGGCAAGTTCTTGCGATTATTTCCCGATGGCGTCAATGCGTCGAATAGATCTTTTGCAGAGCCGAATCGCGTGGTTATGATGGTTGGTCGATTGTGATCCTTTCGTGTCTCGAGGAGGTCGACAAGCTGTTCAACGTGCCATTCTGCAAGGTCTGTGTCTCCGAGATCGTCCAGGATAAGAAAGCACTTTTTTGCGAAGTGCTCGATCATGTCATCTTTCGATCGGTTGTTATTGATCAGCCTCAGCATCCGGCTGCACCGTTCGTAGGTGACTGAGACGCCCTGTTTAATGAGCTCCTTCCCGAGGAGATGGACCAGGGTTGTTTTCCCCGCCCCCGCCCCGCCCGAGACGGTCAGATTGCCGGGGTAGGCATCGGTCTCGCCTCTCAAGAAAGCCACGACATCCGCGCCGTACCTGCAAGCCTCCGCCCTCTCCACCGCATGAGCCCAGTCAGCAAGCGAACCCCGGCAGTACTTCATCGATAGTCCGGAGTCTTCAATCGCCCGGTTTACTTGCTCGGTCTCTCTCTTCAGCCGCTCCCGCGCGATCCTCTCCTCATTGGCATCTACTTCTTTGGTTCTGCCCGGGCAAGGACAATTTCCGACATAATTATCCTCGCTGCCGTCGATATCGGCGAGGCGAGGGTCTCCCGCCTTCTTTGCGAGCCATCCCGTAAACGTTAGGCGGAGCTCGCCGCAATGAGGGCATGTCGTTGTTAGGGGTTGACCTTTTTCGTTCATGATGACGTCGATAGACATCGGTTTTTCTGTTCTTTCCATATTGTTATTTTTTTGTTAGTTAAATCGGTTTTACCATAATCCCGCTATTTCCTTGCGCGCCTGCTCACGCTCGGGGTCCATGCTCTCGCCGTCGCCGCTCTCGCCGCGCTCGCCTCTTCGGCTTCGTGATGGGCGTTGGTACCGTTGAAGGTGCTTCGTGGCATAGCCCACAGCGGCTGCCTTCCAGCTCCGTATCGGCGTGCCTGTTGAATCACTCCAGCCTGACTCCTCCCCGGCTCGCATGAAGTCATTGGCGCAAGCTTTCAACTGCTCGGAGGCGGTGTCGTTGAATCGTTCTTTCAAAAAGAGCAATAACTCATCTAAATCAAAAGGATGGTCACCAATGCGCTCCTGCGCATTGTCTACTACTACTACTTCTTTACTTCCCTTAAATTCAGTTGAGTTGTCTTTAGGGGATACAATTGTATCTTTTTCCTAGCGATTTTTTATGTTGTCCGAGTTTATCTTACGCCTTGATAATACGCGCTTTTCGAGGTCGGGATCGTAGATGTGTACAACTAGATCCTTCTCAACGAACGAGAAGAGACCTTCCCTCGTTGTCTCTAACGGTTTCGAAAAGTTCACGTACGATCGCCACTCAGCCGCAGTCCATTTTCGTGCATTTTTTATGACCCCGCCGTTGAGCTGCTCAGCGCAGAACATAGCTAAACGCAAAGCCTTCCCGACGTCCGATGTCGAGTGCCGCCAGAGCTCCGCGCGCAGTCTCAGAGGTATCGCCACGAAGTCAAGAGGTCGGTCAACTTTACTCATGACTCCCTCCTTTCCCCTCGAACGAGTACCCCAGCCGTCCACGCCGGGAAGCCGATCCTCCTCCCGACCCTCCCCAGTGCGTTCCTCCACGCCACAACTGCCCACGTCTCGATCATCGTCGCCGCCTGCGAGGCTGTATCCGCGCGCACGACCGGTACGTCATAACGGTACTCGAGGCTGAGGAGGCTATGTTCCACCTGCCTCAGGTCCGCTCGCCCTTGAGCTACGAGGCGGGCAAGATCGAGGTCGGAGCCGATCACCAACAGACGCGCGAATGAGAATCCTCGGAGTCGGTGGAGCTCTCGACAGAATCGGTCACGCCCGGCTTTCAGGCTACCGACAAGATCAGCCATCGTCTTTCTCTCGACAGCGAAGGTCTCCTCCAGCCCTCGGACGGAGTAATCGCCACTTGCCAACGTAGAGCGCTCGCTCGGTAGGTGGGTGAAGGTCAGAGGTCGCTGCTCCCTTGAATCAATCAATATCGTTGGCAGGTCAGGTATCTCGTTCATCTCTGTTGTAAGCGTTGTGAGTTCTCAGAAAATGCGGTGTCGATGTCCTTCGCGTTGTAAAACGTGCATCCCGTCCCGCGCGCGCCGTAGATCGGCGTGTGGGTGCGCACCTTCCCATCTGCTTTGAGACGTCGGAGCCAATTATTCGCCTGCGATTTGCTCACGCCGTACTTTTCCATCACGTCGCCAAGTCGGAGCCATTCCTGCCCGCCGGATACGGGGTGCTCCTCGAGTTCCTTCTTGATGGCAACTCGGAGCCATTCCCCGAGCTTGACAAGCATCGCGGGCGTCGCCACTGGGCTTGCGTCCGTCGACAGGAAGCGGGTGAGAGCCGCCTCATCGTCGCTCGTTCCATTCATCGGGGGCATCGTGTTCGTCGTGTTGTTCATGGTGTCGGTGGGTGGGGGTTAGCAACTACGCTCCTTTTTGAGCCACGCCCGGACTTCCTCAAGGTCGTAGCGCACGCGGCGAGCCTTGCCAGTCGAGGATTTGCCGATGAAGATACGGGGGCAATCTTTCCAGTATCTCACCGTGTTCTCAGCTATCCCGAGTTCACGGGCGAGTTCAGCCTGTTTCAATAATTTCGCCGATTGCGCGATTTGAGGCAAGCGGTCGCCGTCTGCGGTGTTGTTATGCGATTTCATGCCGCATTTATATCCGGAAATCATTTTTTCCGGAATGTGTAAAGAATCACGGCAAAAACTTTACACCCTTAATTTACTTAAGGTAAAATAATTGCGTAAGGAGAAACGAGATTTTTCCTTACTTTTTTTGATTTTTTGAAGCAACTTTTAGGAGATCTGCTCGAGAAAAATACTTTCTCCATCCATCCGTATTTTTGCTTCTTATCAGTCCCCTATCAGCCAAGCTGTCAAGCCAAGAGCGAGAGCATTCCAAGATCTCCATCGCCGCCTCCGCCGTCACGAATCCGGGCGGCGGTTCGGGTACCTCTATAATGGCGGCTTCAAGAATCATTGCCTGTTGTATAAGTTTTGTCGCCTCTCGCAAGAGCTCGGTTCTTCTATGTTGAATTTTCCTCAGTCGAGAAACGTATCGCCTACTGTTTTCGATATATTCATCAGTCTCCCAAACTTTAAACCATGTGCCAATGATGAAACCTACCAAGTCTGTTCTTGCAATCGTTGCCCCATATTTATATGCTTCAAGTTCCTCAAAATCGAAGATCAAATTTAAAAATTCCTTCCCGAAAGCTGGATCTTCAAATTCCATATAGACACCATCTTTTCCAACTTTCGAATACTTCAATTCCGGATGTTTTTTTTGTCCTTCTCGTAGAATTTTCTGCAATCGGGCGATCTCTTCTTGAGAGGCTCCACCTTCTAAAAAATTGCCAATAAATCTATCTACTTGTTCCACTGTCGCTAATTTCGGCTTCCTCGACGGCTTCGCCTTCGTTGACGCCGGTTTTTTCGCGGAGCTCTTCGTCTTGTCGCTCATCGTTCCCTGTGCTTTTTTTCGTTCTCTCATGTTTTTATGATATCCCAGACTCATCGAAAGTCAATCTCCAGCCCATCGACCGCCGCCGCTCCCGCCCACGGCATCACCGCGTAGGACGCGCCAGAAGCCGCCCTGCCGGGCTTGCAAAGGCTGTCGGGCATCTCTCACCCTCCCGCGCGCCGCGCGCCGTTTTAGGGGCGTTTCCACGTGTTGACGGTTGGCGTTGACGTTGACGTTGACGTTGGCGTTGGCGTTGGCGTTGGCGTTGGCGTTGACGTTGACGTGTTGACGTGTTGACGTGTTGACGTGTTGACGCGCTCATTTCCGCCTGCGCCTCGCTGCCGGGGGCGTCGATGGTGTCGGTGTCGGATCGGCTGCATCCCGAGTCTTTAGAGTGTCCTTCTTCCTCTTCGCCCGCGCCCGTGCAATCTGCCTGTCCACGAAGTCCCTCGCCTCCGCGATTTCCTCCTCGGTGAAGAGATCCCTCATCTCCTCCTGATCCTGTAAGAAGCTAACGAAGGCAACGACGTAGAAAAGCTCCGCCTTGCTCAACGAGAGGATCTTTCTCTGCACGCGCGCCGGGGTCTTTCCCTCCTCCGCCGCCAGACTGGCTAGCGTGGACTTTATCTTTTGCTCCTGCTTCTTCAGCCCGTACACCCTCCACCGGAGCTCCTTATTCCCGAAATCCAGCTCCGGCAGTTCGTCGCTTTCGTCCTGCTGCCTCATGGAAGGGTTGCCGCTCAGGTCAACTTCCAAATACCGCATCTGTGATCTCTCCTTCAGCCACAGCTCGCTCGAGCAATCGCCTCGCCCCCATCACGGCTCTACCGATTTCTTCAAAGCAATAGCCCTGCTCCTCGAGCCTGTCGAATCTTGAGCTCGACTCGAAAAATAGAGATACGCAAGCATTTTCCTTATTGTTAAGTTTCATTCCAAAATCCTGAATAAAATCGCAAACTCTTTTGTTGCTCTCAGGATTTTCTCTTTCCAGTTCATCACAGAGTGCCTCGTACCTCAAATCAATTTTGGCAATCTCGAACGCCTCTGCGAGAAGTCGAGCCTTTTCTTCTTTTGCTTCAAGTGTCGTTTTCATCGTTGTTGGTTAGGTTTGGTGTTGAAAGTTGTTGAGTCAGTTATCCCGGTACCCGAGGGAACGAAGGAAGTTTGCCATCGTTTCATCCTCGGGGCTGCCTTTGGTGTCTTGTCGCATTGTCTTATAGTCATGGGGCGTCTTTAATAATTCGTATTTTCCTTCTTTTCCCTTGTTTCGTTTGTGTGCGGAATCAATTTCTCGATCGAGTTCCTCATCGGTGAATTCCGAGCAAAATACGCATGTATAAGACTCAATGAGGGTACGGATCCTACAATATAGACAGAATAGCTCAAATCCATCAAAGTCTTTCAACAGGGTAGAAATCTTTTGCAACATCTCCTGTGGAGTTTTAACTTTCGGGGTACGGTTAGCCGCAGAAACAAAAAAATTCTCAAGGTCGACATATTGCTCAGCGATCTTTATGAGTTCTTCCTTTTCTTCTTGTTTTGGTTTCTTCATGGTGTTGGTTAAGTTTGAGGTTGAAAATCGCCGCATCACGCCCCCTGCCTGTACGCCGTCGCCGCTGGCGAGTTCAAGGTCGGGGCTACCCCCTCCACCCCCTCCGCAAGGGTAGCGAGCACGTTCCTCCGCATCGCAAGCGCGCCGTGGAAATAGCCGCGCTCCACCTCCTCCGAGTCATGTCCGACGGTATCGCGAATGACATCAGGCGAGAACATCGCGGTGCCCGTCATCCCGCCGCGCAGGTAGGTTGTGACGGTGTGCCGGATCGAATGAAAAGACTTCTCACTCACAGCGTGCCGGGCGGAGCCCTTCTTCTTCCCCGCGTCCACCGCCCCGGCGATCATCCCGTGAGCCCTCAGAATAGCCGTAAACTGCGTTGAGATATTGGTCTTTGAGCTGCCAAGGTAGGCGTGAGCCATTTCCGGAAAAACGTACTCCTCGCCGTCGAGCGACCTCAACAGCCGTCCATTCAACCTCTCCATCAGCTCATCCACGATCGGCAGAAGCCTCTCCTTGCCCGTCTTGACCTCAACGAGCCGAATGTATCGATCCCGCCAGTTCACCGCATCCCATCGGAGCTTGCAAACGTCGGAAAGACGCAAGCCGCCCAAGAAAAAACTCACCGCTACCATATCGCTCCAAGGATCGGGGAAGTGCTCCAGCATGAACCGAATCTCCTCCAGCGTAAAGTTCTTGCGCTCCTGTCTGTCCTGCCCTCGGTCGGGATTGACGGCGCGCGCCTCATCGGCGAGAGTTACCGCCGCCATCGGATTTTTGTTCATGTAATCGTCCACCTCCACCGCCCGACGAAACGCCGAAAGAATGCTGCTCCTGATCACTCCGACCGTCCCCCGGGCAACTCGCTTCAGCTCATGCTGCACAAAGCCCCTGCAAATCGCGGGCGTGATCGTGTCGATCCTCCGGTCTGCGTCCGTCCCCAAGTACTCAAGGAACAGCTTGAACGCCCGCGTCCGATTGATCTCCGTACTCATGCCTGCCGTCCGTGGGAAGGCGTCGAGGTACTCCCTCACAGTCGGTATCTTCCCCGCACATCCGTGCAGTTCAGCAACCTTGCGCACGGCGTCGCACGCCTTGTGTGCGGGCGTTTCGCCCGTCGCCGCCGCTTCCATTGCCGCCGCCGTCTGTTCGGCGAGAGCGCGCGTGTGCCGCCCGGCTGCCCCGGCTTCAATGCGAATCCCGGTTGAACGTCGCTTCTTGCGGCTGCCCTGCTTCCAGCAAGCGATCCAACACTTACAGTTTTTTCGTTTTTCAATCCAGCTCATAATCGTTGTTAGTTTAGATTTCACTAGGGCTAGCGGGAATTTTTTTATGTGCCCCCACTATGTGCCCCTAAATGTGCCCCAATATATAGTACCCCTTCGCCCCTTGTCAAAATAAAAAAGTGCTATGTCAGTCACTTACAAACTGCATAGCACCCAGTAATACTCAAAATGTTGTACGGGGGATAGGACTCGAACCTACGACCTCCACCATGTCAAGGTGTTGCTCTACCAACTGAGCTACCTCCGCTTTGTTTTTGGGGAATGGGCAGGGATGGATTCGAACCATCGAAAGCAAATGCTAGCAGATTTACAGTCTGCCCCCTTTGACCGCTCGGGAACCTACCCATTACGATGCGCCTTTGGGTGGGACACACCCGGAAGCGCGCCGCAACTCTACACGAGAAAGTGGGGAGAATCAAGCCTTTTTTTGCGGGAGTCAGGGGAATTTGAAAAAAAAAGACGAGAAAAAAGAGTTAGGAAACAAGTGGATTAGACTTGCATGGGGAAAGAAAGAGGAGTAAACTCTGCCATGGCAGAAATTCAACTTGGACTTACTTTTGACGATGTGCTGCTGCTGCCGTGTCTGAGCAGCATTCTTCCGGGGGAGGCAGACCCTTCCTCTCTTTTGTGCAAGGAAATACCTCTGAGATTGCCGATTTTGTCGGCTCCGATGGACACGGTGACGGAGGTGGACATGGCGATAGCGATGGCCAGGGAGGGGGGACTGGGTGTTATTCACCGCAACAATCGTATTGAGGATCAGGCGGCGATGGTCGCGAGAGTGAAACGCTTTGAGAACGCGGTCATCACGAAACCCATTACCGTGAGCAAGGAGATGAAGCTGAGCCAAGTGAAAAGCATCATGCTGGAGCATGGGTTCTCCGGCTTCCCGGTGGTGGATGAGGACAATATGTTGGAAGGGATTATCACCGGGCGGGATATGCGCGTATTTGACGGACAGGATCTGGACACCATGAGTGTGGCGGATGTCATGACGCCGCTGGCGCGACTCATCACCGGCGCGCCGAGCACGACGCCGGAGGAGGCCCGCAAAATTCTCTATCGCAACCGCATTGAGAAACTCCCTCTCGTGGATGAGAAGGGGAGGCTTGTTGGACTCATTACCGACACCGATATACGCAAGAGAGAGGCCTTCCAGGAATCCACGAAGGACGAGTTCGGGCGTCTGCGCTGCGGTGCGGCGGTGGGTCCGGGACCGGAATTTCTGGAGCGGGCTCAGGCGGTGTTGGAAGCCGGGGCTGACGCCTTATTTATTGATGCGGCCACGGGGCACACGGCGCGTGTGTTGCACGTGGTAGAAAAACTGCGCGAGCTCGGCAAGCCAGTGGTAGCCGGCAATGTTGTGACTCAGGACGGAGCGAAGGATCTGATATCAGCCGGGGCGACGGCTGTGAAGGTGGGAGTGGGACCGGGTTCCATTTGTACAACGCGAATTATATCCGGTGTCGGAATGCCGCAGTTCAGCGCCATTCAGGAAGTCGCCAAGGTAGCGAGACCGGCGGGGGTTACAGTGATAGCCGATGGAGGAATACGCTACTCCGGAGATGCGGTGAAAGCATTGGCAGCCGGGGCGGATTTGGTGATGCTGGGAGGTATGCTTGCGGGCTGTGAAGAGAGCCCGGGAGCTATCGTACATTATCAGGGGAGGAATTTCAAAACGTACCGAGGTATGGGATCGTTGGGGGCGATGAAAGCCGGATCCGGTGACCGCTATGGACAGAACTCGAGCGGGAAGCTGGTGGCCGAGGGAGTGGAGGCGCGTGTGCCGTACAAGGGAATGCTCAGCGATGTCGTGTTCCAGCTCGTGGGAGGCTTACGTTCGGGGATGGGTTACCTTGGGGCGAAGAATTTGGAGGAATTGAGGGCGCACGCTCGTTTTGTGCAGATCACGGCAGGAGGATTGCAGGAGAGCCATCCGCATGATGTGACGATTACACAGGATCCGGGGAATTACAGCAGATAAGGAGAGTGAGTGCGGCTTCTCGTTTCGCGTGAGAGCTTTCGCACGTGATGGGGGAGCTGCATGAGACCCGGGAATAAGATTGGCGCCGCCCCCCCGAAAGGAGCGGCGC
Organism: uncultured Akkermansia sp.; assembly: GCA_947628035.1. GTDB lineage: Bacteria > Verrucomicrobiota > Verrucomicrobiia > Verrucomicrobiales > Akkermansiaceae > Akkermansia. The sequence continues at coordinate 8,644 of CANQYL010000042.1, read as the reverse complement.
CAATCTTTCGTTCTCTGAAACGGAAATTATAATTCGTCGCTGTCCAAGGAGGAGCCTTCGTCGGAGGAGTTGCTGTCGTCATCGTCCGAGGAAGAATCTTCGTCATCCGAGGAGGAATCCGAGCTGCTGTCTTCGGATGCGTCATCGTCCAATGACAAATCATCATCTTCCGAATCATCGGAGGCAGCGGTTTCTTCAGTGGACTTGGAAGAATCTTCCTGAAGCTTACTCTTTTGCTCAGAGATAGCCTTTTCGCGGGCTTCTCTTTCCTGCCGGATAAGGCGCTCCTTTTCTTCGTCGAGAGGCTTTGAGAGGAGATACTGCTTGTTTGTAATTCCTTTGGCCTTTCGGCTGTCGATGCGCGTCTGGTCATAGCCGGCGTCGGCGAGAGACTCCATGATAGCGTTGCTCAGAGCTTCTTTTTCATCCGTATTGCACACGTACAGCTTGTAGGAACCTATGGTCGGCAGATCCCACGCGGGGACGCGTTTGTTGGCTGGAGCAAGGACACCAGTGAGGTTGCCTTTGCCATCAGAGCAGAGAGCCCATACGACCTCTCCGCCACCCCGGGCATTCGTGGTGGTAATGTAGTATTGCGGGTAGATGTAGGAAAACTCCTTGATTTCGGAGTTAGCGAGCCACGTGGTAAGAGCGCGTTGGGCGCGGGCGGGTAGGGTGCCAACCTCGTAGCAATCTCTCAGCCGCGGAGAATTGACATCATTGTGACTGAATACAGAGATGGAGGGACTTTGTGAAAGCCTTCGGAGAGCATTCTCCGGAGAGATCGTGGAGGAACCGCAGGAGCTGATCAGGGCAGCCGCTGCAACAAACCCACAGGCGGAGCTCACATATTTGAACAGGGAGAGTTGTTTCATATCAGGACTATCTTTCCTATTCTAGCCGCATGAAGAGGGAAAAGACAAGAAAAAACTTGCAGATGAATGCATTTTTTTACGGAAAAATGGGAAAAAGACTTGGGTTTCGTCTTGAGAGTGCAAGAAAAATCCCTCCCGTCGCTAGCACGCGCGGAATCCGACGGACGCGCGCGGATATGCCACAGGAGGTCATTGACTGGAGCAGGGGAAGAGATTATAATGGCGGCACATATGGAAGAGCAGAAGCAGTCAGGAGAGAGCGAAGAACAAAAACAGCAGGGGGTGCAGCAAGGGGATGCCTGCGCTTATGAGCAGACTGAACCTCAGCAACCAATGCCGGAAGGCGACGTGGATCACACGGATCCGGAGCAGGCGGCGGCAGCCACGGATGACTTAACCAAGTGGAGAGAACTCGCTTTGCGTACAGCGGCAGAATACGATAATTACCGCAAGAGGTGTGTGAAAGAGAGGGATGAGTACACCCGGTATGCCACGAGGAGCTTGCTTGAGGAGATGCTGCCGATCATGGACAACTTTGAGATGGGTATGCAGATGGCGGAAAAAGAAAAGGGCTCGATGATTTACATCGGGATGGAGATGGTGCGTAAGCAACTGGCCGATTTTTTGTCGGCGCAGGGAGTGGAGCAGATACCAGCCAAACTCGGAGATGCCTTCGACCATAACGTGCACGAGGCTATCCAAAGTGAGGTCTCGGAGCAGGAGGAGGGGACAATCCTGCGTATTTTGCGTCCGGGGTACACCCTCAAAGGAAAACTTCTGCGACCTGTCAATGTTGTGACGGCGAGTGCGCCGCAACAGGAGCGCCCCGTGGAGGCATAAAACAGAGAAAAATTTCACAGGATATGTCCAGAGATTACTACGAGGTGTTGGGAGTGGCGAAGGATGCGGATGAGGCGGCGATCAAGAAAGCCTACCGCAAGCTTGCCATGAAGTACCACCCGGATCGCAATCCGGATGATAAGGAGGCAGAAAAAAAATTCAAAGAGATCGGCGAGGCGTACGAAGTGCTCAGCGATGCCGACAAGAGAGCGGCGTACGATCGTTTGGGACACGATGCCTTCAAACAGGGGGGCATGGGAGGAGCGGGTGGGCCGGGAGGATTCGGAGGATTTACCGATCCGATGGATATATTCGCCCAGATGTTCGGCGGGATGGGAGGTTTCGGCGGTGGAAGGAGGAGACAGACGGATCCGCGCCGACCGGGGTCGGATCTCAGGTACGACATCGATATCACCTTGGATGAGGCGGTGAAAGGGTGTGATAAGGTGCTGGAAATTGAGAGATTGGTTCCATGCGATGTTTGTTCGGCGACGGGGTCAAAGGAAGGAACAAAAGGATACAAAACTTGCACCACCTGTCAGGGGAGTGGCGTTGTCACACGTCAGAGCGGCTTTTTCATCCAGCAGAGTACGTGCCCAACCTGTCGAGGAATCGGTCAAATTATCAGCAACCCATGCAGTAAATGCCACGGCGAGGGTCGGGTGCACAAGGACGTGCAGATCACCCTGCACGTACCGGCAGGGGTGGATACAGGGACGAAGTTACGGTCCTCTGGGAATGGGGATGCAGGGCTGCGAGGAGGGGAGACCGGCGACTTGTATGTCTTCATCGAAGTGAAGCCCCACGAGGTCTTTCAGAGAGAGGGAAAGGACCTGAGCTACACCATGCCGATACCATTTGCTTTGGCTTCGCAGGGAGGAGTGCTTAGCGTGCCGACTCCGGACGGTGCGGCGAAGCTGAAAGTGCCTGCGGGGACATCGGGGGGGACCATTTTCCGAGTGAGAGGGAAAGGGATACCGTCGTTGAAAGGGGGAGTGCGTGGAGACCTGATGGTAGAGGTTCAGGTAGAGACTCCGACCCATCTGAACACGGCGCAGAAAAAGGCCTTGGAGAGCTTTACGGAGAAATTGGAAGCGGAGAATCAACCGGAGAGCGAGAGTTTCCTGAAGAGAGCTGCAAAATACATGAAATAACGGGTGAGAGCAGCTTCTCCCCGAGAACAAATCACGAACCATGCACCGTTGCTATCATCCCGGGGAGAAATTGGAGGTGGGGCGCATCGTGAAGGTGTGCGGGGAGGAAGCGCACCATGCCCTGCGGGTGATGCGGCTCAGGGAAGGAGAACATTGTGAGCTTTTTGACGGGGAGGGACGTGCGGCTCGGGGATGCATCGTTTCTGTCGGAGGGGGAGAGATGCAGGTGAAGCTGGAGGAGGTGGTTGGGAACGGGAAGGATGCGTGTGAGATCACGCTGGCGGTGGCGGTCCCCAAGGGGGCTCTTATGGAGCTCATTGTCCAGAAGGCGGTGGAGATGGGGGGTCATCGCATCATTCCCTTGATCACGGAACGTACCATTGTCCGCATCATGGGGCAGGGGGCGGAAGCCAAGGCAGCCAAGTGGAATCGCACGGCGTTGGAGGCCTGCAAGCAGTGCGGAGTGAACACCTTGCCCATCGTGGAGGTCCCGTGTAGCTTTCGGACATTTCTTCGAGAGGTGGCGGGTGAAGAGACGGGGCTGAAAGTGCACTGTGCGTTGGTGCCGGAGGCGCGACCGATCCGTGAGGTATTGGAGGCTGCGAGGGAGAGGGGCGAGAGGAGAGTGATGCTGTTGGTCGGACCGGAGGGAGACTTCACGCCGGAGGAGAACGCGGCGGCGGCGGGGGCGGGATTTGATCCGGTAAGTTTGGGAGCCACGGTACTGAGGGTGGAAAGTGCGGCATTTTTTGCCGTAGCAGCTGCGCGTTATGCACTGGATCCGGCAACAGGGACAAACTCATAATGGCATACCTCCGGGTCAGAGACGTGCATGTGCATTACCCCATACGCAACGCATGGGGAATCCCGCAGGGAGAAGTGCGGGCAGTGGACGGAGTGAGCTTGGAGGTCGAGAGGGGGGAGGTGCTGGGCTTGGTGGGAGAATCCGGTTGCGGCAAGACATCCCTGTCTCGAGCCATCATGCAGCTGCAACCCGTGACATCCGGAAGCATTGAACTGGATGGGGAGGAACTCATCGGGAAAAAAGAACGGGAGTTGAGGCGCAAGCGTACGGATTTTCAGATGGTGTTCCAGGATCCTTATGCGTCCCTGAACCCACGGTTCAGCATTTACAGCACGCTCGTGGAAGCCCTCAGTCGGCGCGCACCGCTTCCGTGGCGGCGGAGAAGAGACGCCGTTGCGCAGCTCATGGAAAAGGTCGGACTCAGTGCAGAGTACATGTACAAATATCCGCATGAATTTTCCGGAGGGCAGAGGCAGAGGGTGGCAATTGCACGTGCCATTGCTCCGGAGCCGAAGTTTTTGGTAGCGGATGAGCCGGTGAGCGCGTTGGACGTGTCGATACGCAGTCAGATTTTGAATTTGCTGATGGATTTGACCCATGAGATGGGGCTGGCGATGTTGTTTATCTCGCATGATTTGAGTGTGGTGCATCACGTGGCGGATCATATTGCCGTGATGCAGCGGGGACGTATCGTGGAGTACGGGGAAGCGAGGGAGGTATTTAATCACCCGCAGCACAGCTACACGCAGCAGTTGCTTCGCGCTGTGCCCAAGATGCTGCAATGACCGTGGCGGAGGTAACACCAGTACAGCTTGAACTGAGAGCGGATGGTACACTTTTTGTGTTACCCCGTGGGGAACATCCCCGGTTGGAGAGAGCTTTTAACGCCGGAGTCGGGTATGGGATGCTAGATTTGCTTCGGTATGGGGTGCCGACCGGGGCAGCATCTGTGATGGTTTGGCTGCGGGACAGGACACGGGAGAGAATGATGGAGTACTTGCGATTGCTCAGGCGCGGGGAAAATGAATGGCCTTCGGAGAGTCCGGAGCAGCTTGTGAAGTTGCTGGAGGGGATGCCCCCTTTATCGGGGGAGGAGGTGGGTGTCGGACAGCTCGGAGAGTGGTTTGCAGAGCTGCCGGGCGCGTTGCGTGAGCTGGCACGGCGGGAATGTTGCACGGAGGAGGAATGGCTGAGTCGGCTGGGCGATGGGTGGCAGCAGCTCGGCATGATATGTTTTCATCTGGCAGAAAATGCGGGAGAGAGAGCAGAGAGTGCGCCTTTTGCATTTTTGGTCACTTTTGTGCACAAGGTGGGACACGATGGGAGGGCGCGGCATATTCCGTTGGGGAACGCGGCGACGATGTTGGCCAATGATCGCACGGCACTGTTGAGCTTGTTGCGTCCGCTACAGGCTGCAGCCGAGAAGGATGAATTTTTACGGACGTTGATCAACTCACGAGAAGTGTACAAGCCGTGCGCCTGGACGGCGAGGAAGGCGTACCGGTTTTTATCCGTGGCGGAGAAAGTGGAGGAAGCCGGCATCGAGGTACGCATGGTGAATTTGTGGAAGAAGCAACCGAGGCACGTGGAACTGGAAGTGCGGGTCGATTTGGCAGAACAGGGAGGGAAGGGCGCTCCTGGCGTGAGCATCCGTTCTCTGTTAAAGTTTTCACCGCAGATCGTGTTGGGGGACTATCGGTTGAGTGCGGAGGAATGGCAGCAGTTGATGGAGGGGGAGGACGGACTGGTGCGGTTCCGTGGGGAGTGGGTTTTGCTGGACAAGCAGAGGTTGCAGACCCTGCTGGAGAGTTGGACGCGAGCATCACGGATGGCGCACGCGGGAATTCCCATGATAGCCGGGTTGCGTTTCCTGATGGGACAAACTTCCGGCAAGAGCGTGCAGATTCCCCCTGCGGATGAGGGAGTGCATCCCGTCGCCGGAGCTCGATTGGCCTTGGCGTTGAGCAATCTGCATTTTGGAAATGAATTGCCGAATTTACCATCGGATTTGGAACGTACCTTGCGCACATACCAGCTGGACGGGGTGCGTTTTTTGTCCAATGTCACGGAGGCGGGGTTTGGGGCGTGTTTGGCGGATGACATGGGGTTGGGAAAGACGTTGCAGGTGATCGCCTGGTTGGTGCATCTGCAGAGGAGTGGGAAGATAGGAGGAGGGAAGGGCGCGGCGTTGATCGTGACTCCGGCATCACTGCTCACGAACTGGCAGCACGAGCTGAGCAGATTTGCCCCGCAACTCAAGGTTGTCTTGCTCCATCCGTATGCTCTGAAGCGGTCGGAAATTGCGTTGCTGCACAGCAATCCGGAGTGGCTGATGCGTGAGGCGCACGTGGCTCTCACGACGTACGGCATAGCGACGCGGGAGGAGGGATTGGCGCGTGTGAAGTATCCGGCGCTTGTGTTGGACGAGGCACAGGCGATCAAGACAGGAGGGTCACAGAGAACGAAGGCCATGTTGAGGTATCATTCCGGGCGGCGTGTGGCGCTCACAGGAACGCCCGTGGAGAATTCACTGACGGAATTGCACTCCCTGTTTGAGTATCTGAATCCGGGATTACTGGGAAGCGTGAAAGAATTCCATGCTATGGTGAGCAAAATGGGGGAGGACTATACCCAGTTGCGGCGATTGGTACGGCCTTTTTTGTTGCGTCGGGTGAAGAGTGATCCGGGCTTGTTGCCGGAGCTTCCGGCAAAGACAGAGGTGCCGGCGTATTGCCTGCTGACCCCGGAGCAGGCGAGACTCTACGCGAAGGAGGTCGAGAATCTGAGAGCTGTTCTGGCTGAGGCGGAGGCTTCGACACGGGTGATGCTCATTCTTCCTATTTTAGGTCGCCTCAAGCAGATATGCAATCATCCGGCGCAGTATTTGGGCGAGTCGTACTATGATCCGGCGTTGAGTGGAAAATTTGAGCGCCTCGGGCACCTGGCGAAACGCATCAAAGAAGCGGGAGAGAGCTGCCTCGTGTTCACCCAGTACCGAAGTATCATGCCTCACCTGCACGACTATCTGGAGGAGATATTCGGTGCGCCCGGTTTGATGCTACACGGTGGGGTTGCGATACCCGACAGGAAGAGGCTGGTGGAGGAATTCCAGACACCGGGGGGACCTCGTTTCTTCATCTTGTCCTTGCGGGCAGCGGGAACCGGACTCAACCTCACCCGAGCCAACCACGTCATTCATTTTGATCGCTGGTGGAATCCGGCCGTAGAAAACCAGGCGAGTGATCGGGCGCACCGTATGGGACAGCAACGTCCCGTGATGATCCATCCCCTTATCTGCAACGGAACTATCGAGCAGAACATTCATTCCATACTGCTCAGAAAAACAGCTATGGCAGATTCTCTCCTCTCCGGGGGATTGGAGAATTTGCTGTTGCATTTGAGCGCGGAGGAATTGATGGACTTGGTGGGAGGAGCAGTCGGAGAGGAACATGACCTGAGAGAGTAGATTGATGTGCGATGGAGGCAAAGCCCTCAAGACGCTATCGTATAACGCTGATCGACTTTTCCGAAAAAAACATCCATGATTTTACCTGTCATCGATGCTCGCGCGTCGCATTCCCCAGGCTCCGCGCGCGAGCTTTCCCAACAAATCAAATCGTATATGGCAAAGGGTGAGTTCTCTTTGGGTCGGATATGACGTTTGCTCTAGGATCGATTTTTTTCTCGCTTTACAAGGAAAAGCGTGGTACAAGGGAGGGCGTTATGGCGACGCCTCACTTTGTTTACCAAGAGATGTTCCCCATGGGGGAAGATACGACAAGATACCGTTTGCTCACGAAGGATTACGTGAGCGTGAGTGAATTTGAAGGACATCCGATCCTCAAGGTGGAGGCGGAGGGCTTGCGTCTGCTGGCGGAGACCGCGTGGCATGATGTAGCGTTCTACCTGCGTCCGGAGCATCTCCGGATGGTGCAGGGGATATTGAGCGACCCGGAGGCGTCGGAGAACGACAAGAGCGTGGCGCTGACGATGTTGAGGAATGCGGAGGTGGCGGCGATGGGTGTGTTGCCTCTTTGCCAGGACACGGGGACGGCTATTTGCGTAGGCAAGAAAGGACAGCAGGTCTGGACCGGGACGAATGATGCAGAGTGGATTTCGCGCGGCGCCTACGATTGCTACACGAAGAACAATTTGCGCTACTCCCAAAATGTGGCGTTGGATATGTACCGCGAGGTGAACACGGGCACCAACCTGCCCGCCCAGGTGGACCTCTTTGCGACGGCGCACGGCATGGAGTACGAGTTCCTCTTCATCGCGAAAGGCGGCGGTTCTGCCAACAAGACGTACCTTTACCAGGAGACCAAGGCCTTGCTCAACCCCGCCTCGCTCAAGAAGTTCATGGTGGAGAAGATGAGCACGCTCGGCACGGCGGCGTGTCCGCCCTACCACGTCGCTTTCGTCGTGGGCGGCACGAGCGCGGAGCTCTGCCTCAAGACCGTGAAGCTCGCCTCGACCAAGTACTACGACAACCTGCCCACAAGCGGCAACGAGCACGGTCGCGCCTTCCGCGATCTGGAGCTCGAGGCCGAACTGAAGAAAGAAGCGGAGAAGCTGGGGCTGGGCGCACAATTCGGCGGCAAGTGGTTTGCGCTGGACGTGCGTGTGGTGCGTCTGCCGCGGCACGGCGCGAGTTGTCCGGTCGCGCTGGGCGTCTCCTGTTCGGCGGATCGAAACGCCAAGGCGAAGATCACGCCGGAGGGCATTTTCATCGAGGAGCTGGAGTACGACCCCGGCAAGTACATCCCCGCCGAGCTGCGCGAGACCAAGAGCGCCGGCGTGCCCATCAACCTCGATCGACCGATGAAGGAGGTGCTTGCGGAGCTTTCCAAGTATCCCGTCAAGACGCGGCTTTCACTCACCGGCACCATCATCGTGGGACGCGACATCGCGCACGCCAAGCTCAAGGAGCGTCTGGACGCCGGACAGGACTTGCCGGATTACATCAAGGA
>CANQYL010000041.1 GCA_947628035.1 uncultured Akkermansia sp. | reverse complement strand
ACACCTCGAAAAGGGGGAGAAGGCAACTCTTATTGCTCTTTCGTTCCCTATAAAATTGAGTTTTTCGAGATGGCAAAATCGTAAATGAATTAGCCCTGATTCTCCTCGGATGATGACTCATCGGTGGGAGCAGAGTCGATTTCGGAGCTATCCTCTTCCTCCTGTTCTTCCTCATCGTCGGGGATGACGAGGGAGATGTCCTGGATGGATTCTTTGGGGTTGAGTGTGACGAGTTTCACACCCTGCGTAGCACGTCCGGTCTCGCGGATCGTGTTTACCTTGATGCGGACGGACTGCCCGGCAGAGGTCATAATCATGAGTTCGTCCTCATCTGTCACCGTGGTGGCGGAGACAACCTTGCCCGTCTTTTCCGTGCAGTTCATGGTCTTGAGACCGATGCCGCCACGGTTCTGCAAACGGTACTCGGAGAAAGCCGTGCGCTTCCCCAGACCATTCTCCGCCACAACCAGCAGGTGCGCCGCATCGTCGTGGACCACGGCGAGAGATACCACGTAGTCGCCCTCGCGCAGACGAATGCCACGCACGCCGATGGTGTTGCGTCCCTGAGTCCGCATGTCGGCCTCGTTGAAGCGGATGCTCATGCCGTTGTGGGTCACGAGCACGACATCCTGCGAACCGGAGGTGAGCGCAGCCATGACGAGGGAGTTTCCATCCTCCAGGTTGATGGCGATGATGCCGGCCTTGCGGTAGTTCACAAAATCGTTCAGCGCCGTCTTCTTGACGGTGCCGTCCTTGGTGGCAAAGACGATGTTGCCGGAGCCTTCGGCAAACGTGATATCCTTGCCCTCGTCATCCACCTTGCGCTCCAGACGCAACACGGCGGCAATGCGTTCATCCGCCTGCAAATCCAGCAGATTCTTGATGGAGCGTCCCTGCGCGCTGCGCGCGGCCTCGTCGATGTCGTACACGCGTTCCACGTACACGCGACCGGTGTTAGTGAAGAACATGATGTAGTCGTGATTCTGCGCTGAGAAGAGATGCTCCACATAATCCACAGCGTCCTTCTTGTTCTTGGTGGAGGCGGCTTTGATGCCCTTACCCCCGCGCCCTTGCAGACGGTATTCATCCGTCTTGGTTCGTTTGATGTAGCCGCTGTGGGTGATGGTGACCACCATGGAATCGTTCGGGATGAGATCCTCAATGGCCATATCCCCCTCAAACGGGATGATGTGCGTCATGCGCGGCGTGGCGTACTTCTCCTTGATGACTCGCAGCTCATCCTTCACGATGCCCAACACACGGCTCTCGTTAGCCAAGATATCCAGGTAGTCCTCAATCTGCACCAGCAAGCCCTTGTATTCATCGGTGATCTTGTCGTTCTCCAACGCGGTGAGCTGGTAGAGGCGCAACTCAAGGATGGCGTTCACCTGACGTTCGGTAAAGACGTACTGGTCGCCTTGAACGGAAGGCTGCGCGTGGATGAGGATGCCCAAGCCCTCTGCCAGTTTGGTGGGGAAGCGGAATTGCATGAGGCGCGCGCGCGCTTCATCGCGGTTTTTGGAGTCGCGGATGATGCGGATGAACTCATCCATGTTTGCCAGGGCAATCAGATAGGCTTCCAGTACCTCGGCGCGGTCTTCTGCTTTGCCAAGCAGGAACTTCGTGCGACGCACCACCACCTCTCGGCGGTGCTCTACGTAAAAGTTGATAGCGTCCTTGATGGTGAGTACCTTCGGTCTCCCCTCGTGGATAGCCAGCATGTTCACCGCAAAGGAGGTCTCCAAGCTGGTGAGCTTGTAGAGTTGGTTCATGACCACTTGCGGACGGGCATCGCGCTTCAGCTCAATTTCAATGTAATCCGTAAGATCGCGCATGCCCGCAATGTCGTTGATGACCTTGTCGCGCACCAGCTCGGCGATTCGCTCCTGCAGGACAGCACGGTTGACGCCGTAGGGGACATCCGATATGTGAATGTACTCCCGCCCGCTGTCACTGGTAACAACCTCCATCTTGCCGCGCATCAGTACGCTCCCACGTCCCGTGCGGAAATAGTTGTCGATGCCCTTGTAGCCGAGAATGTAACCACCGGTCGGGAAGTCCGGTCCCTGAATATAAGCGCGCAGTTGCTCGGCTGTGATATGAGGGTTGTCAATGCAAGCACAGATGCCATCCACCACCTCGCCGAGGTTATGCGGCGCCATGTTGGTCGCCATACCCACGGCAATACCCGTGCCCCCGTTGACCAGGAGGTTCGGGAAGGCGGAGGGGAACACGACGGGTTCCGTCAGGCGGTTGTCATAGTTGGGCTGGAAATCTACGGTGTCCTTGTCCAAGTCATCCATGAGAGCCACGCCCAGCGCACTGAGTTTCGCCTCGGTGTATCGCATGGCCGCAGGCGGGTCGCCCTCCGGCGTGCCAAAGTTGCCTTGCCCTTGTACCAGCACGTCGCGCATATTCCACGGCTGCGCCATGGTGACCAGAGTGCCATACGCAGATTGATCGCCGTGCGGGTGGTAGTTACCGATGGTGTCACCCACGATCTTGCCGCACTTGATCGTGCCCTTGCTCGGAACTAATCCCAACTCATGCATGGCGTAAAGCACGCGGCGTTGAGAGGGTTTGAGTCCGTCCCTGGCATCCGGCAGGGCTCGGGAAATAATCACGGACATGGAGTAATCCAGGAAGCTGCGGGAAACTTCCTCAGCCACATCCACGGGTCGTATTCTGGTTTCGCTCATAGTTCAGAAAGGTTTTGGGTTGGAATTACACATCGAGGTTGCGCACATTCAGAGCATTGTCCTCAATGAAGCGGCGGCGCGGTTCCACGAGGTCGCCCATAAGGATGGTGAACATCTTGTCCGCTTGCACGGCGTTGGTATCGTCAAAGCGCACGCGCAGCAGTTCTCGTTTTTCCGGATCCATGGTGGTGGCGTACAAATCCTTGGCGTCCATCTCACCGAGACCCTTGAAGCGCGTGATGGTCACGCTGCGTCCTCCGATTTCCAGCATGCGGGTGAGGATATCCGGGACGTAGAAGATCGGAGTGGGTATCTCCTTGCCCTTTTCTTGGAGCTCGTAGATGGGGGTGTCTTCGGAGAGAAGCTTGTCCCCCGGGATGCCGAATTCCTCGAGACGGGCGATGAGGCGGGTGATGGCTTTCGCCTCATGCAGTTCGTGCAACAGAGCACGGCGGCTGGGTCCCTCTCGCTCCGGCAGGGGATGCGCCGCCAGTTCCTCCTCGCTCGGCTCACCGAAGAGGAAAAGATCCGGATTCGCATCGGAATAAGCTGTCAATGCTTCTTCGTTGGCAAAATACTCCACGGTTTCGTCATTCCCGCAGCGAACCTTGACAAGGTATTGCGGGAAGTCGCCGTTGGCGGCACGGTGGCGCAGGAGATCCTTAAAGTCGCCGCCATGCTGTGCCACGCTGGCCTCGTACTTCTGCAGCGATATCAGTGTTTCCAGAATGCCCATCAGGGAGTCGGCGTCAAACTCTCTTTTGCCGTCCGCAGAGCGCAGGGAGACATCCCCGGCGCCCAGAGAGATCAGTTTGCGATTGAGCGCAACCTCGTCCTGTACGTACTGCTCCACCTTGCGATGAATCACGCGGTAGAGCGGCGGCTGGGCAATGTAGAGGTAGCCGGCACGCACCAACTGCGGCATGTGTCGACAGAACAGCGTGAGCAGCAGGGTGCAGATGTGAGCGCCGTCCACGTCGGCATCCGCCATGATGATGATTTTGTGGTAGCGCACCTTAGAGAGGTCGAAGGAGCCCTCGCCTTCACCATCCCCCACCCCGGCGCCGATGGCCGTGATGATGTTTTGAATGGTCTCGCTGCCCAGCGCCTTGTCCAGACGCGCCTTTTCCACGTTGAGGATTTTCCCACGCAGGGGGAGGATGGCCTGCGTACGACGGTCGCGTCCCATCTTGGCGGAGCCGCCGGCGGAGTCACCCTCGACGATGAAGAGCTCGCACTGTTCCGGGTCGCGGTTGGAGCAGTCGGCCAACTTGCCGGGCAATCCCCCGCCTACGCTCATGGAACTCTTGCGCACGGCTTCACGAGCCTTGCGCGCGGCCTCGCGGGCTCGGGAAGCAATGAGGCATTTCTCGATGATCACTCTGGCCTCCGCCGGATGCTCCTCGAAGTATTCCTTCAACTCCTCGTACACCACGCCGCTCACCACGCCCTCGATCTCGGTGTTCACCAGCTTGTCCTTTGTCTGGCTGGAGAAGCGAGGGTTGGGCATCTTCACCGAAATGACCGCCACCAGTCCCTCGCGCACATCGTCGCCGGTGAGGCTCGGATCTTTATCCTTGAGCATGTTGTTGCTCTTGGCGTACTGGTTAATGGCGCGGGTAAGCGCGCTGCGGAAGCCGGAGAGATGGGTGCCGCCGTCGCCGTTGAAGATGCTGTTCGCAAAGCAGAGCACCTGGTAGCGATCGCTGTCGTTGTACTGCATCACCACGTCCACGATCACGTCGTCCTCCATGGTCTTGCCGTCGTACTCCACCTCAATGTGGCGCACGCCGGACACGGCGATCGGATCCGGGGTGATCAGCGTCTTGTTCTCGCCCAGCTGGCGGACGAATTCACGGATGCCGTCCTTGTACAGGAAGGTTTCCCTTCTCTGCTCCGGCTGAGTGCGTTCATCCACCAGTTCGATCACAAGTCCGGGGTTCAGGAATGCCAGTTCACGCAAACGGCGCGTCAGGTGGTCAAACTGAAATTCCGTCGTGTCCGTGAAAATGGTGGGGTCCGGCAGGAAAGTGATGGTCGTGCCGGTCTGCTTCTCCGGACAGCTTCCTACCACATGCAACTTCTCCTTGGTCTTGCCACGCTCAAAGGTGATGACGTGCCTCTTGCCATCGCGCCGCACCTCAGCCTTAAACCAATCAGACAGGGCGTTCACACACTTGGCACCCACGCCGTGCAACCCACCACTGTATTTGTACGCCCCCTGCCCAAACTTACCGCCGGCATGCAAATTTGTGAGCACCAACTCCACTGCAGGTATGCCGAACTTCGGATGGATGTCCACCGGAATGCCACGGCCATTGTCGATCACGGAAATTGACCCGTCCACGTGGATCACAATCTCTATGTGCGTGCAATATCCCGCTAAATGTTCGTCAATCGAGTTGTCCAGCACCTCAAACACGCAGTGGTGCAAGCCTCTCTCATCCGGGTCTCCTATATACATGCCTGGCCGCTTTCTCACGGCTTCCAAGCCCTCCAGCTTGTCAATCTGTGCCGCGCTGTATTCCTTCTGTGCTCCCGTGTTCACCTGCTGCGCAGGCTCTTCGGTCGTTGGTTTTTCACTCATACGTGGCTCATTTTACGCGCGTACGCGCGCGCGCTCAATAAAGAATTTCGTCATTTTTTCTTTTATTTTTTTGTCTTCCCTCGCATTTTCCTCTTGACGCACGACGAATTGAGGCGTAATTTATGTTAAATGATTGCTTATTCGTGCAATTATTATCCAACAAGAAAATTCGACAATGAAAAAGAACTATGAAATTGAAGTGGACTGTGCGAACTGCGCGGCGAAAATGGAGCAAGTCACAAAGGAAGTCAGCGGAGTGAAGGGGGCCGTCATCAACTTTATCCTGCAGCAACTGACTGTGGAATTTGAGGAGGGCGCGGATACCCAAGCCGTGATGACGGCCGTGGTGAAGGCTTGTAAAAAGGTGGAACCCGATTGTGAGATTGTATGTTGAAAAGGTGAAGGAGAAGGGCATGACGAAGAAGCAAAAGAAAATGATGGGACGCATCGCGGCGGCGGGCGTGCTATTCATCGCACTGCAATTTGCGCCACTTGAGGGAGTGTGGAAACTGGGCGCAAGCTTGGGAATCTACCTGATCGTGGCGTACGACATCCTGATCAAATCAGCAAAGGGAATACTGGCGGGGCAACTGCTGGATGAGAACTTTCTGATGGCAGTGGCAAGCCTCGGCGCCTTTGCGCTGGGCGTGTGCGATGGCAGCGGCGACTTCAACGAAGCCATAGCCGTCATCCTCTTTTACCAAATAGGTGAGCTTTTCCAAAGCTGTGCGGTATCCAAAAGCCGGCGCAGCATCACCGCGCTCATGGATATCCGACCGGATTACGCCCACGTGGAGAAAGACGGACAGATGAACACCGTCTCTCCTGATGCGGTGCCTGTCGGCAGCGTCATTGTGGTGCAACCGGGCGAGAAAGTTCCGCTGGATGGCATTGTTGAGCAGAGCGACAGTGCCCTGGATACATCGGCGCTTACCGGCGAAAGTGTGCCGCGCGCCGTCCACCCGGGGGAGGAGGTCATGAGCGGTTGCATCAATCTGCGTTCCCCCCTGCGCATCCGTACCACGCGTGCATTCGGAGAGTCCACCGTCACCAAAATTCTTCAACTCATGCAGGAAGCCACGAGCCGCAAATCCAAATCCGAGCAATTTATCACAAAGTTTGCGCGGATTTACACGCCCATCGTGTGCGGGTCCGCGCTCCTGCTCGCGCTTCTCCCGCCGGTCGTGTTACTTACGATGGGACATCCTGCCGCATGGACGACCTGGTTATACCGTGCTCTCATTTTCCTGGTTATCAGTTGTCCCTGCGCACTGGTGCTCAGCATTCCTCTATCCTTCTTCGCCGGGATCGGCGGAGCCGGACGTGCCGGTATTCTCATCAAAGGCTCCCATTTTATGGAAACTCTTGCTCGAGCACGCGTCGCGGTTTTCGACAAGACAGGAACGCTCACCAAAGGCGTATTCGAGGTGTTGGCTGTCCACCATAGTCCGTACAGCAACGAGCAACTCCTGCAGTACGCCGCTGCCGCCGGGTCCGCTTCCACGCATCCTATCAGCCGCAGCCTCCGCGTCGCCTGTAAACACCCCCTCGCTTCCTCCTGCGTTTCTGATGGGGAGGAATTGCAGGGACTCGGCGTGCGTGCGAGGGTGGAAAACCATCGAGTTGCCGTCGGAAATGCCAAACTCATGGAACAGGAGGGAGCAAAAGCGCTCCCCTGCCACTGCGTCGGAACGATTGTCCATGTCGCGATCGACCACACTTATGCCGGGCATGTTCTCATCTCGGATGACCTTAAGCCTACCTCTGCGCTCGCCCTCTCCCGTTTGAAGGAACTCGGCATCAAACGCAATGTCATGCTCACCGGTGATAATCAACGCACGGCTGAGGAAGTAGCCAAACAGCTTGCGGTGGATGAGATCCACTTTGAACTCCTGCCCGTGCACAAGGTGGAACACCTTGAACAGCTCATGCGCACCAACAGAGGGCATGTTTTCTTCGTGGGTGACGGAGTTAACGATGCGCCTGTGCTCGCCCGTGCCGACGTGGGCATTGCCATGGGAGCTTTGGGCTCAGATGCTGCCATCGAGGCGGCAGATGTCGTGATTATGGATGATGATCCGCTGCGCATTCCTCTCGCTATTTCCATCTCACGCCGCTGCCTCCGCATCGTCCGTCAGAACATAATCTTTGCCGTCGGAGCCAAGGCTGTCTGTCTCATCCTCGGCGCTGTCGGGTTGGCCAACATGTGGTTTGCCATCTTTGCAGACGTCGGCGTACTCATCCTCTGTGTCCTCAATTCCATTCGCGCCATGTACAATAAATAGGTAAACCAGGGCAAACGCATGAGGAAAAGCGTTTGCTATTTACGAATTACGATATGGAAATAATGCGCGCTACGCGCGTTTTGGTGGAGCGAAGTGCTCGATGGGCGAGCTTGAATCAAAGTGGCATGGCATAACTTCGACCGTTTTCCAGCCAACACCCCTACATCGTTAAAATTCCGCTGAGCATTCGCTTCGATAGATTGTGCCAACGGCGCGGAATTTTCTACATCGTAATTCGTCCATCGTACATAACCAATGAGTTATGTTACATCACTTGCCGATGACCGCCTGTTGGGAGCGCGTTTTTCTTGGGCGGGTGTGATAATAGACTCCTGAATGTCAAAAATAGCTTGACTCAACAGGGCAGCATGCCATACTGGTAGGGAGGGTGCAGAGGCGAGCATCGCGTGCAGTCATGACATCCACACGGTTCATCCTGTCGAGTGCGTTGTGAATGATATGTCGGTCGCCGGCCTCCGGAGGAAACGGAAACAGCTCAATTACTCCATTTTATGAGTCAAAGCATACAAAGATTGTTTGTTCATGGCTTTCCCGGCAAATACGGTGGCGCAGGGACAGAGTTGCACCACCAGATCATCATTTGGCGAAAGATGGGGATGGAAGTACACCTTATTCCACCGTGGGACTGCCTGAGGGAACCGCTCTACGAAGACATGGTGAAGTTAGGGGTCGTCATCCATGCACCATGCGATTGGACATGTCTGGAAGAGGGAGACCCGATTCTGGGCTTTTGCAACGCGGAGTTTCTGGAAGCATTGCCGGAGATGAGAAGGAGGACAAAACGAACAATCTTCGTCAACTGCATGACATGGTTGTTTGACAAGGAGAAGGAAGCCATGAGCAAAGGGGAGATAGCCATGTTTTTGTACCAGAATGAAGCGGTGCGGCAAAACGTGATGCCTGTATTGCGAGGGCTCAATGGGGATTCCAAGATACAATTTTGCACCTTTAAGCCCTATTTTCATGCGGAAGATTTTCCGTATATCACCCAGCGAGACACAGATTTCTTTGGCTGTGGCCGGATCTCGCGGCAAGATGCCGATAAGTTTGCCGCCAACACATTGTTTATCTACGACACCTTCGTGTCGCCCAACATGAAGCATGGACTCTTTTTGGGATTTGACAGACGCAGCGAGGAAAAGATAGGGCGACCATTCGACTGGATACAGATCGCACATGACCAGCGCGAGGTGAGTCAGCAGGCCTTTTACAAGCATTGTCGCATCGTTTTGCAGCCGACCGACACGACGGAGAATTGGCCACGGATTGGATTTGAGGCGATGGCGAGCGGCAGCGTCTTGATTGTCGATAATCGGGGAGGATGGCAGCAGATGGTGCAGCATGGGAAAACGGGATGGCTTTGCAATCACGAACGCGACTTTATCTACTACGCCTCCAAGATGGCATACGAGCCCAACATGAGGGACGACATGGCAGAGGCTGCGCGTCTGCGCGGTCTGGAACTGGGAGGGGAAGAGGCGTCCCGAGGGAGTTGGGAGGAGATTTTTGAGAATATAGCTAAACTTCCTGAGTAAAGCGATGCCAAGCGCCCCTTCCATGCTTTTCACGAGTTTATGGGTAGGCGAGGAGCTTCCGCCCATGTCACGCCTGTGCATCAAGTCCTTTCTTGATCACGGGCATAGCTTTCAACTTTTTTGCTACAAAAGATATGAGGATATGCCTCCCGGCGTGAAAGTTCGGGATGCGCGCGAAATTTTGCCCGAAGAAGACATCTTTCGCGACACGTCACACAACAGCTTCGCACCGTTTGCGGACTGGTTTCGAATGAAATTTCTCTCGGAGGAAGGAGGATTCTGGGTTGACATGGACGTGGTATGCCTCAAGGATGAGGCGCCCACGAGCGAGATATGGGTATGTCGTCAAAATGCCTCGGAAGTAGCCGTTGGAGCCATGAGGTTTCCGGCTCACCACCCCGTGCCGACAGCGTTGGCGAAATTGGCAAACGACCCGGCATCACCGACCCCGTGGGACACGCCGGCGGCGAGAAAGGAGAAAGAGCTGTTCAGGCAGAGAGTTCCGGATATCCGGGAACGTCGCCGTCGAGTTCCGTGGGGATTCTGTGGTCCGCAAGGTCTGACACAGGCCTTGAAACACTTCGGGCTCTACGAACAAGCCGCTCCGCCATCAAACATGTACCCTGTCTCATGGGAGAATTGGCAAATGCTCTACAGTGGCGAAGTGCGACTTTCCTCTCCGAGCATGGGAGAAGCGTGGTGCATTCATCTGTGGGGTGAGATGTTGCGATACAAGCCTGATGTGTGGGACAGTCGTTCTTCGAACAGCCTTGTCAGTGAGTTATTGCTTCAGCATACGAAGAGGGAGAAGAGTCCGCCCTCGGAAAAAGAGAAACATTTGTCGATACTTGTCGGCGTATGCAGTTGCCATGGTGCGAGAGCGCGGAGAGAAGCATGTCGCGAGACGTGGCTCAGCCGGATTCCGGACGGGATTGCCTACAAATTCTTTCTGGGGAAAAAAACGAAAGGCAAGACTGATGAGGGAGAGGACGACGATGGCTCGGAGGAAGACATGTCCGATGTGGTGCAGTTGGATGTGAATGACAGCTACATCTTTCTCCCGGCAAAAGGCATAGCCTTCTACCAATTCGCCTTGGAGCACTACAACTTTGACTGGCTGTTCAAATGTGATGACGACAGCTATGTCGCTCTGGATAGGCTTGAAACCCTATGCAAAGACGATTGCGACATGGTGGGCGATATTTCTGTATTGAGGCGAGGCGCGCCCAGCGGAGGAGCCGGGTATTTGATGAGGCGACAACTGGTTGAGAAATTCGTCCAACATGAAAAAGAGATCCCTGAAACGGGTGCGGAGGACTTGATATTTGGGAGTATGACCCGAAGCCTCGGGGCTCGCATGCGAGCTGATAACCGGTTGAATTTAGGCAATGCGCCGAGTCCCCGTTACAACAACGACGTGGTCTCCTGCCACTGGTGCTCCCCTGAGAAGTTGCGGGATATTCACAACATACGGTTTCGACAAAAGGACATCATCACCTGCAAGGCCGTGCATCCTTATTGGAGGGATGAAATTCGCTTTTTCCCGAATGGACGCTTCATGCGGAGGCTCTCGGGATGTTCGGGGAATTATCGCTACGAAGAAGGGAAACGTATTCTGCGTCTGATTTGGGATGATTGGGATGAGGAGCAGCTGGAATTGCAGAGCGATGGGAATTATGTCGGGAAAGCGGGTTTTTGTCTCTTCATGAAGCAAGCGGCTCGTTTTCCGACGCGTTTCCTGCCGAGAGAGAGACCCATGAAATGCGTCTTCCTGACGAGTCACGGCGAAATTGTCGAAGGGGCTTGGAGAGCCATGCAGCTGGGATATGAAGTGGAAATATACCCGACGACACCGGACACCTCGTCGTTGAAGGACACGTATTATGAAGAATCCCGAGCCTACCTCGGACGCACCCCGGAATCCGCGGAGCGGGCGCATGTTCGTTCGTTGCGGGCATCCTTCATACGGCTGTTGCGTGACCATCGATACAGCAGTCAGGAAAACATCATCTTTTGCGAAAGCGATGCTGTCCCTCTCATTCCGGCTGCAGATATGCTCAAGCTCGTTGAACAAGCCTGCGCCGAACACCCGACTGTTGACGTCCTTCGCCCATTCCATACATGCGTGTGGGAGGAAAGACCGAGAAACGGGGATGCAAGTTCCCCCGACATCACCTTCACGCGAATGGAATTGATGCCTGAACGCGACCCGTGCCATGCAGCCTTTTGGGGGACGCATGCCCTCGTGATACCCTCCCGCAGCCGCGAAAAGGTGGCTCGCGCCTTTTCCGAATACCGTTTGCCGACGGATGTGACTCTTTGTCTGATGAACGGCAGAGAGGAACTGGAGGTTTACACGGCTTCTGCAAACCTCTTCGTCCAACTGCTCCGCATCCGCGAGCCGCACCCCTTCCGCATCGCCGGTATGCTCTCTTCCTACAAACGTCTCAAGGAGCTCCAGCGCCAGATAGGGTGCATGATGGACCAAACCTACGATGATTTTCACCTTTTCGTTGCCATCAAGGGTATAAGCGAGTTTGATTTCCACCGCATCCTCGAACCTCAATTCCAACATTTTGTGGATATGGGGCGACTGACCATGAGGCTTTTCCCCAATCGAAACCAGCTCTCCAACTTGCTGGATACGGTCAGGGATTTGGATGTAAGCGCCTATGACCTCTTTGCCAAGATTGATGACGATGATATCTATGCCCACGATTACATTTCCCAACTCAACGAATTTCACGGCATGCTGCCCGGAGAGTTGGGAAGCTACTTTTCAGGAAGAGGAGGGTACTATCGACCGGAAAGAGGATTTCCCACTGTCAGCACAGGACATTTCGGGTTCTATGGACCGACTCTTGTCATCCCGAAGCGCGTTCTGGATCTTCTCTTCAGCTACGAAGAGGACCCCTCCAGCATCATGGAACATTTTGACGTTGAGGATCATGGCTACCTGTGCTCCTCTTTCAGCTTCCGTGAAGACGCCTTGATCGATTTTATCAATCGACGGATGGGAGCATGCAACCGTGCTGTCTATGCCAACGTTCAGGGGAAAGAACTTTCCCTGATCATCTGCCAGGATACTCCGTCTGTCCTGCGTGGCAGCTACGTCAGCCAGGATCTCATACGCCAAATCAACGGAACGAAGCCGGATATTCATGCGAATGAATCGTTGCTCTACCTCGTACACCCCGACTGGTGCGGGTATCTGAAAATTCTCGGGACGAGAGCCTGCCGTCTCGGCATGAAGGAAGAGGGCAATGTGCTCCATTTTGACGAGGGAAAACTCATCATCAAGTGGGATAATTGGGGCGAAGAATCGTTTGAGCTTCAGTCTGATGGAAGTTTTCAACTTGTCGATCCTTCCCGCGGAAAAAGTCACGAGGATTAAAAAGTCGGGAGGCGGAGTGAAATTTGCTTGACGGGAAAGGAACGGGAGGTAAACTGGTAGTGAGGTTTGCATGGCAGGCAGCGGTTTGCGTGTTGTGTAGCATCGAGCGACATGACAGATAGGGATGTTGCCTGTGCGTCACGGTGTGAAGAAACGATGCCACACGATATGAAAAAGAAAGCTGCCTCCACTTCTACCGGTTCTGAGAGTTCCAAAAAACAAGCCGCTAAAGCGTCGGGGAGGGTTGGTCGCAAATCTGCCGCCGCCTCTTCCGCAGAAGCAAGCGACTCTCCTCCCAAGAAGCGTTCATTGAAGACTACGGGTTCCCAGCGTTTGAGGAATGACGACAGTGCGTCGTCGAGCAGTTTTTCTTCGTCCTCTTCGTGCTGTTGCAGCTGCTCATCCAGTTGTAGTTGCTCGTCCAGTTGCAGCTGCAGTTGTCCCTCCGATGAGCCTCCCTCCGACGGCAATTATCCACCCGGCGGCGAACTTCCTTCTTTTTCTTCACCCAGTAAGAGTTCTTCCTCGAGCCGGAGCTCATCATCCAAAAGCAGTTCATCTTTCAAGAGCAGCTCGTCGTCCAAGAGCAGTTCATCTCGGAGTTCCAGTTCTGCGCCCCACGCGAGCTCTTCCTCCAGCAGGGCTTCATCATCCAGCAGCTTGCCGTCCATCAGCAGTGCGTCTTCACTGAGCAGTTCGACACCCCTCAGCAGCTCCTCCTCGACCAGTAGCTCGTCATCCCCGAGCAGCTCGATCATGGTCAGTAGTTCTTCTCTGAGTTCCAGCTCTGCACCCCACGTAAGCTCTTCCTCCAGCAAGGCTTCATCGTCCAGCAGTTTGCCGTCCATCAGCAGTGCGTCTTCGCTGAGCAGCTCCGCCCCCCTCAGAAGCTCATCATCGTCCAGTAGCTCGTCATCCCTGAGCAGCTCAATTCAGGTCAGCAGTTCCTCTCTGAGCTCCAGTCCTACACCTCACACAAGCTCTTCTTCCAGCAAGGCTTCATCATCCAGCAGCTCATCCTCGTCCATCAGTTCATCATCTTCCAGTAGTTCGTCCTCGTCCAGCAGTTCATCTTCATCCAGTAGTTCATCTTCGTCCAGCAGTTCCTCATCATCAAGTAGCTCATCTTCTTCCAGCAGCTCATCCTCGTCCATCAGTTCATCATCTTCCAGTAGTTCGTCCTCATCCAGCAGTTCATCTTCATCCAGTAGCCCATCCTCCTTCAGTAGTTCATCTTCATCCAGTAGCCCATCCTCCTTCAGTAGTTCATCTTCGTCCAGCAGTTCGTCCTCATCCAGTAGTTCGTCCTCATCCAGTAGTTCATCTTCATCCAGTAGTTCGTCCTCATCCAGCAGTTCATCTTCGTCCAGTAGCTCATCTTCATCCAGTAGTTCGTCCTCATCCAGTAGTTCGTCCTCATCCAGTAGTTCGTCCTCATCCAGTAGTTCGTCCTCATCCAGTAGTTCCTCCTCATCCAGTAGTTCCTCCTCATCCAGTAGTTCCTCCTCATCCAGCAGTTCATCTTCGTCCAGCAGTTCATCCTCATCTAGTAGCTCCTCCTCATCCTCCAGTTCGACTCCCTCCGGCAGTACATCTTCTTCAGAAAGCTCGTTTTCCGCAAGCTCTTCATCATCCTCCGGCAGCAGTTCGTCCTCCAGCAGCTCGTCTTCTTCCTCCAGCAGTTCAGACATACCGCCGGAAGATGTGCAAGTATGCTGCAAGTGCGGTGAAAATTGCAAAGGATCGGATGGCGATGAATACACGATTTCGGCAGAAAAGATGCCGGAGGATCCCAGCCAGGCTGACGGATGCTTCTCCTTGTCGGAGTTCCAGACGAAGTTCGGGGCGGACGAAGAGACCCGCCTCATGAGGGCGGGAGATGAACCCATCACGCTGCCGAGTGCGTTAAAACTGCGTTCCCCCTGGGTTTGGAGGGCGCGCATGCAGGGCGAACTCATCATCATCGAGCCGCCGGTGGGCACGGCAATCTACTTCAACGTGGTCAAGGGAAGCAACATTGCCATACCTGCCGGTACGTCGCGCAAGCGCAACATGCGCATCCAACTTCAAAAAACGGACGGCACCCCCTGCACCCTCGAAGAAAACCCAACTTACCTGAAGCTGGCGGAAGAGAGCGGACGCAAGGTGCGCTTTAATGCCGCAACCGGCGAGGTGGTGAGCATGACCTCACCGGACGGCAAGATTGTGACCTCCTCCAGATACGAGGAAAGTACAAAACGCTTTTACGATGATGAGGGGAATCTGCTAGCGGCGTGGTCGAGTGCGGAGGGACTCATGAACAGCTACCATACGGATGACGGTCATCTCGTGATGGAATGGTACTCGCCGGAAAACGTGGTTGCGAAGGGGAGTCATTTCATAGGCAGGAACACGCCGTACCGCACCGTATCGTACCTGGCGCAGAAATACCCGGACGGAGCGACGGTCGTCACCATCACGAGGCAACAAGCAGGACTTCCCGCACACAAGGTGGTGCGCGTTGAACACGGGAACCGCGTCACCATAACCAAAGGAGAGGGGGATGAAGCCGTCGTGCGCACGTACGACCGAAACAGCATGGGCAATGGGCGTGTGGAGATCATTGAGAGTCTGCGCAAGGGAAACGGGACGCTGGCGAGCATCAAGCGCACGGTGAAGAAGAACACCTCCGGCGGGTGGCTGACCGAGAGTGAGACCGAGGCGTTCAACACGCCTCAGGCGCGGACGACGGAATACATCTACGGGGAGGACGCGTACCACGTGAAGCGCATCATCCGCTCGGACGGGAGCTGCACGTGTTACGAGTACGACAACGAATGGCGAGTCATCAAGGAGCAAGAGACCTGGGCGCCGGGGATCGTGAAGATCACACAACGCACGTACCAGGAGGGAGGATTCTACGACAACAAGCTCGCCAGCGAAACGGTCTCGTATGAGAACAGAGAGAGAGGGGTCTTTGAACTGAGCAAGACCACTTACGAACGCACGAGCACACCGGAGGTGGAACGGACGGTGACGCGCAAGCGAGCGGCAGGGACAAGTCAGGAACAGGTGAGCATCGTGGAACGCTACGGCGAAGCCGCGCCGTACTACGCGGCGGGCAAGGTGAAGATGAGCCAGACGGTAGCGGGGGTGCAGACGCATTACACTTACGAGGAAACGACGGAGCACGGGGCGCTCTTCAAGAAGATCGCCATCACGAAGGCAAATAATGCGCTTGTCGCGGGACAGAGTCACAAGACGGAGAGTTACATCTCCTCACGTGATACGACCCTGCGCGAGGAGGAATTCGTCTGGGACGGGACGCAGTGGCTTAAGCTCTCCGGGGCGACTTACGAATATGACCCCGAAGGACGGCGAACCAAGACAACCCGCGACAATGGGCGCAGCAGCACGACGGAATGGATGTGCTGCGGGGTGCTGAGCGAGACGGACGAGAACGGAATCCGAACGAGCTATGCGTACAACAGCGCGTTGCAGATGATCGAGACCACGCGCAATGCGGTGTATGCGGGGGATGAATGTGTGACGCCGGAAACCATCACGGAGTACGAACGCGATGCCGCCGACCGCGTGCTGAGGCAAGCTCAATTTGCGGGGGTGATGAAGACGGAGGAGCGCACGGAGTACGATTTGCTCGGACGCGTGGTGAAGAAGACGGACGCCATGGGGAACGTGACGACGACGAGCTACAGCGAGAATGGACTCACAAGCACGGTGACGCAGCCAAATGGAGCGACTCTCATCACGACGCGAGACACGGCGGGGAATGTGCTGAAGCAGAGCGGCACCGGGCAGCGAGAAATGAGCTACGAGCACGCCGTGAATGCCACGTGCACGGTGGTGACGACCTCCTCAGATGGCGCCGTACTGAGTCGAGCATCCACGAACGGCTTTGGGCAGACGGTTCTGCAAGAGGCTCCCTCCACGCGTGGCTTCATCGGAACGCACAGCGAGTACAATGCGAAGAATCAGCGCGTGAAGCAGTACCGCGATGCTGATAACGCGAATGTGGAATCCATGGCGCCCACGCTCTATGAGTACGATGCCTTCGGGAATGTCGTGAAGCAGACCGTCGCGCTGAGTGATGCGCCCACGAAAGAGAATTCGCCGATGGTGGAGATAAGTTACGGCGCACCGGAGCTCATTGATGGAGAGGTGTATTCCGTGACGTCTCAAACCCGGTACAACGCGCAGGGAGAGCCTCTCACAACAACGACCAAATCGCTCATTTCCGCACTTTCTGCCGTGCTTGAGAGCAAGCAGATGGTCACCGATATACGCGGCAACACCACGACCACTTGGACGGAATACGGCTCGGGAGCCGAGCGAATCAGCAATCAGCAGCTCCCGACCAGTCCGTTGCCCGCCACGGCGAGAATCGTCGATGGCTTCACGATGAGTTCGAGGGATACGGTGGGCATCCAAACATCCGCCTCCCGCCGCTACACGACAGAAGGTCTTGAGCTCATGCAGACCGATGGACGCGGTAACACCACGACCACGCAGAGTGACCTGCTCGGGCGCACCGTCAGCGTGACCGATGCCGCCGGGAACACCACGAAAACGCGTTACCAACTCGACAACACGCAACCGAGTTTGGTCGTCAATGCGCTTGGGTACTCGACCTTCTCCAAGTACGACCTGAGAAACCGCAAGGTAGCCGAATACGGCACAGGCGCACAACCCGCGACTTTCGGTTACGATGATGCGGACAACCTCACCCGCCTCACCACATACCGTGCCACGGGCAAGGTGATTTCCACGGACCCGAGCGGGCTGGAGGGCGACACGACTACGTGGGAGTACGATTTGGCTACGGGGTTGGAACTCAAGAAGACCTACGCGGACGGCAAGGGGACGGTAAAGACCTATGACGCGTACAACAATCTCGCCACCGTGACGGATGCGCGCGGGGTGGTCGCTACTTACACGTACAATCTGAGCCGCGGTTTGCTGACGGGGATCGACTTCAGCGACGACACGCCCGCACAGAAGTTTACTTACAATTTCCTCGGTCAGGTGGTCAGCGTGCAGGACGCTTCCGGCGAGCGCAGCATCAGCTACGATCACTACGGTCAGACCAACGAGGATGTGCAGCCGATCGCCGGCGCGAGCTACACTCTGCAGGAGCATTGGGATGCGTATGGTCGCAGTACGGGCTATGACTTGCTCAAGGACGGCGCATCGCAGTGCGAGGCTTCCACAACGTACGGCGCACTGGGACGTATCCAAGCCGCCGGATTCACGCATGAGGGTACGGTTCATCAATTCCGCTACGGTTACCTTGCGGGCAGTAACCTGCTGCAATCGCTCGTCATGCCGAATGGGGTGACGCTCACGCAGAGCTATGAGGAGAAACGGGATCTGCTCACGGGCATGGATTACGTACGAGACAATAGTCTCGTGACGCAACGCGAGTACAATTACGACGCGCTCGGGAGACCGATGACGCGCGATACGCGCTATCCGGACAAGGCGATTCATCATGCAGACTCCTTCACTTACGACAAGCGCAGTCAACTTATCGGAGCCTTGCTGGGTGAGGACGCCTATGCCTATTCATACGACAACATCGGCAATCGCGAGATTGCTCAGGAAGCCGCCGAAGATATCACCTACGACGCTAATGATCTGAACCAGTACACGCGCATCAGCACAAATGGCGAGGACTTCACGCCGGAGTACGATGCGGACGGTAACCAGACGCTCATTCAAACGAGCACAGGTATCTGGAGGGTGCAGTACAACGGACAAAACCGCGCCGTACGCTTCGAAAGTGAGGACGGTCGCACCGTCATCACCTGCGGCTACGATTACATGGGACGTCGGTTTGAGAAGAAGGTGACCGTCGATGGCGCCGTCACCTTGCACGAGCGTTACATCTACCGAGGCTACCTGCAAATTGCTGCGTTTGACATGCTCCACGGTGCCGCCCTCATCCACTCCATCACTTGGGAGCCATCGCAGGAAATTGCCACGCGTCCGCTCGCCATCCGCGAGAACGGTGTGTGGTACACCTACGGCTGGGATCTGACCAAGAACATCTGCGAGCTGTACGGACAGGAAGGGTTCATCTGCACTATCTATAGGTATTCTCCGTACGGGATAGTGACAGCTGAAGGGGATGCCACCCAGTGTATCCAATGGAGTAGTGAAATGTATGATGCCGAGCTTGGAATCGTGTACTACAACTTTCGCTACTATAATTCACTCGACGGCAGGTGGACGCGGAGGGATCCTATGAAGAAAGCCGTTCGAAATTTATACGAAGTTTCGAATCATAACACCATGGGATATTTTGATTATCTCGGACAAGAATTATTACCATTTAGTCAAAACGATTTGACGGAAATTCCCTTAGGTTGGAAAGTTGTTTATGATGGGAGCTACCGAATATTAGGAGATACTAGACCTATTTGGCCTGATCCGTTAGGAAGTTGCAGGGCGTGTTTGTTGAAACTGGATAAAGACGCTAAGTTATTAATTGAGATGAGACTATATAATAATAAGGGGTTTGAGCAATGGAGAGACAATTTTGGCAATGATCGCGTACAACACGAATACGTACATGTAGCAATGATTGCGGCGGTGTGGGATGCATTTGTTCAGAGGGCGAACACATATGAGAAAAAATATCCAACTACTGCAAAATGCCAGGAACAATTTGAAAAAATCGTGGAAGTATATAGTGCATTAAAGCAGTCGGTTAATCGAGAGAACAAAGAGTTTGATAGTAGGGCATACTAGAAAAATTATACATCAAACTTATGAAATTATATCTTATTATCGTTTTGTTCTTATGGGGCGTATGCACAGGATCAGCCGTAGAAAATGCCCAGGAGCGTATTCTAGCTCTTCATTCGGAAGGTGGGATGGCTGTGACTCAGCAGAGCGCTACTCAAGAAGGTAGCTTTGAGTACTGTATAACGGCGCTTAAAAAGACCGATTCTCAAATTGAGGAGAAAAACATTCGATTTGTCAGCAAGATCGATTACAAGGACGGGTATGCGAATAATGATTACGTCATTCTGACCAACAACGGAGGTGATATCGAGGAGCTGGCGTGGCTTATCATTGACGTTCAAAAATGTCGGGCAACCGAATTCCAAATACCTATACAGGAAATTAATAAAACGGAAGTATTTCACTACACACAAACAAGTTATATCACAACAACGGGAGGGTGTTTCCAACGAAAGCTTGTGGTTTGGCATCAAAATGATTGGGAAGGAGGGGAACAAGTCATCTGTCTTCGACTCGGAGATAGTGTTCCCAACAGGTGCCGTATTCTTTGGGAATATGATGCCAGAGCGGATAAATGTTTTCTAAATGAAACCGTAGTCAAGCAGAATAGCGAAGATTCCTCTTGGACTGATTATACGACTGTAACAGGAGAGGAGAAAATGAAGAAAACCGTAGTGCCGGTTACGTCAGATTCTGTTATTTACCAAAGAAAATGATGTATTTCAATGAGTAGCAAGGGTAAATGCACTGGAAGATAATGGAAGCCATCACCACATACCGAGCCACAGGCAAGGTGATTTCCACCGACCCGAGCGGACTGGAGGGCGACACGACCACGTGGGAGTATGATTTGGCCACGGGGTTGGAGCTTCGCAAGACCTATGCCGATGGCAAGGGAACGGTGAAGACCTATGACGCGTACAACAATCTCGCCACCGTGACGGATGCGCGTGGGGTGGTCGCCTCTTACTCATACAATCTGAGCCGAGGTTTGCTCACGGGTATCGACTTCAGCGACGGCACGCCCGCACAGAGGTTTACCTACAATTTCCTCGGTCAGGTGGTCAGCGTGCAGGACGCTTCCGGCGAGCGTAGCATCAGCTACGATCACTACGGTCAGACGAACGAGGATGTACAGCCGATCGCCGGAGCGAGTTATGCTCTGCAGGAGCATTGGGATGCGTATGGTCGCAGCACGGGCTATGCCTTGCTCAAGGACGGCGCATCGCAGTGCGAGGCTTCCACAACGTACGGCGCACTGGGACGTATCCAAGCCGTCGGATTCACGCATGATGGTACAGTTCATCAATTCCGTTACGGTTACCTTGCGGGCAGTAACCTGCTGCAATCGCTCGTCATGCCGAACGGGGTGACGCTCACGCAGAGCTATGAGGAGAAACGGGATCTGCTCACGGGCATGGATTACGTACGAGACAATAGTCTCGTGACGCAACGCGAGTACAATTACGACGCGCTCGGGAGACCGATGACGCGCGATACGCGCTATCCGGACAAGGCGATTCATCATGCAGACTCCTTCACTTACGACAAGCGCAGTCAACTTATCGGAGCCTTGCTGGGTGAGGACGCCTATGCCTATTCATACGACAACATCGGCAATCGCGAGATTGCTCAGGAAGCCGCCGAAGATATCACCTACGACGCCAATGATCTGAACCAGTACACGCGCATCATCACGAATGGCGAGGACTTCACGCCGGAGTACGATGCAGACGGCAACCAGACGCTTGTCCAGACCACGACCGGCATTTGGCACGTCGCCTACAACGGACAGAACCGTGCCATTAAATTTGAGAGCAAGGATGGTCATACCGTCATCACTTGCGACTACGATTACATGGGACGTCGGTTTGAGAAGAAGGTGACCATCGATGGCGCCGTCACTCTGCACGAGCGCTACATCTACCGAGGCTACCTGCAAATTGCAGCCCTCGACATGCTCCACGATGCCGCCCTCATCCACGCCATCACCTGGGATCCCACGCAATCTGTCGCCACGCGTCCGCTCGCCATCCGCGAGAACGGTGTGTGGTACACCTATGGCTGGGATCTGACCAAAAACATCTGCGAGCTGTACGGACAGGAAGGTTCCATCTGCACCATCTACACCTACTCACCCTACGGACAGGTCACAGCAGAAGGAGATGTCACCCAATGTATCCAATGGAGCAGTGAAATGTATGATGCCGAGCTGGGACTCGTTTACTACAACTTCCGCTACTATAACCCTCGCGATGGCAGGTGGACAAGAAGAGACGATATTCAGGGGCATAACTTATACGCATACGTCTCGAATGAATCTCTGGCGATGAATGATTATGTTGGATTGCAAGAAAGGCCTGTGTTGAATGCAGAGGTAATAAGCCAAGATTTCCAATTCTGTGGGGCTTTCGACATTAGAATGGTATGGAGACT
>CANQYL010000040.1 GCA_947628035.1 uncultured Akkermansia sp. | reverse complement strand
AGGAGAAGGCGACTCTTATTGCTCTTTCGTTCCCTATAAAATTGAGTTTTTCGAGATGGCAAATTCGTAAATAGGCAACCGCATTAGAAAATGCGGTTGCCCTGATTCTTCCGGCTCGTTGGGATCATTTCGTTGTTGTGACCCATAGATCGACGGTTCAGGAATCAGGCGCGAGAGGGACCGATCAGTTTTTAATTGCTCGTGAAAAAATCACGTCTCCTTCTCACTCCAGCTCGTATGCTACTCCCGGTTGCGGTTGGATAATCTGCGCGCCATGCAATCTTTGCTCTAAAAGTATTCTCATTTCTTCCAAAGCTCTCTCGTCACCGTGTACCAAGATGACCTTACGAGGCTTTAGTCTCCCCGCGTAGTGCAGCAAAGCTTCCTTCGTCGCATGTCCGGAAAAATCAAAACCCTCTACCCGACAATTCACCGGGTACGCCTGCCCTCTCTCCGGCTTGTCGCCTAACCTCACAAGCTCCCCCGGTCGGGCGTTCTTGATGCGTGATGCCGGCGAGTCGGGGTCACTGTAACCAACGAATAAAATAGAGTTCCTCTTGTGTGGCAGCACATAAGCGGCGAGTCGATTGGACAAGGTGTGCGCACTCATCATGCCACTGGATACTAAATAAATGTTGCCGGGATCAGGCACCATCACAGAGGCTGCGTCCTTCGGTAAAGGAACTGTCTCAACATTTTCGCGCACCCGCACCCCCGGCGCCTTCCGCGGCGACGTATCAGCCAACTGGTCATACACCTGCGTTATCTTGGCCCCAAGACCACCAAAATGTATCGGCGCATCCGGTATGAGTCCTCTCTCCTTAAACCTCCCCAGTTCATACAGCAACTCCTGGCTCTTTCCCAGGGCAAACACAGGTATCAACACAGCTCCGCCCTCCTCAAGCGTCCTCCTTATCGCCTGAGCCATACGCCCAAGCTCCCGTTCTCTCCTGTATCCGGCGTCCCGCTCAGTAGCTCCATGTGTACACTCCATGATGAGGACGTCCACATCTTTCTCGGGAAAAACGGCACCGCTTATGAGGCTCTGATGTTCAAACTGTACGTCTCCTGTATAAAATATCCTCAATCCTTTACGTGTCTCCAGCATCACTCCGCTGGATCCCAAGATGTGCCCCGCATCATAGAAAGTCCCCAGCATTCCCCTTTCCTTACCAATCTCAAAAATCTCACCATATAAACGCTCTTCCCAGTTTCCCGTGACATGCTCCAATTCCCCATGCGTGTAGAGGGGGTATTCCTCCACCCCATCCTGCAACCGCTTTGCGCTCATCACGTTCACGGAATTGTGAAGAATCGCCTTCCCTACCGCAGCCGTTCCATGCGTCATCATCACCTTCGCCTGCGGGTACTCCTGCTGCAACACAGGCAAGGTTCCTATGTGATCGATATGGGCATGACTAACGATGATGGTCTGGGGTTCTCTCCCCTCAAGTAAATGATAGCACGGAAGCGCTTCCTTTCCTTCTCTCTTCGGATGCATCCCTGCATCCAACACGATGCGTATATCTCCATCCTCAATCAGATAGCTGTTTGCGCCGATCTCTGCAGCACCCGTCAAATTGGTAAACGTTGTCATGCCTCTTCTCCGGCGAGTATTTGAGCAATGGTTTGGGCTGCCTCCGGATGAGCTTGTTTCAGCATGGCACGCTGCATGGCGTCGCGCTCGTCCGGCCGCTGCAAGATGCCCTCAATGAAATCCAAAATGCGTTGTACACTCAATTCTTCCTGCTTACACAAAACGGCTGCACCGGCTTCACTGAATATTTTAGCGTTATAATACTGATGATTATCCGCTGCAAACGGGTACGGTACAAGCATACATGCCTTTCCGAGAATGGATAGCTCGGTAAGCGTGGATGCTCCACTCCGCGTTATCACTCCATCGGCGGCTGCATACGCAGCCGCCATGTCCGCACAAAATCCCATCACCGTCACGTTCCTCATTCCGGTCGCCAATCCTGCCACTCTGTCCTGATCAGCTTTCCCTGCTACAATGAGAAATTGAACTTCAGGAGCAGCCTGGGCAGCCTCCACCATCATCGTGTTCAACTTCTGCGCCCCCTGAGAACCTCCCGTTACCAACAGCAGCGTCCCGTGGACAGGCAATCCCAACGTCGCTCGAGCAGCCGCCTGCCCCGGCGCACTCTCTACCTCACCTCTCACCGGTGTGCCAACTACTCGACAAACTCTCCCCGGCAGCCACCTCTCCGCCTCCTTAAGCCCCAACAACGTTTCCGTACAAAATTTCGCGGTCAGACGATTCGCTCTTCCGGGTATCGAATTCGAATCATGTACATACGTGCGAAGCCCCATCAGATGCCCGGTCAACACAGGCGCCAGCGAAGTAAAGCCACCCATCCCTAACACGACATCTGCCCTCTCCTTTTTCAACAAAGACCTGCTTTCCACGAGCGTCCGCATCAATTTCCACATAAATCCGATCATGCGTAGTGAAAAAGTGCGTGGTTTTGCTATAGCGGGAACCGTCCTGAATTCAAGATCTTCGTATTTTTTCGCACCTTCAGCGTCAACCTGTTTACGCGAAATGAGCAGGAGAGGACGATACCCCATCGCACGCAACTTCTGCGCCACAGCTATGCCAGGGAATAAGTGCCCTCCGGTTCCTCCGCAGGCGATGACGATGCGCAAGGCTTTTTCTTTTTCTTCCATGTTATGATTGATTCTTAAGTAAATTTTTCGGCCAGTAAATTTTCTTTACAATCGGTGTATGTCTTTGGATGCTGGTGAGAAGACCTATGGACACGATGGTGAACACGAGATTTGTACCACCGTAACTGATAAAAGGAAGCGGTAGTCCCGAGTTCGGCAACAACGATGTCACCACCGCCATGTTCAACACCGCCGGCCAGAATATCGTACAGACGAGTCCTGTGGCAAGCAGGCGACCAAAGGTATCCTGCGTCTGCAATGCCAACATGATACCAAATATAGTCAACAACGTAAAAAGTAACAGAACACCCAGTGTGCCCACCAAGCCCCACTCCTCTCCCACCTCAGCAAATATAAAATCTGTGTGAGCAAATGGCAAATTCCCAAACTTCTCGATACCATCGCCCAGCCCGACTCCACTCACCCCCCCTCGGGCAAATGCTAAAATAGCGATCCACTGCTGCCTTCCCACCCCCTGACTGAACGCCTGAGGATCAAACCACGCATAGATACGCTCCATTCGGTTCTCATTTCCTGTCGCCATGTCAAACATCAATACCGCCCCGATCAGCATGGCTGTGAATAGCAGCCAATTCCTCACCCCTGCCACATACATGACACATCCGCCCGATACCGCCAATGCCGCCGCCGTTCCCATGTCCTTTTCACACAAAATCAAGGCTAGCGGAATACCAAACAATACCGCTCCGGGCAACATAAAACCACGCCAAAATGTCCCCGGCATCTCCCTGTGCGTCGTGTACCAGTCCGCCAATGTTATCATCATGCCTATTTTAGCGACCTCGCTCGGCTGAAAAGACAGAATCCCTAAGTTGACCCATCTCTTCTCCCCATTGATCTCCATTCCTACATACGGCAAATAGCACATAACGAGCAGCACCACACACAGTACCCATATCCCTTTCACCCAAGGGCGCAATTTCTGGTAATTCATAGCACTCACACCCAGAGCCGCCACCAGACCCAGAAAAGCAAATCCACACTGCTTGTACAAAAATTGCGCAGAACTTCCTCCATTCGGCACATACGCAGAAAGTCCGGTGCTAGCCACCATCATGATGCCCAACACAAGTAACATGATAAAGCAAAGCCAAATGCAGATGATACTCAGTCGCGCGGACATGGAACCTCGGAGAATGATGCAGTGTGACCTTGTCTTTTAACCCTCCCCTACTTTCCCAACTTAAGCTGCATTCCCGGACGGATTTTATTCGCGTCCTTGATTGCGTTGAGTTGCATGAGCTCCTTCACCGGCACGTGGACCTTGCGCGATATCCGCGATAACGTCTCCCCACGTTGCACGGTGTACATCTTACCACTCTCTCTGGATAACGATGATGCCGGAGCAAGAGGTGCAGCCGAAGCCACAACCGTTCTGGGCTTCTGCACGGCCGCAGCGGCAGTGGATAGAGCTCCTGCGGGCACGATTAACGTGCTTCCCTGCACGGGGGTTTCAGCCGGGCTCCCCGGATTTGCAGCTTTCAAAGCTTCCGCGCTCACTCCATATTGCTGCGCGATACTCTGCCACGTGTCGCCTCGTCCCACCAGATGGTGCACCGGTGTAGTTGTTGCGGCCGATGTCACTTTCACACCTTCTCCATCGGGATCTTCCGCTACATCTTCGTCCGCTGCCACGGTCTGAGTGATGTGGTTCGTCCCTGTTGCTCCCCGTTCAGCGTCTGGGGTCGCTACCGGCGCCGTGGGCGCCAACGGAGGAAGTGGAGACCCCTCTCTGGTTGCGCCCGCAGCAGCAGGTGCAGCAGGAGAGGCCGCCGCAGCGGGTGCTGCCTTCGGAGCATTCATCGGAAAATGATCCGCCTGCACGATCATGCCCCCTCCCTTGACCATGTGTCCCCGTAATAACACCCCACCGATGATGATAAGGTGCAGCAGGAGCAGACCCACGATGATGCGTACGATGGTGACGCTACTTGTTCGGTCCTCCACCAGCCCGGTGTCACTGTGATGTCGTTTCAGGAGAGAATGGAAGAAGTGATGTCTCGGCTTGGCTCGGTCGAGTTCTGAGTTGCGGAATGCTGTTTGCTTTCTCATAGTTGATGGGAATGTGTTGGGAGGAAGTTATTGTTGATGAATGTGAGTTAATACGGCCTCGCGAAAGCATGTCCCTCGCTGGGCGTAACTGCTGAATTGGTCAAAGGATGATGTACCGGGTGAAAATAACACCACGTCTCCCGCCTGCCTGCGCAGCAAGGCTGCCTCCACTGCCTGTGGCACTGTCTCTACTCGCACGGTGTCATACTGTCCACCGAAAGTGCGTTCCAGTTGCTCCGCTATCTGTCCGAACACCACGCACAGCTTGACCCTCCCCTGCATAGTGGGAAGCAGCGGCGTATAGTCAAGTCCCTTATCCTTTCCTCCAATGAGCAGGATGATGGGACGGTGCTGCGCACGTATAGCCGCCTCGGTAGAATGAAGATTCGTACTCTTGGAATCATTCAGCCAAAGCACCCCGTGTTCCTCTACGACAAACTCGCAGCGGTGGTGAGGCGGGACAAAACTCCCCAAAGTCGGCACGATTTCGCTGTCTTTCAACCCCACCGCTCTGCACGCCAATATCGCCGCCATCGTGTTCTCGGCGTTGTGCGTTTGTGCCAACGCCGTCCCCGCCAAGTCCGTCACGGTTGTGTCAATCTGCTTGATGCAAGTACCCTCGTAACGCAACAGACCACTTCCATCGACCGCAGAGAATTCCACCACTTTCGGCTTGATCGGGGGGAGTTTCTCACCCACTCGCACGATGGATATCTGCTCTTCGGTCATGTTCTCAAAAATGCGCAATTTTGCCTGTCGGTAATCACTTACCTTTGCATAGCGATCCATGTGATCCGGCGCAAAGTTCAACCACACAGCAACATCCGGTCTGAAACTCACAATAGTTTCCAACTGAAAAGATGATACCTCCAGCACGGCAAACTCCGGAGGTTCTTCTGCCAGCGCGACCTCGCAGAATGGATATCCGTAGTTGCCGCACGCCTTTGCTGTGCGTCCCGCCTGCGTGAGAATATGCTCGATGAGCGCAGTTGTCGTTGTTTTGCCGTTGGTACCGGTAATGGCAATAATGCGCCCTCCAAAGTATCGGTAAGCCAACTCCACCTCGCCGATAATTGGCGCTCCTGCGCATGTGAACGCCAACGCCCACGGTTTGTCTGCCTCAATTCCCGGCGAGATCACCACGAGTTCCGGCGCAAATTCACGCGCCTCCTTTTCGCCGGCGCCCGCAATCAACTCCACCGTCGCATCGTGGCAGACAGCCTCGGGATCGGAATCAAAGATACACACGCGTGCCGCTCCATGCGCCGCCGCTAAGTGCGCCGCCGCCACCCCGCTGCGTCCGCAGCCCAACACCGCTACTTTTTTGCCATTCAGGTTCATGAGAAGGAATGATAAACGGGAACGTGTGCCAACAACGCGAGGAAAAACAAGAGGGCCGAAACAATCCAAAAACGTACACACACCTGAGTCTCGCTCATACCGCCCTTCTCAAAATGATGGTGCAACGGAGCCATGCGAAAGAACCGTCGTCCCTCGCCGTACCATCTCTTGGTGATTTTGAACCACACCACCTGCACCACCACAGATGACGCCTCCGCCACAAAAACACCGGCTAAAATGATGAGCAGCAGTTCCGTCCCCGTACAAACAGCCAACGTGCCCAATGCTCCGCCCAGCGCGAGCGACCCCGTGTCTCCCATGAAAATGCGCGCGGGATGACAGTTGTACCACAAAAAGCCGAGACAGGCAAATGCCACAGCAATCGCATAAGGACTCAGAGGCTCAGCGGTGATGCCATTGCAAAAGGGCAGAGCGTCCACGGGCCCAGCCGTGATGACAAAGTAAAAGAACAGGGCCGGCATCATGCAACCGCTCGCCAATCCATCCAACCCGTCGGTCAAATTCACGGCGTTCGAGGTAGCGACGATCGTAAAGATGGCCAAGGGGATGGAGAGCCAACCGATGTTGACAAAGCCGTAGAAGGGCACCAGGGTGTAACACGCGTTTGAATCCATGCTGCAATAAAGATACACAGCACAAGCAGCGGCGGCAGCTGTTTGCAGGAAAATCTTGAACCAACCATTGACCCCGGCGCTGTTGTGCTTTTTCACCTTAGCGTAGTCGTCAAGGAAACCGAGAAAAGCCGTGACAAATGTCACCAACAAGACACATTGAACGCACACCGATGTCAACGGCAAAAATAGCAGAGAAAACACCCATATCGCCCCAATGAGCAGGACACCGCCCATCGTCGGCGTCCCCGCTTTCGCCGCGTGATCCGGCGCGTGCACATTCCCGTGAGCCTTGCGAACAGGCTGCCCCGCCTTCAGCTCCCGCAGCTTCCTTATTGTCCAGGGTCCCAGGATAAACATCAGCGCCAACGGCGTCACCACCGCCATCAGGTACACCATATCACCGCTTAGATTGAAAAAGTAGTGCAGCATCGTTCGTTAATCCTTTCTGAGAAATTTATTCATAACTCGCTCGATCCCTGCCGCGCGGGAACCCTTAAACAAAATGGCATCACCTTGCCGCACCAGCTCGCGGAGTTTTTCCGCCGCCTCCAACGGACTCTCCACCGGATACACGACCACCCCGCCTGCTCGAGCCTCCCTCGCCATTGCATGGAGTTCCGCACTCTTCTCCCCCATCACGATGACCCCCACATACCCGCATTGAGCCGCACATTTCCCCACTTCGCCATGCGCCGCTACTCCCTCCTCGCCCAGTTCGCCCATCTTGCCCAGCACCGCGTAGCGCTTCCCCGCCACGGGCATCGCCGCCACCGTCTTCAGCGCCGCTGCCATGCTCTCGGGATTAGCGTTGTATGTGTCGTCCACAAGGAGTACACCATCTTCCTCACGACATGTAAGGCGTCCTTTTGTGAGGGAAATGGCTCCGAGTCCGGTGGCGATTTCCTCCGTAGAACAACCCAATTTCCACGCTGCTGCGGCGGCCAATAAACTATTGTTCACCATGTGTTCTCCGGGCACGGGCAGATGCACATCGACACAACCCGCACCGTCAATCAGGAGTTTGTAATCGCTACCCTCTGCGCCGCACCGGACATCCACTGCCCGTACCTCGCTCTTTTCTCCTCCCACCGGCATTGGTTGTGCCTTCGTCTCGTTCGCTATCATCTCCGCGTAGTCGTCCCCCGCCGGATAGATCATCCACCCCTCCTCAGGCAGTGCTCGCGCCAAGGTGCATTTCTCCCGGGCAATGGCGTCCCGTGAGCCAAGCATACCGATATGCGCGGAGCCGATATGCGTGATAATGCCAACAGTCGGCTGCACCATCTCGCAGAGCGGAGCTAATTCCCCGGCGTGATTCATGCCCATCTCCCACACAGCTGCACGTGTCGCCGACGAAGCACTCAGAATACTCATTGGGACGCCGATGTGATTGTTCAGGTTCCCTTCCGTTGCCACCACACAACCGGCATAATGCCGCTCTAAGATGCTGCGCACCATGTCCTTCGTACTCGTCTTGCCACTCGAGCCCGTAATCCCGACCACGCCGACCACGTGCAACTGCCCGCGCCACCACCTCGCAAGCGACTGCAGAGCAGCCAGCGTGTTCTCCGTGCGCACGACACTACACGCCGCGTCGTATTCCCCTATCTGCTTGTTCACCACCACAGCCGCCGCTTGTCGAGATGCCTCAGCCGCGAAGCTGTTGCCATCAAATTTGTCTCCACTGAGCGCAAGAAAGATGCAGCCCGGACGCACCTTACGGCTGTCCGTACAAACACCTCCGGTGATGGCACGCGTTCCCTCAACGAGGAGCGTCCCGCCCGTCGCCCGGAGAAGTTGCTCAATCTCGATCTCGTTCATGCTTTTTTTTCTGCTTGCTTTGCCGCGATAATCTCCTCTTCCTTGCGCTGCCTGTACCGACGAACAACCTCGGTATCTGAAAAATGAATGGTCTTGTCGCCGATAATTTGATAATCCTCGTGCCCCTTGCCGGCAATGAGCACAACATCACCCGATCGCGCCGCCTCTAGCGCCGTCTCTATAGCCTGAGCACGATTTGTGATGCGCTGTTGTTTTTCTTTCGGCACGCCGGGCATGATCTCATCGATAATGCTCTCCGGGTTCTCATGCCTTGGGTTGTCGCTCGTCACGATGCATATGTCTCCATATTTTGCCGCTGCCGCCCCCATCAATGGTCGTTTTGTTCGATCCCTGTCTCCACCGCACCCAAATACCACAATAAGTCTCCCTCGCCGACAAAGCCCTCGCATTGTGCGACACACATTCTCCAAAGCATCCGGAGTATGCGCGTAGTCCACAAAGCACTGCACATTCCCCACCCCGCTCACGAGTTCCAACCGCCCCGGCACCTGTGGCGCTCGAGTGAGGCTGCCGATGGCATCCCGAATATTAACGCCAGCAGCCGCGGCACCGACGAGGGCAGCGAGACTATTTGATATATTAAATTCTCCAATGAGTGGAATCCGCACAAGATAATTCCGATTACGCCATGAGAGTTCATACTGGCTTCCCTTGAGCGAGATGAGTCGCGGAGTGATACGGAATTCGGCATCCAAAGACTCGCCGAAAGTGCGCACCTTAAGCAATCCTTCCATTTCTCCCGCTAAACGGCGTCCGTAGCTGTCATCAATGTTGATGACGGCTACCGCCTTGTTTCCCCCGCTTTCTGCCATCGTCATGAAGAGTTTCTTTTTTGCCTGGTAATAACTCTCCATATCGCCGTGGTAATCCAGATGATCCTGCGTAAGGTTTGTAAAGATGCCTACGCGAAAATAAGTTCCGGCAGTGCGATATTGTTCCAGCGCGTGAGAGGAAACCTCCATGGCAGCAGCGCGGCAGCCGTTGTGTACCATGTCGGCTAGCATATGCTGGAGTTCCGCACTACCCGGAGTCGTGTTGTGCGAGGTGATGCGCCGCACGCTGTCATCGTAGAATATCGTGCCGATAAGCCCCGCCTTCTGCCACGTGTTGCGCAGAATATGATACAGCAGATAACTTATGGTCGTCTTTCCATTTGTCCCTGTTACTCCAAGTACAACGAGCTGTTGCGATGGGAAGCCGTACCATGCGCTCATCAGCAACCCGCATGCCTCCCTCGTGTCCGGAACCTGCACCCAATACACTCCTTTTTTTTGCGCTTCACGGGTACACTCTGTTTCCGCAACGATAGCAATCGCCCCCGCAGCTATTGCTTTACTGATCGCGCTGTGGCCATCAAACTTACTACCTCGCACGGCAATGAAACAGCTGCCGGGTGTTACCTTTCGACTGTCGTCCGTCAGGTGACCTATGCTGCGCCGGAGCTGTCCCGTCTTGACGGGATCTCTCAGCACGGAAAAAAGTTGCATACTTTTAATCATGGATTGGCAGGTAAGTTGGTCGTTTGTTGTACAGTTCGATCTTTGCTGTTCCTGTAGCGCTCATACGCGATAGGGTCGCTGGGCTGCATATTCAGCGCTGTGATAAATCTCTCCGCCGCTGCTCGGAATATCGGCGCGGCCACCGTTCCTCCCCCCGCGTTACAGTCCGTCGGATGCGGTTCGTCGATCACGGTCATCACCACCAACTGCGGATCGTTAATCGGCAGCACCCCCGCGAACGATACGGTGTAGAGCCCTTCATAGTACCCTCCATTCTCTTTCACCTTCTTGGCCGTCCCCGTCTTCCCCCCGATCATGAAGCCCGGTATCGCAGCCGCAGTCGCCGTTCCTCGTCCGGTCGGTCCCCCATTCTCTGTCACGGTCTGCAGGGCGCGCCTCAGAGATTGTGCG
This sequence comes from uncultured Akkermansia sp., assembly GCA_947628035.1. Taxonomy (GTDB): domain Bacteria; phylum Verrucomicrobiota; class Verrucomicrobiia; order Verrucomicrobiales; family Akkermansiaceae; genus Akkermansia. The sequence continues at coordinate 11,865 of CANQYL010000040.1, read as the reverse complement.
GTCTCAACACTCATGACTCGTTGCACTTCCTGCGGCGCACACTCGTCATACACCGATCCATCCGCCGCGATGATACGATCGATCAGCCTCGGCTTCATCCTTATACCATCATTTGCTATGGTGGCATAGACCATCGCCATGTGCAACGGGGAAACCGATACCGAGTAACCGTAAGCAATGCGCGAGAAGTTGACGATGTTGCTGCCATCTGCCAACAAACAAGCTCCTCCGCTCGGCAAGTCAATCCCGACAGACTGATGCAACCCGTAACGCTGCAGGTACTCCTTGTAATTCGACCATTTGCAGGTGAGCGCTATGCGTGCCGCACCCGGGTTACTCGACTTTTTGAGTACTCCGTACAGCGGCAATGTGCCGTAATTGAACCGCCCATCGTTGATAGGCTTGCTTCCAAATCCTACGCTAAACGGTGAACAATTCACCGGTGTATTGAGAGTCATGAGGTGCTTGTCCAATGCCGTCGTTGCAGCTATGACCTTGAACGTCGATCCCGGCTCATAACGCGTCTGACATGCAAAGTTAAAATCACCCGTCACAGGCATTCCTTTGCTATCCTTGATCTTCCCTCGCTTAAATGTACCATCCGGCGTAATGAGGTCCTTTGTGTTCAAATTGAACGATGGCCTGCTTACCATGGCGAGGATATCACCGGTTTTAGGCTGAACGACGATCATGCATCCTCGCTTCGCCCGGTAGTGTCTCATCCCTCGATCCAGCTCTTGCTCACAGATGCTCTGCAATCGCATATCGATGGTGAGCTGAAGATTCAGCCCATCTTTCGGAGCGAGGTAGCGGTCATCTTCATTCGGTAGCACCTGCCCACGCGCATTGTGCCGGTACTCACGCATCCCATCCACACCTGCCAAATAGCTTTGGAAATATTCCTCTACTCCACTTACACCGCGATTCTCGTGGTCCACGTATCCCAGGACATGGCATAGCATCTCCGGCATGACGTACGATCTCCGGGGGCTCGCCTGCACCATAATCCCGCGTACGTGAGCCTCACTGAGCGCCTCACGTATTTTCTCAGCCGTATCCATGGTGAAGTCCTTTGCTAAGATAATCCGATTGCGGACAGTTCGCGTGGGTTGTCCATTTTTCACCGCTTCGCGGTTGAATTGCTCCGTCTCGGTCTGGGCTATCTTTTCAACGACATCCTCACGAGTGTTGTATTTCCTGCTGCCTTGCTCTCCCTCCAAGCGGCATAAGTACGGGAAGAGGATCTCCGCTACCAGACGGTCATGCAACCGGAAGTAGTACTCGCACACGTCTGGATCGTACTCCAGCATACGATTCGCTCTCGCATCCGCCATCCCCAGCTGCCTTCTCAGAGCCGCTTTTTCGTCCGGCGTCATGCGCCGACGTGCGTTATCCAACAGTTCAGCTCTCTTGCGTACCCACATCTTATGCCTCTCAGCCGGTTCTTTTTGAGCGGCCCACTCCGGCGTGTGGCTCACCTGATTGTACGCCAGTCCATCCACCACCGCTGTCAGCTCACGCAAGTGGTAACGATTTGCGATGAGCTCCGCATGCTGAATGTTGTTGGTGAGAATCTCCTCATTGCGATCCATTATGACCCCACGCCGCGCCGGAATGATTTCCTTTTCAATGAGCTCATCCGCCGCTATACGACTGTGATTCCCCGAATCCACGATCTGTAGCTCAACCAGTCGATACGCTATCGTGCATGACACTATCAACGCAAGCACACACAGCCATGCGCATCGGTTGGCAAATGGTATCTTGGTCCTCATTCTTTTTCTTACGTAGTTCTCAGTTCTCCTTTTCTGGTCATCGTGCCGCCGTGGCTCGCAGGGCGGCATCTTCCCGGCTGCTGCGTGCTATCTCGATCTGACTGTGCCTAATGTCGCGTAGTTCCGACCCGTCCTGGATGAGCCTCTCACGCATCGCCCAGCGATTTGTCAATGCATCTGACTTTGCGTTGTACTGATTCGCATTCATCCGGCAGAGCGCTATCTCACGGTTTAGCTTGTTGATTTCAGTGCGTTCTGCCACCTGGTTGTTTTTGAGTACGGCATAGCTCACTCCGGTGGCAGACGCTATCATGGCAAATGCTACCATCCACGATAAAAGTCCGAAGCTGATACGTCCGGAGTAGCGCGATGTGGTGTATCTATTCATTTTTGATAAAAAGGCTAAATTTTTTCGATGACCCGTAATTTTGCGCTGCGGGCTCGCGCGTTGGCTGTTAGTTCCTGCTTCCCGGGTCGGATAGGTTTGCGCGTGATGAGCTTTGCTCCGTACGCGGGATTGGGACGTGGTTCCGCCCACTCCGGACGATCCAACTCCTTCGTGGTGACCTGCGCAAAAAATTGCTTCACAGCTCGATCTTCCAAACTGTGGAATGTAACGACGGCCATGCGTCCCCCACGACAAAGCAACTCGTAACCACCTTCCAGCAAACGCTGTAATTCGCCGAGTTCATCGTTCACCGCTATGCGCAGCGCCTGAAAACTCCTCGTGGCCGGATGCAGCTTCCCCTTGCGCGGTAGAACAGTGCTGATGAGCTTTGCAAGCTCCATCGTGCTGCGGATAGGACTTTTCTTCCTCTGTTGCACAATGCGTCGTGCAATGGCTCGCGCCGAACGTTCCTCGCCGTACTGCCACAATATTTCCGCCAACTCACCTTCGTCTGCCTCATTCACGATATCTGCGGCGGTGCGTTCCTGCATGGGATCCATTCGCATATCCAAAGGTCCATCCGCCCGGAAAGAAAAACCGCGCTCCGGAGTATCCACCTGAGGAGAAGATACCCCGATGTCCGCCAAAACCCCGTCAACCTCTTGCACCCCTCGTTCACTCAACATCTGCCGGATGTTCCCAAAGTTTCCGGCTACGATGTGCAAACGCTCACCGTACCGAGCCAATCGCCCCCGAGCCGCTGCTCGAGCCACGGGATCACGGTCTATCCCCCATACGTTTGCTCCTGCCTCCAGCAAAAGCTCACTGTGTCCGCCTCCTCCCAAGGTGGCATCCACAATCACCTTCCCTTCGCTCGGCTGCAAAGCCTCCACAGCTTCTCGAGCCAACACGGTCACGTGGCTGTACGGCGCGCCAGCTCCCTGATTCTCAATTTCGGTTTCCTCATTTGGCGCCGCGCCCTTGCACAGCAGGTCCAACTCCGCCCGCACCTCCTGCGCACTGTGCTGACTGATGATGCTCTGCCCACTCCATTCCACTTCCGGGCTCGCCGCCATCCACGCATAAAGATGTTCCTCCGGGCTCTGCTCGTCCACCAACTCCAACCAGACGCACATCGCTCCCTCTCCGAACCGGTATCCCAACACAGCGCTGTCCGAGCGCACGCTCTCGCGCAGCCCGCGCACGCGCGTAAGCGCAAGCGCCGCGTGTGCGCGAAAGTCAAATAAATTTTGTATTACGTTTAAATTCAACGCATTCAAATTCTCTTCACACTCATTCCTCTCTCCCTTCCTTCCGGACACAGCCATATCCTGCATCCTCTCTACGAGCCTCCGTCGTTCCGCTTCCACGCGTTCCCATTGTTCCTGTTCTACCGCCCCGACTCGCCAGGTAACAACACGATAACAGAGCACTCCTTGGGGAGGTCGGATGAATTCCCGTCTTTCTGTCAGCTCCCCCCTCATGAAAGAATATGGAAGAGTTGATCAAGTTTGAGCTTCCCGAGTGCCTCCGCCGTATTCGTGGCCTCAAATTGAGCCGGCACCCATATTTCAAAATAATCCCCCCGTCCCACGATAGTCGCGGTATCCGTCAAATTCATTCTCTCCCTTTGGGGCTTGGGTATCAACAATTTCCCTTGCGTACTCACTTCCGCCTCAAAACTGCACCCCGTTATCTTTCCTACGTACTGATCCACCTCCCCCGGTGTCACTCCATGCTCTGCAGCATGTCTCCGAATCTCTTCAATCTTCTGCGCAAAACTCCCTCTCGTGTAGCACTTAAGAACCCGGTACTCCTCACTCATCGCCTCTATCATTATCAGAACTTCCCCCTGCGCAGACCGCCACCCCGCCGGAATCGCTACCCGACTCTTCGGATCCAGCTTGTGCGTCACATTCCCTGTAAAGGGCACTTTCTCTTCTCTCGACATATCGTCTCGTGCACTTTTCTTCACGTATAGTACACTTCAATACACCTCACGTCAATCCCTTTCTTTATTTTTTCTCGCAAAAAGCAAAAAAATTATTTTCCCCCTCACTGCATCGTCGCACGTGTCCCAATAAAATCTTCTCTGCGCTCACTCAACCCATTCCCCATGCGTTTCCTCTGGATGAAGAAAATAAGTCAGCAAAGCCCAAACTTCGCCATGTCCGCGCGCAATGCGCCGATTCACGCAATCGTATATCGTAAATCGTATATTATACATAGGCGCCGCTAGGCGCCACCACCCTCATCCTCGAAAATTTCGTTTTACTTTCGCTCCGCAAAAACGCGCGTAGCGCGCTAAAATTCACATCGTCCATCGTCCATCGTACACTTAACCAATGGATTATGTCGTATCATCCACCGATAACTGCGTGTTGGAATCGCTTTTCTTGGGACGGATGTGCTGCATCGTATGGGTCTCACTTCACATGGCAAACCTTAGTATATGTCCAAAGCGACCAAAGAGTAGAAATTCCGGGCTCCATCGCCATTCCTGTCCGCGACACTCTCACCCGACAACAAGGAAGCGCGCCGGAAGAAACTTCCGACGCGCTTGCGAATTGTCGCGAGGGAAAAGCGAGACGAACCCGCATTTCCCTCTTGCGGTACCCTTACTTGGTGACAGTCACAGGAGCCTGGGGAGCCACCGGAGCGACTTCCTGCTGCTGTTGCTGCTGCTGCTGGCAGCTGGCAAGAACTGCAACCGCCGTAAGAGCGAGAACAGAGATGGTCTTCATATTTTCTTACTAGTTACTTGGTTGAAGTGCTCCAGCCCACAGTAGGTTGGAGACGTGAAGTCATTATACTCCTTTTCCGTTCATAAGCAAGCCTAAAATAGTAAACTTTGTCAATTTTTCTTTACTTTTAATGTTATTAATTTTTTAATTCGTTGATTTTCAATATATTTCAAGACACCACTCTGTAAAAACTTTTCGTGTGTCTGATGAGTTGCAGCGTATTTATAAGGTGAGAATTACAGCAAGTATGCACCCGGCGCCGGACACAGTTTGAGGAGAGCAATGCCCTTTTCAGCACAAACCGGCAATGTCTTTAGCAATTTGTTTTCGCAGCTCCTCCAGAGAGTGAAACCGGTGCTCCGGACGCAGGAAGGAGCACAGATGTACACTGAGATACTTCCCATACAAATCGCCCTTGTATCCGAGAAGGTGAACCTCAAGGCGCGGGAGTTTGGGCGTCTCCTCTACGCTGGGACGTACTCCGATGTTCGCAATACCATGATATATGTTCCCTTCCGCTTGACAAATGACCGAATACACCCCCATCGGCGGCAAGCAGGTCTGCGCGGGAATAGCCAGATTTGCTGTCGGGAAACCTAGTTTCTGTGCCAGGTGCTGCCCATGCTCAACCTCCCCGCAGATGGAAAAGGGGTGCCCGAGCATACGCTCTGCCTCCTGCAGCTCTCCGGCACGCACAGCCGTACGGATGCGGCGCGAACTCACAGCAACGCCGTGCTCCTCGAACAGGGGCGCTATCCGCACACTAAAACCACGCCGCTCCCCTTCCTCTCTCAGAAGAGTCGTATCTCCCTCCCCCCCTCGCCCGAATCTCCAGTTCTCGCCCACAGAGATGCCGGCCACGCGACAATGCTGTTCCAAGAGAGTCAGGTACTGCTGTGCCGTGAGTTGCGAGAGATCATGGGTAAAGGGAAGGACGAGCACGAGATCAGCCTCGCCCAGCTCGTGGATAAGTTCCACTTTTTGCCGCTCAACCGGTGTAAGTAACTGCGGCTGAGCGGAGGGATTCAGCAAGGCGAGCGGATGCTGAGCAAAGGTGAGTACCCCGCAAAGAGCTCCCTTTTCCCTGGCTTCGCGCATCACGCGCTGATGCCCAGTGTGCACGCCGTCAAAAAAGCCCATCGCCCAAAATATCGGTTGCCCGATTTGTCGAAGCTCCTCGATGCCGTGCAGAAGGATCATGGATCAATGAAGGTTCAGTTGCTCCACGGGAATGAGACGCCGCAGCAGAACATCCCTGCCCGCCGCCTTGAGATCCGGCACGCTAATGGCGCTCGCTACATCAAAAGCTCCGCTTCGCTCCCGTCGCAGAGCCGTCAGGTGCGCTCCGCAACCTAGCCTCTCGCCCAAGTCGTGGGCGAGCGAACGCACATAAAAACCTTTGCTGCAATGCAGGCGCACATCCAATTCGCCTGCCGCCAGATCCAGCCGTCTTACCTCGCATTCCATCAACCGCACTCTTCGCGCCTTACGCTCGACCTCCTCTCCGCGTCTCGCCAGCTTATAGCACGGCACCCCGTTGATTTTCACCGCTGAATACATTGGTGGCACCTGTTCGATTTCCCCGCAAAATCCTTGCAATGCAGCGCGCACCTTTCCCTCGTCAATACCATCCCATGGAGCCACGCGCACCTCCTCCCCATCGGCATCGTAGCTATTGGTCTCCACCCCGAGCTTGATCGTCGCGCTGTACACCTTATCTTCGCTCATGAGCCGGTCCTGCAATTTCGTGGCCTTACCCACCACCACAATGAGTATCCCTGTCGCCATGGGATCCAGGGTTCCACAATGTCCCACCTTCTTTGTTCCCAGAATGCGTCGGCAAAGAGCTACCGCGTTGTGCGAGGTGAAGCCGGGATCTTTATCCACCAGCAGCACCCCGCTCGGGCTCTGGTCGTTCAAGGAGCTCATACTTGTTTGCGCAGTGCCTCTCGTACTTCGTCCAGTACCTCGCGGCGTACCTCCTCCAGTTTTCCCTTTTTGCGAATGCCCGCCGCCATAGCGTGCCCTCCGCCACCGAACATTGCCGCAATGTCATTCACCCGTACCGCAGGGTCCTTTGACCGGAGCGAAATACGAATAAACCCATTCTCCAGGTCCTCAAAAATAACCGCCACTCGCACACCGCGCAGCACACGAATAATATCCACCAAGTCTTTCGTATCCTCGAGCCCCGCTCCCAGCTCCTCTTTTTTACCGGCCGGCATGGAGTAGTACGTCAGCTTTCCTCCTTCCTCCACCACCATCTCACGCAAGACCTCGCCCTGAACGGCCAAAGTCGTCGCACTTTGCTCCTGGTACAACCGCCGATTGATGTCACCAACATCCACGCCGCAATCAATGAGCTCCGCCACCTGGCGCATCACCTGTGCCGTGGTGCTGCCATACTGAAAGGATCCTGTATCCGTGCTAATCGCCGCGTACAACGCTTCGGCAACCCCTTTTTCGAGTCTCATTCCCCAGTCAGCAAAAAGCCCCATGAGTACGCACCCCGTAGCCGCCGCTCCATTCACCACGTAGTTAAAATCCGCATACCGTGAATTCGTTTCATGGTGGTCAATGTTGATACTCCTGATCCCGGCTCTTGAACACTCCTCCAACAATCTCTTTCCTTCTTCACCCAGTCTCTTCACATCCCCACTATCCAAACAAATCAGCAGCTCCATTCCATCCGGCACCTCCTCGGGTATGCCTCCAACCTTCCCTGCCCCCTCCAAAAACGCATACCTCAGCGGCACCTTGTCCTCATTCCACATCCACACTTTCTTTCCCATTCCTTCCAACACGAGCCCCATCGCCAGCGTACTCCCGATTGCATCCCCATCCGGACGAAAGTGAGACAATATTCCCACACCGGAAGCCCCCCCAACCAGGGCTCTTATTTCTCCACTATTGCTCTCCGTACCCATATCCTCCGCCCTTATACCATCCCCGGCTAAAAACGTCAAGCCACGCAGGTTGAGAAGAGGAGCGAGGGCATTGTAAAACAGGGTCGATGTAAAAAATTGCCCCCTCGCGCAGCGTCTGCATTGCCTTCATTGGCAAGTTTAAAACGGGATATCCGTTTTCCCCGGATGGGCGATGTGTCATAAAAAATTGAACGGAGATTGCATGAGAAATGTCATTACTTCATCGGCCTCCCGGTGGGTGGTGAAGGAGAGAGCGCTGCTCACCATATAAGGGAGTCCGAGTTTCATAGGTAGTAAGTTGGAACGCACGCAGGAGGAATCCTGCGTGCGTTTTTTCTCTCTGAATGATGCTCCGTGTTAACTCCACGTGAATGACGGTGATGCGTCAACTAGGCGTCGTACTTCTGAATGTTCCACCCAACCCACCTGCCCTCGCATCCAACAAACTTTCATCCGGTCTGTAGAAAAAAGGCTTGCTTCTCCGTTATTCATCGTGTATATTTCCTCCGCACTTATCAATCATCTGCTCGGTTGGCGGAATTGGTAGACGCGCTAGACTAAGGATCTAGTGGAGAAATCCGTGGGGGTTCGAGTCCCCCATCGAGTAGATCGGAGCCTGATACGTCACACGTATCCGGCTTCTTTCTTTTCACGGAAAAACGAGTGATGCGGGAGTGCGAACGGAAGGCTTGCAATTCAGGGATGCAGTGGTATGATGGGGGCATGTACCGTGTCTGCAAGAGAATAGAGCTTGAAAGTGGACACTTGCTCTCCAAACATCCGGGCAACTGCCAATTCCCCCACGGTCACACTCGCAGCGTGGAACTCGTTTTCTCCGCCGAGTCACTTGATGCACACGACATGGTCATAGATTTCAAGGCCATCAGCGAAATGCTTGACCCCTTCCTTCGAACCTTTGACCACTCACTCTGTATGAACACGGACGATCCGCACTTCTCGACCTTTCGCGAGGTGTACGGTGAGCGCATCATCCCCTTCCCCCATAAGGATCCGACAAGTGAGGCTATGGCTGAACTCGTCTTTCAGAGAGCACAGCAGGCCCTTCGTGCTGCAAGGACCGGCGCTTGTTCCTTCCCTGTGCGCGAGTGTGTGAAGCTGGAGCGTGTGCGCGTTTGGGAAACGAGCTCGAGTTGGGCAGAATACAGCGAATCATGAATTGGGAAAAAATGCTGAGCGAACGATGCCGCGAATGGGAAGCCAGCGGCCGTGACCGTTCTCTCTGCACGCTGCGTCAAGACGGACTTTACCTGTACAGCGGAAATAAGCGTTACCTGAATCTATCTTCCAACGATTACTTAGGATTGAGTATGCTCGACTACAGCGAGCTGGATCTTCCCGCCTATTACAAGCGCGAATTTGGTTCTCATTCCTTCTCACCCTTCCCGCATGGGAGTCCGGCATCTCGTCTGATGACCGGCAACTGTCCGGAATACGATGTCCTGGAAAGCGAATTAGGCGCCCTCTTTCCCGATAAACAAGCATTGGTCCTGAGCTGTGGCTACATGGCAAATAGCGGATTACTGCCCGCTCTGGTGCAAAAAGGCGACATGGTCCTCGCCGATCGTCTGGTACACGCCAGCATCGTTGAAGGCATGCGTTCCCTGCCGTTCCATCGCTTCCGACACAACGATCTGCGACACCTGCAAGATCTCTTGCGCCGCACAACGCACCCGGAACGCACATGGGTAGTCGTGGAATCTATCTACAGTATGGATGGCGACTACGCTCCCTTGCACGAGCTCGCGGAATTGCGCAGCACGTACGGCTTCCGACTGTACGTGGATGAAGCGCATAGCTTCGGCGTATGTGGTCCTAAAGGGGCTGGTTTGTGTGCTCAACAAGGAGTATTAGATGCTGCAGACCTGCTGGTGTGCACATTCGGCAAGGCGTTGGCCGGCGCCGGAGCTTGCGTGCTCTGCGCCCCGGTTGTGCGGCAATACCTCGTGAACACGTTACGTCCGCTTATATACTCAACCGCCCTGCCCCCGTGCACCCTGCAGTGGGTGGGTATGGTGGTGCACGAGATGCGTTGCCGCACATTCGCTCCCGGCGTGCCGAACATGGCAGCACAGCGCAACAAACTTGCTGCTCTTGTGCAAAAGGCCTCTGAACTCACAGGACAACCGGCAGGCTCGCACATCATCCCCATTCTCATAGGGAGCGACAAACGTGCTGTTGAAATAGCACAAACCGGTCGTCGAGAAGGGCTCTGGCTCACCGCTATCCGTCCGCCCACGGTACCCGACGGCAGTGCACGCATCCGACTTTCACTGCACGCCGAGTTACCTCCCGAATACTTAAACCGTGCCTTTCAAATATGCAACAAAGCTGGTTAAGACGAAAGCAACAGAGTGATCTCGTACTCTACATGCTTGGCTGGGCGTCCAACCCCAATGCTGTCTTGCATATTGATCCGTCCAGCTGTGACGTGCTAGCCGTGTATGATTATCGGGAAGCGATAGCGCTGCAAGCGGAAGATTTTGCAAAATACCGACGCATCTACTTGTTCGCATGGTCATTCGGCGTATGGGCTGCGGAGCAATATTGCAGGCAGTTGCCTCTCTACCGAGCCATTGCCTTAAACGGAACGCCGTATCCTGTTTCAGAGGAATACGGTATGCGCCTGCGCGTGGTGTTGCGCACCATGCAAGGCCTCGCCCGCGTGGGGATGACACCCTTTAATGAAAAAGCTTACGGAAAGGAACGCGCCGTGCCGGAAGGTCCCTACCCGGATCGCACGCTTGATGAAAAAATCGATGAACTCACGATACTAGCGGAACAAAGTCGTAAGAACTCATCTGCAAACATTCATTGGCACAAGGCCTACATCGGCGATAAAGATGAAATTTTTCCACCGGCAAAAATGGAGGCCTACTGGACCAGTGTGGGTCTTGGCACTCGTTTCTCCTCCTATCACTACCCGTTCGCTGATGCACGCATCGTGCTCGATAATCTAGAGTCCCCTCATGCGAAATAAGCAACGCGTCGCTCAGAGTTTTGCTTGTCATTTTCGCGAATACGACGCAAATGCGCACGTGCAGGCTCGTATGGCCCTCATCCTCGCACAGGCGCTGCGTACGTTGACCATTGCTTTTGCACCGAGGCGCGCGATGGAAATTGGTGTAGGCACAGGCGTACTCACTCGCTATCTGACCAAGCTCTATCCAGATGCTCGATGGTGGTTTAACGATATTTCTCCGGAGGTTGTGCCATATATGCCCCAATCATCCGGCGCCGTTTTTTTGCAGGGAGATGCCGAGGAAATTGTGCTGCCACAGAACCTTGATCTCATTGCATCTTCCTCCGCCGTGCAGTGGATGGATAACATCCCTCAATTCATCGCACGATTGGCACAAGCTCTCAATCCCGGAGGCTTCCTAGCTCTCGGCGCATTTGCCGAGCATAATCTATGCCAAATCCGACAAATCACAGGAGCGACCTTGGCTTCCCCTTGCTGTGAAAACTGGAAAAATTATTTACGCGCAACCGGTTTGCAGCTTGTCTATGCTCACGATTGGGAGCAAACCCTGCTCTTCCCTGATATGCACGCTCTGCTCAGGCATTTACATTCTACCGGCGTAAACGCCGCAAGTTCTTCATTGCTGACGCGTGAAAAGCTGCTGGCTTTCTGTGAAAGCTATTGTGAGCGCTTTGCTGATTCTTCAAACAGGCTTCCGCTAACGTACCATCCCATCATTCTTCTCGCCACCGTCAGCGAAAACTCACAGATGCCGGACAAACCCTGTGAATTGCAAGAACAAATGCAACATATGACAGAAAGAGTTGAGGTCATGCGAAGAGAGGGGTAAAATAGTGACGGAAGGAATGAGCCATATGCCAGGCGGATTTGCCCTCGAAGATGGCGCGAGGGTAGCGATTCATCCAGAGAGCGATGGCGTTGAGAGTTGTTTGAGAGACGCGGGAAAAATCCGAGCCCTTGGGGAAGAAGCGGCGGATGAAGCGATTGGCATTTTCATTGCTGCCGCGTTCGGAGGCACAGTAGGGATGGG
>CANQYL010000039.1 GCA_947628035.1 uncultured Akkermansia sp. | reverse complement strand
GTCAGATACTGGATATTTTGCCGACTTTGTGGAATTGCTTTGCGGAGTCATTCCACAAAATTATACGAAGAGCGGAATGTGATTGTGTGCAAGGAGAAGTTGTCTCCTTTTTTAGATTGCGCAGTGGACGGCTGCGCGGGGGGGAAGAGGCTCAGGAGGTCAGCGAAGGCGCCGGTGGGCTTGGGCAAGTCCTTAATGGGAAAACGGCTTCTTTTTAGCTGATTTTTTCCATGAGAGAGAAGCCGAAAATGTCCGCGACCCACGGGACGCCCGGCGCCTCTACTGCATTGTTGTAAAGAGCTACACAACGATTAAACGAACGCGTTACCTCATCCTGTTCAAAGAGCGAAAGCGACACCCTCCCCGAGAGCATGATGAGATTATCATCCGCTTGCATCTCAGCAGATTCTGCCATCATTTGTACAGCTGCAGCCAGAATGTGTCTCAACTGAGCCTCTGAGGCAGACAGGTGGTGTAACTCATCATTTGCCGGAGGGGTTGGATACGTTTCTACCACCCGTTTTGAATCATCTGCAATCCTGCGCAAACGCCTCGGTCGCACATCCCCCTGCGGCAAATACCCGGAAAAGTACACAATGAACTCCATAAGGCACTCATTTCTCACCCTCGTTATCTCACCCCAGCGGTGCCATTCCTCTCCCGCAATCCTGCGCAGATGGTTCAATCTTATGTACGTGGAAATCATCCACGCCATCCCAGAAACTAAAATACCCATGGGTACCGCATAAACCATCATGCCCGACATTCTCGATCTAGCCGCCGATTAATTCAAGCAGTTAGAAAATATGTTACTTTTGCTTCTCCGCGTCACCTGAGCAACGCAACAACTGCCGTTATTTCTTCCACATAGTATGCAAGTGGATGGAGTAGATTACATGGTATACTTTATATGCTCGCGGAGTCAGAGAAACTTTCTTCTTCTTTCTTTTCAGAACGACAATAAAACTCTTGCATTCACTGAAATTTTCAATTAGCATGAACCATGGAAGACGACCAACCTATCCGTACCATGAATAACGGATCGGACAGAGACCCTTCGTTGCTCAAGCTCTGCTGCGCTGTGTGCGGACCTCTCACGGAAAGTGAGATGAGATACTACTTTCCAGAGGCAGATATTCCGCCTGAAATTGAACGCAAAGCTTGGCTCTATCAGATGATCAAGCAGCCCGATTTTCCGTCTTTAAAAAAGAGTTTCGATTCATCACCTGCTGTGCAGCAATTGTGTTCCACCATCGTCAGCGAACGCCTCGAACGATCCACCGCTTACGACCCCATTCCTGAGCATACACGTCATATATGTGCAGCGAGGTATGCCCTACTCTGCGGACATGTGGAGGATTTTCTTCGTTTTCACCGTCTAAGCGGAGGGACGAATAGAACCTGTGCTCGTCCCCTCATTGAAAGCGAAATATTTTGGAACTCTGTGTTGGGAGAGAATTGGAAAGGAGCTGAAACTGTTCCATCCGGACAAGCGAGAGAGGAAATCATGACCATGCTTGCGAGTCGTTACTCTCTCTTCCGCGTGCCTGAGGGCGTCGAAGTGGATGTCCATTGTTTGCCGATAATGCTCTCCATGGGTTGGACCATGCTGCGCGGTGATCCGAGCGTGCTGTTCTCTCTTGTCAACGAAGCAAACCATGAATCCCCCAAAGCCCTTATTGCCCGTGCTTGCCACGACCTATGGGTCGGAGATTGGGAACACGCGCGAAACAATTTTCATTCCCTCTTTGGGGCACGCGAAACCATGCGTTACAGCATCTCAGCCTCATGCGGCGGTCCTTTGTTGCTGCTTGCTCTTATCACGGCCGTGCGCACGAATGCACCTCTACGCGTCATCAATGTATGGTTTAGCACAGCTCGGGAGCTCATGCTCAGTAATATCCCTGCAGAGGATGAGGAACGCGTGGCGGATGTAGAGGGCTTTTTTGATGCTCTCGAACTGTGGGATTCTGTGCAAAACCGCAAGACTCGTCGTGTGGGATCACTCAAACTAGTCGCCCCCCTCCCTCTTCTACCCATTGCCATGGGGTCACGAAGTATTCTGCAAGACACCGGTCTCCATCTCAATTTTCCCAAACTCATTGCCGCGGTTCGATGGTCTCATGAAGCAGGTCTGAAACTGCTGGCGCAGTACGCCGCCTCTGCCCTCGTCAATAATCCCTCCTTGAGGAGTTCCTCCAAACATCAACTCAACGAAATCATAGCAGATTGTCGTTCCTTCCCCCTCTTCCCTGAAATTTCCCTCGTGTTGCCCGAAGAGGACGCGAGATGGAGTCGATTGAGTACACTGACGCAAACTCTCTCTCTCTCCGGGGAAGAACGGCTTTACTGGGACATCTACATGGATCCCTCCGGCAGCATCGACCGACTCGAACCCCGATTCGTCGCAACCAAACTATACAGCCACGGACGAAAAATTGAGATTGACGACGTCCTCGATCCCTCCCGCATCGATTGCCAAGATGAACAGGATCTCGTTGCCGTTTCTCTCGCGAAGGCTCTGGAACATCCACCCACCGATGGCATCCTGCACATCGCAGCCTTGGCTTCTCATCCTCGCCTTCGGCTGGTACAGGGCAACTACAGACGGCCGGTAAGACTGCGCACAGTGCGACCCTCCATCGATGTTTACATGGACGGCGACAGGCTGAGACTTACCATGGAGCGCGGACAATTCACGCACCTTTCTGTGGAAGAGGATGGCACCCTGAGCATCCCCTTCTTCACCCCGAAGATGCAAACTCTGGTGGATTATTTAGGAAATGGCTCGGTGATACTGGATCTCACCGAGCGCGACCGGGTGCGTTGGTTGCTGCTCTCCCTCTCCGAACACTTTGAAATATGCGGGAACATACCGAAGGATTTGCTCAAATGCACTGAATCCAGTGGAAAACTCATCGTGCTCGCTACCCGCGAAAACGATGGTTATTCTCTCCAATTACGCATCGAACACCAACCTGGTCTGCCGGAATACAGCTCACCGGGAGAGGGGCAAGACATTCTCTTACTTCGAACGAATAAGGGGTCAATTTGTGTACGCAGAAATCGAACCGAGGAGGTTGCCGCCGCAGATTCTCTGTTAAAGACATGGGGGGTAGTGAATACACCTGGTCTGGATAAATACACCCTCAAAATTTCTGATCGAAGGAGTATGCTACGTATGCTCTATCAGGGAGAACTCGCTCATGTTATCTTTCGCTGGCAGAAGAGTCACGACTGTCTGCGTATTCTCCATGTCCGATCGGATAAACTTAAAATAAAAGCAAACCAAGCAGAGACTGGATGGCTGGAGATCGGTGCTGAACTTGCCGTGGATGAAAAGCGTGTACTCTCCCTCTCTCAACTTCTCTCCGCCTACCACAAAATAGACGGCGATTTTGTGCCTCTTTCCGAGACTCGCTTCCTTCACCTCCCAGACTCTCTCTCCAAAAAGATAAAACTCCTCGATTCCACCCTCGTTCACCTTCAATCAAAATACTTCCTTCCCCTCGCAACAGCACCAGGGTTCGTCAATTCCTGGCGGGGGAAACTACCGTCCCTCTTGCACACCATATGCGAAAAACTCAAGGAATACGACAACAAAGCAGCTCCCCGAGGTCTTAAAGTTTCTCTTCGCAAATACCAATTGGAAGGCTTCCGGTGGTTGCTCTCGCGAGCGAGCCTCAGCATAGGAGCCATTTTGGCGGATGACATGGGGCTGGGTAAAACTGTGCAACTGCTCGCCCTCCTCATGGCGAGGGCAAAAGAAGGAGCCTCCCTTGTAGTAGCCCCCCTTTCTCTCTGTTCCAACTGGATGGATGAATGTGTGCGCTTCGCGCCGAAGCTGCATCCCATCCTCTTCGGTGACTGCAGAAAGAGCGATATTTGCTCCCTTTCCTTGGGCAAAAACGACCTCTTGCTCGCCAGCTACGGTCAAGTCTCCGCCAAACCGTCCTTCTTTTCCTCTCGCACATGGAATGTGATTGCCTTAGATGAAGCGCAAGCCATGAAGAATCCTTCCTCCCGCAGAGCCCAGGTTCTCTGCTCCCTTCGAGCCTCGGCTCGCGTCTGCATCACCGGTACCCCGGTCGAGAACAGCCTGCTGGATCTCTGGAGTCTCGTCAACTTCCTCAATCCTCATATGCTCGGAGCTCGTTCCGGTTTCCTCAGGGCAGATAACGATCTGACACGACGAGTGAGCCGTCTGGTGGCACCCATCGTTCTGCGTCGAACCAAGGCTGAGGTGCTGCCCCAGCTACCTCCCTTCACCGAGGTTGTCATTGGGGTTGAACTCTCTGTTGAAGAGAGGGCTCTCTATGAGTCCTGCCGGCGACGTGCCAAGGAACGTGCGCTTGAGGGGGGTGGAGCCACAGCTCTCCTCGCCGAACTCACACACCTGCGCCGTATGTGCTGCCATGGCAAATTGGTTTTGCCCTCTTTCGAGGGTAGATCCTCCAAACTTGATTCCATGGTCGAACTCGTCGAAGAACTACGCGCTGCCGGTCATCGTTCCTTAGTCTTTAGCCAGTTCACCGATGTTCTGGATCTCGCCGAGCAATCCCTGCAGGAAGCGAACATCTCCACCCTGCGCATGGATGGTCACACTCCACCCCGCCGCCGAACCCAGCTCGTGAAAGACTTTCAGGAAGGCGATGCCCAAGTTTTCCTCATCTCGCTCATGGCAGGTGGAACCGGTCTCAACCTCACCGCTGCGGATTACGTTATCATGCTGGATCCCTGGTGGAATCCCGCCGTGGAGGCTCAAGCCGCTAATCGTACCCACCGTATTGGACAACTCAATCCTGTCACAGTCTGCCGTCTCATCGCGCACGACACGGTCGAGGAACGCGTCCTGAAAATGCACGACGCCAAACAAAAACTGGCCGACGCCGTCATTCAAGAAAGAGCCTTGCCTCTTGAAGCTCTTCGTTCCCTCCTTTCAGAAGGTGATTAAATGGTGTGGTGTTCCCGGCGCGGAGTGACGCGAACTATTTCGACACGTTGAACCGGAACTCCACCACATCTCCATCCTGCACGACGTAATCTTTCCCTTCAATGCGCAGCTTGGCGTTCTCCTTGGCTTTAAGCACCGAACCGCACACCACGAGATCCTCGTACGCCACAACCTGCGCTGCGATGAAGCCTCGCTCAAAATCTGTATGGATGACCCCCGCTGCTTGCGGTGCTTTGGCTCCGGCGGGAATGGTCCAGGCACGGGTTTCCTTCGGTCCGGTGGTCAGATAAGTGCGTAGACCGAGGAGATGATAAACCGCGCGGATGAGCTCGCTGACACCGGAATCCTGAACCCCGAGGTCACGCAGATACTCACTTGCCTCGTCCTCCGGCAAGTCAGAGAGTTCCTCCTCAATGCGGGCAGAAATGACGACAGCCTCTGCGTGGTGCTGCTTGGCGACGTAGCGACGCACGGCGGAGACAAAGGGATGAGAATCCGGATCATTCACTGCAGTGGCGAGTTCTGCCTCGCTGACGTTGCACGCAAAAATGCTTTTTTTGTTTGAGAGAAGGAAGAAGGAATGGAGCAACTTGCGCTCGGCGTCAGAAAGCTCCAGCGTGATGGCAGGATTGCCGGCGTCCAGATGCGGCAGGAGTTTTTCGATGAGGGATATTTCCTCCCTCGCTTCCTTATCACCACTTTTTGCCTTCTTAACTCGAGATTCACGACGTTTCTCCAGAGCAGAAATGTCGGCAAGAATCAGCTCGTTGTTGATGATTTCGATGTCGCGCACGGGATCAACAGTACCCAGCTCATGGATAATATCCGAATCCTCGAAGCAGCGCACGACTTGCACGATGGCATCCGTCTCACGGATATGCGACAGGAATTTGTTACCCAACCCGGCGCCCTCTGCCGCACCCTTCACCAGACCCGCGATATCCACAAACTCGATGGCCGCGGGAATGATTTGCGCGCTCTTGCTCATCTCCGCCAGCACTGCCAACCGCGCATCCGGCACCTCTACCACGCCGACGTTCGGGTCAATCGTGCAAAAGGGGTAATTCGCCGCCTCCGCCTTACGGGAGCGAGTCACCGCATTGAACAACGTGGATTTCCCCACATTCGGCAATCCTACAATACCTGCTTGCAACATAACGCCGCTATTCTACCGCATCTTCCTTCAAGAGAAAAGAAAAAACCCCGGGGCGCCGTAGGCGCCTATTTACGATTTACGATTTACAAAGCCGACGAGGGAACGGAGGCGGATTGGGCAACGCTTATGCGTTGTCCAGTCGGTCTTACTACCTGCTTCACGGGCTCCCTGCACGATTCCATTTCCACAGAGCGTAGAAGACCAAGAAGGCAACACCGTGCAGCGCTGCCACACCCAAAGCATAGACGACACACAAACCAAGCTCCAACAGAGAATATACTCCATTAAAAGCCAGACCAAACAACATGAACAAGAGCCACAGCACGGCAACTCCTGCGCCGCTTGCATAGTACGCACAACGACAGCGCGTCGACTTACGTCGCAGCAGCAAATACACGAAGGCGGCGGGTAGCATCTCCAACAACAGCACCATGCATGAGAAAATGATGTCCAGGAAAAATAACGGCAACACGAGGATACAAAGAATGAACAGCGCATCTGAAAAACGCGGGGCATCGTCTTGTTCGACACAAGGTTCACTCATTTCCTCTCCGATACTATCAGAAACTCTTTTAAAGTCAAGGGAAAATCCTGCTTTCTGTAATCGACATATTACCTCATGATTCAAGACAGCGAAAAACACCCGCAAAAAAGCCTAAAAAGAGCAGATTCCCCTCTGAGGCAGTCTCCCCTCCGAAAAACGTCCATTCTTTCGCCTGCCCCTCCTCCACACAAAACTCCCAATTGGAGAAAAAACTCCGTGAAACGACAATGTCTCAGCGTATTTCATCCCTTGCTGAGCTTGAATACCGTGATCTCACTGGGAATACCGAGGCGTAGCGGCACAAGAGTCCAAAGACTGGTGCCGGGTGAGACGTAGAGCTTCATTCGACCGATGCTGTAAAGACCGTGCACAAAGCCTCCGTTCAACGCGGCGATGATAAGGTCGAGTCCGCGCACGAGACCCCCGTGAGTGTGCCCGGAGAGCTGGAGCGCTACCCTGCCGGAAGCTGCGGCTTGGTGGGCAAACTTGGGCTGGTGCGCAAGGAGGATGACCGGGCTGCCGCTCGGGATGCCGGCAAGCGCCTTGTGCAGGTTCGGACGCTCCATGTGGAAATAAGCCGCCGCCGTATCTGTCACACCTGCCAGGTAACACCCGGTTCCCGACAGACGAACATTGGTATTATCCAGCAGACGGATCCCCAGCGAAATGATGCCCCGATGCCACTCGTGATAGCCGGAATAATACTCGTGATTTCCTGCCACGGCGTAAGAGCCCAACGGAGCTCTCAACTCACGTAGCGACTGCATCTGTGGCAGCCTCTCCTTCACCCGTCCATCCACAAAATCCCCCGTGATGACAATCAGATCCGGCTTCTGCTCATTGGTGAGTCGTACGATTTCCTCCAGAAAATGCTCGTTCTTGATCGCGTCGACATGTAGGTCGGAGAGCAAGGCGATACGGAAAGGCTCCTTGAGATGCGCCATCGGCACCTCCACTTCTCGCACGTGTGGAGCGGACAGTGCACTGTACATTCCCCAACCGCACAACAATCCTGCCGCCGGCAGCAACCAGAGACGTAGTCGCCTCATCACCCGTCCCCGCTCCTCCCTCCCTCTCCTCCGCCACCACGGATTCACCCACCTCATCAACATCCCTGTCGCGTCCGTCACCAGCAGCAACACAAAACTCATCATCAATGTCATGTAAAACCACGTATACGTCAGCACCACCCAGCCCGGCAGCGTCGTGTTGAACATAATGCCCCCTCCGAACCAACTCAACACACTGTAACAACTCGCCGCTGCCGCCAAAATCATCGCCACAACAATCTTCTCATACCAACTCCGTTCCTTCGCGATCCGACTGTACACGTACAACCCTGCCAGCAGCCCTATAATCGTCAGTATTCCCATGTCACCCTCATTTTACACAATCCGCCCCATTTGTAAATCTGCGTTTCTACCATTGTCCCTTCTTTCTTCTCAGAAACAAGGCTTCATTCTTCCATCAATTAATTGTCAATTTTTCTTTTTCTTATCATTGATAATAAAGGATATTTCATAGTTATTCACATTGGTAATAAATTCAGACTTGCCCGGTGTCTTCCTCCCGCGGCGTGAAACGTCGAGTCTCTTCCTCGCCGGAGCATATATCCACCCCGATGAACGAGGAAAGTGTCGCCCGGGCAAGCGAATGCTCTTTCTTTTCCCGGGAACCAGTCCATGGACTCTCGTTCCCTTGCGCCTCGGCATCTCCAATGAAATTACGATCATCGACTTTTTCCAAGCACCTGACCAATCATCTGTCGTGCGTGATTCCTTCTCCGTAGCAACGTCCTTCAAATATCGAGAACAGGGAAAAGAATGGTGACTTTTCCAGAATCACTCTAGGAAAGATTCCAACGTGGATCATGGTACCAATTGGGGGAGAAGAAGCCGAGGTCCCGATGAAGAGTGGGGACAACCATAGCCGCTGTCTGGTAAGTGTGTATCAGTTGGGTCTTCCATGTTTCAGATGAACCGCCGGCACGCAACATTTTGTAACAAAAGGTGAGCGCAGCACCCGTTCCGGACGGGATAACGAGCCGATTGAGTTCGGTACGGACGTCTTCCGGAGCCATTTGGTACTTGATTGAAATCCAATGATAATTCCATACGCGAAATTGATGCGCACAGGCGTTGCGAATTTGGGCAAGCAGTGCGATCCCGAAGAGAAAATAATTAAGGCTATCAAATTGCATGGCTTCCGCAATTTTTTGCACCAATTCTTCCTCCAACCCCCGTCTCAGCAACTCAGCTATGTGTCCAAAATTAGCAAACTCCACAAAACTCCATACCGGCACAGTTTCGATGGTTGCCCCTTGCTTGATATCCCGATCCCACGCGGCATACAACGATCGATCTTTCCGAAAGTTATCAGCCAACCGCTCCATGATACGATCGTATACCGAGATTCCATTCTCTGAGCCGTCACTTTCTGCGGACCTATCTTCTGCGGGCGGTGTTACCGTGCAAAAGGAAGGACGCAGTCCTTTTCGATCAGCCTGAGGTGTGGTCGAGCCTGTATAGCGAGCCCACTGGTGAGCCACCTGGGTACGTAATGCAGGTTCCATCTCAGAAAAAGCTCTAAAAAATAATCCACGCAAATCACGATCAAAGTTATAAAGCGTCATGACGGTTTCCCAGTACGTATGGGGATGAAAATGCGGCTCGTTTTCATCCTTCGATCGTTCTAGAAAAGAAGACCAATAAGGAGCGATGCGGTAGTAATTGATGTAACGTAATTTGCTTTCAATTTCTTTCTCCAACGCATCCGCCGGCAGATTACGAATGCTCTGCATCCCGCGCATAACAAGAATATGAGCCTGTTCCCCAAATGTTTTATATGGCTTTGTCATCGTCTCTTTCCCGCTATTTTTCTCATAATTTTTCGCACAAGTGGTATCTTTCTTCCTCATTCGTCAGGGTGACACATCCCAATCGCTCAATTTTCCACCATCGTTCCATGCTCCGTACATTTTTCCCTGCCGAGTACATTGTATGAATTTGTTGAGTCTTTGCCGGAAGAGTTCCGGCTGCCGCCGTTTAATCTGAATGGTGTCAATGCGCACACGGCGATACAACTCCGGAAACGAACAAAAGTTTTTCCACAGTTTCTTGTCTGCTCGCAAAATTTCCATGATATCCTCATCGAGGTGAAATGGACGGGCACATGCCCATGCCCGACTCCCAGCCTCCGTCATCAATCCTAACCGCTTCAGTCGCATGCAACGAGCTTTGTTGAGTTCGCTCCATGAAGAGACCGATCCCGATCGTCGTGGTGAAAAACGTTGCCGTGTCACTCCGTCCTCCATGCGACGCAACACACTGTCAATCCAACCAAAACAAAGTGCTTCCTCAACAGCTTCAAGGTATAGGACATGCTTCTGATTTTCGGGACATTTACGATAAAAAGGCACCCAACATTCGCGTGCTGAAACCGCATGCTCCATCATCCATCGTCGTAAATCACTTCGATCAAAATGATCCAGTGTGTGATCGGGAAGCATAGTGAAATGATACCATGCGTCTTAATTTTGTGCAAGACAAACGCTGCAATTCTGCTTATTCCCCGAAGGTAATGTTTCGTGCGCGTTTGCCCGAACGTCATGCACTAAATTTCACGCATTATCAATATGTTCTACAAGGTCATAGCGGAGCAAACGTAAAGCCCTATTCGGAAGACAACGAGGGGCTCTGCACCCCATCATTAATCACACAAGAATTTGTCAGAGCAACATCCGGTGATGTCCAGGCACGGCAACCGCATCAGGAAATGCGGTTGCTATGTACGATTTACGATTTATTAATAATGTGCGCGTTGCGCAATTTTTCGAATTATCAACGTGTGCGGATGAGTTCGCTAGAGCCATCATCATGATGACCGTTTGATGCCACGATTTTTGATAGGCATCAACAATGGTATCAATTCATAAGAGCATTCTCTCTTTCGATGAACTTCTCTCAAATGCATTTGCCCTGGATGTCCAAGTAGCTATTGATTGCTCCGCACGCTTACGCACGGCCCCATTTTCACAAAGCGTGGGAGATCAAAAATGCAACTCCGTGCAGCGCTGTCGCACCTGTAGCACAGACTTCCAACAATCCGAAAGACAACAATGAATCTTCTCCATTAAAAACCAGACCAAACAACATGAATCCCAGAAGAACAAATTAAGACCGGCAAGAGGACATTACGAATTAAACAGTTTAATACCAAATGAAAGAATTACTTATTCACAACGCAAACAATAAAACACAGAATAGAAAACGCGAGGAAAAGACTCGCGAAGGAGATGGGAAAAACTTGCCAAAGGAGGGGAGGTGCTGTATCATGGCGCGCGTTATGAGTGAATTGCCCAAGGCGTACGAACCGGCTGCAGTGGAACAGAAATGGCAGACCCTGTGGTTGCAGGAAAACTGTTTCCATGCTGACCCGCACAGCGAGAAACCTGCATACAGCATCGTCATTCCTCCCCCGAACGTGACCGGTGTGCTGCACATGGGGCACGTGCTGAACAACACGATTCAGGACATCCTGGCGCGTCGGGCTCGGCAGGAAGGCAAGGAGGTCCTCTGGCTGCCGGGCACCGACCATGCAGGCATCGCCACCCAAGCACGCGTGGAGAAGGAGCTGGCAAAAGAAAATCCGCCGCGGACGCGGTTCGACGTCGGTCGCGAGGATTTCGTCAAGATGGTGTGGGAATGGAAAGAGAAACACGGCGGCATCATCATCAAGCAGCTCAAGAAACTCGGTTGCTCCTGCGACTGGGAGCGCGAGCGATTCACGATGGACCCCGGCTACGCGGCGGAAGTAGCGCGCGTGTTCACCGAACTCTTCAAGGAGGGACTCATCTACCGCGGACTGCGCATGGTGAACTGGGATCCCGTGCTCCTCACAGCCCTCTCCGACGAGGAAGTGATCATGACCCCCAGCAAGAGCAAGCTCTACACCATCCGCTACCGCTTGGAGGAGGACCCGAGCCGCTACCTCCTCGTGGCGACCACGCGTCCGGAAACCATCATGGCGGACGTGGCGGTGGCGGTGAACCCGAAGGATCCGCGCTATGCCGATTGGCTGGGCAAGAAGGTGCTCCGCCCGCTTGTGGAAACGCCCATCCCCATCATTGCCGACGAGCACGTGGAGATCGGCTTCGGCACCGGCGCGCTCAAGATCACGCCTGCCCACGACCGCGTGGACTTTGAGGTCGGTGTGCACAATGGACTGCAAATCATCGACGTGCTCACCCCCGACGGTCACATCAACTGTCCGGACTGTCCGGAGTTGCACGGCTTGGACCGTTTTGTCGCCCGAGACCGCTCCGTCGAAATTATCCGCGAAAAAGGTCTCCTCGAAAAAGAAGAAGCCTACGACAATAACATCGGCGTCAGCCAGCGCTCCGACGTCCCTATCGAACCGCGTCTGAGTATGCAGTGGTTCCTCAGGTATCCCTGCGTCGATGAGGCCATGAAAGCTGTGGAGAACGGCGAAATCACGTTCCGTCCCGCTCACTGGGCCAAGACCTACGCGCACTGGCTGGAGGGCATCCAAGACTGGTGCATCAGCCGCCAGCTCTGGTGGGGGCACCGCATCCCCGTGTGGTACCGCAAAGAAATGGCCGCCGAGCTCAAGGAAGCTCCCAAACTGGATGCTCAGGATGCCGCCGCCGGACACATCTACGTCGGCGTCGAGCCGCCGTCCGACCCGGAAAATTGGGTGCAGGACGACGATGCGCTTGACACGTGGTTCAGCTCCTGGCTGTGGCCCTTCGCCACCATGGATTCCGACTGTCGCGCGAAATTCTATCCCACCACGGACCTCGTAACGGGACCGGACATCATCTTCTTCTGGGTGTCGCGCATGATCATGGCGGGCTATCGTTTTGCGGGACAAAAACCCTTCTCCAACGTCTTCTTCACCTCTATCGTGCGTGACCTGCAAGGACGCAAGATGAGCAAGAGTCTCGGCAACAGTCCGGACCCCCTGGACCTCATCGACCGCTACGGAGCGGACGGTCTGCGCTTCGGACTCATGAGGATCGCCCCCACCGGCTCCGACGTCAAATTCGACGAGAAGCAGATCGAGGAGGGCAAGAACTTCGCGAACAAACTCTACAATGCCGTTCGCTTCCGCCTCATGCAGGGCGATGCCGGCACAGATCCCGCGCCGCGCTTCAGTGCCGTCCATATCGACATTCTGGACAAACTCAAGCAGCTTCACGTCGATGTGACAGCCGCTTTGGAGAAATACGAATTCAACGCCTGCGTCCAAGCTCTCTACGCCTTCTTCTGGAATGAGTACTGCTCACTCTTCCTCGAGGCGGTGAAGAACGACCTGCGCGAGGGAGCCGATCCTACCGTGCGCAACGCTACACTGCACGTCATCGACACCGTGCTGCGCCACTACCTCGCCCTTCTCTCCCCCTTTATGCCGCATATCACGGAGGAACTCTGGCAGAGTCTCGGATTCGCTGCACGTCATGACAACAAACCTCTCATGGTGACGCCTCTTCCCTCTCCGGATTCTCTCCTCCAAGGACTCGGTGACGAGGAAGTCTCCAAGGCACGCATCATCGCTGCTGCTCTCTATGAGGCTGCCAATCGCACTCGCAACCTCAAGGCGGAATACAACCTCTCAACGAACAAGAATGTACGTCTCGTCCTCAAACCCACCCTGCCCACCGGAGAGGACATCCCGGCACGCCTCGCACTGCTGGCCGGGGCGAAAGAGGTAGAAATCTCTGACGACTACGTCGCGCCGAAAGGAACGCCCGCCGCCGTCACCCCACTCGGTGAACTTTTCCTGCCCCTGGAAGGACTCGTGGACGTGGTGGCGGAGAAAAAACGCATCAACAAAGAGCTGGAAAAACTGGCTAAAGATATAGCAGCCACCCAATCAAAATTGGGCAACGAATCGTTTGTGCAGCGTGCTCCGGCCGCTGTGGTGCAGCAGGAAAGAGAACGTCTCGCCTCCCACGAGGAGAAACGGGCACGTCTCAACGCCTTGCTCGCGGCTCTTTCGTAAAACACGTGCCAATTCTTCACGCTATGAAAACCTGTCTCCTGTTCACCGTCCTCATCTTTCTGCCCCTCCACGTGACCGCACAGGAAGGAACTCCCCGACAACAACAGGAGTCGCAGCCGTCGCCGACGGAACAACAGACGCTTCATCCCCGGACCACCCATCGCGAGGTTGCAGCCCAACTTGTAGAGCTCCTTCAACAGACAAAAGAGTGCCTTGATTCCTGCACCGATGAAGCGAGCGTGCAGCGCGCTCTTCCCCAATTACGGGAACTTGCCGCAGCTGCCCGCCGTTTCAAGAAGAAGCAAAACCTTCTCCCGGAGCCCACCACGCAGGATTACCTCTCTGCCCACGAGTTGGTAGGACCGTTCAATGAGGCGTGGAAAGGCGTTCGAGACAACATTGCCCGTCTCGAGCGAGCTAACCTCGTCACTCCGGAGTTGCGCAGTGTCCTGGGATTGGAACCCAAGCCTTGAGTCCATT
This sequence comes from uncultured Akkermansia sp., assembly GCA_947628035.1. Classification (GTDB taxonomy): domain Bacteria; phylum Verrucomicrobiota; class Verrucomicrobiia; order Verrucomicrobiales; family Akkermansiaceae; genus Akkermansia. The sequence continues at coordinate 8,260 of CANQYL010000039.1, read as the reverse complement.
TCAACTGGGTGAGTAACAGGTCTGTTCGCCCCCTCTCAGTCCACCCGAGACGAACAGAGAGGTGTGAGCAAATTTCCCCGCCCTTCCCCTGGGATAAACGCATTTGAGAGAATTCGCGGCGTAGCCGCCGAACATCCAAATCGCAAATCGTAAATAGGCAAGGTGGTCGACGGTCCCGTTGAGGGTGCACGCGAAGCGGGCGGTAAGACAGATTGGACAGCGCGTAAGCGTTGCCCGCAGGGTGAAAACTGCCGACGGCTGTAAGGCAGGTTGTCCAAATGCGACCGCTTTTGCCCCAACGGGGTAAGGAGTCGTGAGGCGACTCCGAAGCAAGAGGCAGTGCGGTGCCGACGAGTCACCGTCAGGCACCTCGCCCCTTTCCTCCCACTACCACCCCATGCTCCCTTCTTCCACCTCCGCTCTCGCTCCGCATCTCCGCGCGTAGCGCGCTAAAATTCAAATCTGGCACCTCTAAAAACTACCAGGGTGAAAAACGAGAGAAAAAAAGTTGAGGAGAAAGGAGTCAAAAAAAGGGAAAAATGGGGGAAAATGGGAGGATTTTGAGGGGGAAAAATGGGAAAAATGCCCGAGAGGATACGCACCATCGATTGCCCGCTATCTAAAAAACGAGTTTTTAGAGGTGTTAAAATCGTAATTCGTAAATCGTAAATCGTGCATGGCAACCGCATTTCCTAATGCGGTTGCCCAGACCCTTCTCCTCATGTTATTCACCAATTGAATCATCTCGAGAATTTTTTATTTTGTAAGCCAACCCCAAGATATGGGGGCAGGTGTAGATGAGCTACCGCTACATCATGAAATGAATCGATTTGAAAGGTTATTCACCGGTGGATAACGAACAAAATCAAGCTTGCAAATACGAAAGAAAACTGTAAGATTTCACCCGACCCTCTCTCCTAACAACCACCATGAAAGTGACTCGTCAGACCAATGAATTTTTAAGCGAAGAGGAGGCACGCAACCTCACGGATTTTATCATGTTTTCGCAGAGTAATGTGATCCTCAGGTTGTCTCCGGAGTTAGCTCAGGGTAAGGTTTCCTATCCACAGTTCTTTTTGCTGACCTACTTGACGGGAGAAGATAGTCTGACCATCAGCAGCATAGCCCGCATGATGGGACATTCAACGGCGGCAGCTACGGGTATGGTAGACAAATTGGAAGAGATGGGCTATGTCACGCGCTTTCAAGCATCAGCCGACCGCCGCAAAACGATGGTACGAATCACCCAGGAAGGCTCTGAGCTCGTGGAGCGCATGCGCACCAGTATCGCCAGAGATTTGGCTCTGCTGATGCACAACCAGGACGGACGCAAGACTTTTAGGAAGGTCAACCAGATCATCACGCGCGACAAACCCGGTCGTGCCGTCCGCTGAGCCTTAATTTCCCGGATACTCCCGACTCATTCAGTGACTCATGAGCAAGTTTGCACCATCTTATCTTGATCGTATCAACGCCTACCCGGAAAATTTTGCACGCTTCATCACGCGTATCCCGGACGTCCCTGTGAGTACGGATCGCTCTGCTGTCATTGCTGCCCTCACCCCGGCGCATGAAAACGTGTTGCTCGAGGGAGGCATCGATCCTCGCTTCCTGCGTTGCGCCCAGCAGGTGCACGGCAAACAGGTAGCCATCGTCGGAGATATCGGTTGCTCTTACCCGGTGGAGGGTGTCGATGGACTTTTCTGCGGCGGAGTGGCCGATTGTTGTTTGGGGATATACGTGGCAGACTGTGCAGCCATCTGGGTGTACGATACGGAGAAGGGATGCCGTGGACTCGTTCACTCCGGCAAGGCTGGGACTCAGCTGAACATCGTGGGTGAATTATTCGCACGTATGCACAAAGTGCTCGGTGTGGAAGCGAGCAATTGCATCGCCGTCATATCCCCCTGCGTGCGTCCCCCTCACTACGAGATGGATATTCCCTCCGCCGTCAAGAGCCAGCTCCGTGAGGTCGGCGTCCTGCCGGAGAACATCATTGATTCCGGGATCGACACGGCGGCCGACACACAGACCTATTACTCCTACCGTGCCGAAAAGGGGAACACCGGTCGTATGCTTGCCCTCTTCGGCAGGAAAATCGAACCGACGGCTTGATAGCTGGAGGAGAATGAGTTCCTCTCTGCATTCAATTCGCTGACTTTCGACATTCATCATTCTCCATTGGGGCACGGTTTCATCATGAATCCTGCAGAAGAAAAAAAGCGCTGTCGGCACGAGATCCTCTCCCAGCTTCTTCGGCTTCCTCTCCGGCAGGTGCAGGAGGAATGTTCGCTGCTCCGCGAACGCCTTACCTCTGTTCTAGCCGTTGAACCTCCCTTGCGGGTCTGTCTCTACGCCTCGGCTCTCCTTTTCGAACCGGATCTTTTGCCCCTGCTCCGGGAACAACCGCAGCATTCTTACTATTTTCCGCGCTGTGGGAAAGCTCACTCCATGACATTCCACCGCGTCCGCGACCCCGACACCGACCTCATTCCCGGTCGTTTCGGCATCCGTGAACCGCTTGAGAGCCTTCCTTCCCTTGCGCCACAAGATGCTCAAATGGTTGTCGTTCCCGGACTTGCCTTCACACCGGATGGGTGCCGCCTCGGACACGGCGGAGGATACTACGACCGCTTCCTTCCGTTGTGTTCGAAAGCGCGGGTTTTAGCTCTCGCCCTCTCTCAACAGATGAAAACGACACTTCCCTGCGATGAATATGATGTGCGCATCCGGGAAATCATTCTTGCCCGTGAACAGGCGCTGTGCTAAACTGAGGGACGCATGGCTGAGCGTATCATACTAGTGGCTGAGGATGATGCCTCCATTCGCACGGCATTAAACGATTTGCTGGTGGCGAACGGGTACGTTGCTCTGTGTGCAAAGGACGGCGAGGAGGCAGCTCAATTCCTACTCACCCACGAGATTGACCTCGCCCTGCTCGATCTCAATATGCCCAAGCTGAGCGGCTACCAGCTGCTACGCCTCATCAACAAAGAGTGCCCCGGATTGCCCAGCATCATCCTGACCGCCCACGGGGAGGAGAGCCAGCGTGTCAAGGGACTTGAAAGCGGGGCGGACGATTACATCGTCAAACCTTTTTCTCCGGCGGAACTCCTCGCCCGCATCACCGCCGTGCTGCGCCGCACCTCCGCCCGCCTCGCTCCCGCAGGCAGTGTCCTTCCTTTCCCCGGAGGCTCGCTCGATCCGACCTCTCACGCTCTATGCATGGATGATGGCACCACCATCTCCCTGCGTGACAAGGAGTACGAGCTCTTCCACTACCTGCTGACGCATCCGGGACGTATCATTTCTCAAGAGGAACTGCTGCTGCGCATTTGGGGCAGTCGCTCGCGGGCCAGTGAAACTCGCACCGTCGCCGTCACCCTTGCGCGTCTGCGAGAGAAAATCGGCAAAAACGCCGCTGAACGTATCGAAAATATTCGCGGACGCGGCTACAAATGGAAGGAGTCCTCATGAAGAAAAAGCTCGGCATCATCCTGATTTTGTTCTCTCTGCTGGCCGTGGGGGCGGCTCTGTGGCAAATGTTTCAGACCGCACGCCTCGAGGAAGAGCTGAGAGCCATTGACAGCAAATCACAAGCCGCACGCCTGCTCGAACTCTCCCTGCCCCGCGTGCAGGCTGAAATGAACTCCCTCCTGCACACGGAGCAGGCAAAGCTCGGCAAGTACCCACCCATCGGACAAGTAAACCTTCCCATGCCTCCCGGCGGCAAGGCAGACTTCAACTGCGGCTTCTTCCTGCTCACTCCCACAATGATTCAGGCTCCCGTGGGTGAGGAGGGATTTGTCGCTCTTTTGGAAAGTTCCCCCCTCCTCACCAATACCATCCGCCGCAAGGCCTACAACCCCTCTGCCCCACCCTACGATCCCTCTGAAAAATCAACTTTTGATCCCCGCACACAACTGCCTGTCTTCGGTGTCTATGAGGTGCCGGAGACCGATCCTGAAAAGCCCATCCGTCGCACGGGAGAACCCGGTCCCTTTTTCTTTTGGCATTACAAGGACAACCTCGTCTGCATGAGATCCATCCCTACGAGCCACGGCGCAGCCGCCGAGGGTTTTGTGATTGATGCCAAAAAACTGGCGTCTCACTTGATGCCACTGGTGGAACCGGGGCTGCACGCCGCAGAAATCGACTTTGCGCGCAAGGGAGAACCGGAAAATCTGGCTCCTCTTCCCCTCGTACTCCGCTCCGGTGACCAAGTCGATCTCCCGGATACGGACGAGCGGCGGCGCGCCCTCCGTGGTCCCGTCATCTCCGCCTGGCTTATTTCCCTCCTCTCGATCATTATCGTCTTCGCCATTCTCGCTTTCTACGCTCGTATGGAACAACGGCGAGCCGATTTCGTCTCCGCCGTCACACACGAACTGCGCACCCCGCTCACCAGCTTCCGTCTCTACGCCGATATGCTCAAAACCGGCAGTCTTCCCGATGACAAGGTCCAGGAATACCACGATACGCTCAGTCGTGAGAGTGCCCGCCTCAGCCACCTCGTGGAAAATGTCCTCTCCTATGCCCGTCTCACTCGTGGTCCCCTCCGCGGTCGTAAGGACACCGGAAGCTGCACAGAAATGCTCTCCCCCTTGCTGGAGAAAATTTCCTCCCGTCTCCGTGAGGCAGGATTCTCGGTCTCCATCAAGCTCGACCAGCGCCTCTCCCTCCTCCGTCTCCGCACGGATTTGATCTCGCTGGAGCAAATCCTCATCAACCTTGCCGACAACGCCATCAAATACGTGGAATCCGATGCCCCGGTCGTCTCTATCCAGGTCATCCAAACCCACCGCTACCTCGCCCTGCGTTTCACCGACAACGGCTCCGGCATATCTCCCGCCATGCAAAAGCGCATCTTCCGTCCCTTTTCACGCTCCCAAGAGGCTCTCGACGGTCGGAAGCCGGGGACAGGCCTCGGACTCGCGCTCTCTCACGACCTCGCACGCTCCATCGGCGGATCGCTCACGCTCGAGCGCTCCTCCCCCTCCGGGACGACCTTCCTGCTCTCTCTCCCCATCGGCGAGTAAAATCCGCTCTCCCCACCGTGTCCTGACATCAGGACAAAAATTGGGACTCCTCCGAGTGGTGTGTGATTGCAGGGTAAACGCATTTGAGAGAAGTGCATCAACAGAGAGGAAGCTCTTATTGATTGATATCACTTTTGATGCCTATCAAAAATCATGGGAACAAACGGTCATCATGATGACGGAGCTAGAGAACTCACCCGCACACGTTGATGATTCAAAAATTTGCGCAACGCGCACATTATTAATAAGTCGTAATTCGTAAATCGTAATTCGTAAATAGGCAGACGCATTCCTAATGCGTTTGCCCTGTACGTGATTGCACAGATCTTGACACGCGTCAACTCTCTCGTATAATGCAGGGTGCCTATGCTGCGGATATTCAGAAAATGGGGTTTGCTCATCTCCTTTATCATCGGAGGAGTATTGCCCGATTTACATGTGTACTCGTGGCTGATTCCTTATTTCGTGGGGATCATGCTAACGATCACACTCACCGGCATGGAAATGACACGATTGCGACCGCACCGCGAACACTTTTTACTCCTCGTTGCTAATCTGTGCATGGGACTTCTACCGTGGGGCTGCCTGCACCTGCTGGGGTATGAGGATCTGGCTGAGGCTGCTTTTCTCGCAAGCATCACCGGGGCGGCTGCCAGCAGCCCCGTCGTGGTGCATCTGCTGGGCGGAAAGTCTGAATTCGCTGCTGTTGGTTTGTTGATCAACAGCGTGATGGCCTCCGTCTCCATCCCTCTTCTCGCCCCCTTCACCATTACCCCTCGTGCGGGATTGACTCTGTCGCGCCTCCAGATTTTTCACGTTGTGCTTGATCAAGTGCTCGTAATGCTCATTTTACCGTGTATCATAGCGATGCTGCTGCGTTGGCTTCTGCCGGCAAGCAAGAATATCAGCCGCAAACTGAGCGATTTTTCTTTTTCCCTGTGGATGCTTAGCATGGTACTCGTGGCCGCCACGGGGGTTACACGCGTCATTCAAACCGGTTCCGGTGCAGGCCAAATTCTTCCCTATTTGATCCTGGCTGCCGTCCTCTGTGCCCTCGGGTTTACCATCGGCCGCATGGTCGGCGGCAAAAATTACTCTCTGGAGATGGGTCAATGTCTGGGACAAAAGAATACCGCCGTCGGCATCTACATTGCCCTCTGCTACTGTTCCCCCCTCGTCTTCCTCGGTCCCACCCTGCACCTCCTTTGCCAACACATCTTTAACACATGGCAATTCATCCGCTCCGCTTCCCGCAAGGATCGGTGAAATCAACTCCCTTCCGCGTTCGACCTTCCCTCAATACAACGAACCGTCCGGGCTATTCGGTATGAGCAACGACGGTGACGATTCCGCACACCTTCCGTGTTGCACAGCGTCTTGTGAAGGAGCTTACTTTTGCGGCGGTTGGGCGCCGGTGATAGGGTGCGGGGTGTAGAGCTCCTCGAGGGACGCAATCTCCTCAGGAGTCAGTTGCAGGTCCACCGCCTTGACGGCGTCATCGAAGTGGGTCACGTTGGTGGCTCCGACGATGGGAGCGGCCACTCCGCGGGCAAAGTGCCAAGCGAGGGCAACGGCGCTCATCGGCACCTCCCGTCGTTCAGCAATTTCCGCCACTCTCGCCACAATGCCCCTGTCCGCCTGCTGCATCGGGTCGTACTTCGCGTGCAGGACATGGTCCGTCTTGCTGCGGGCGGTGTCAACATCCCACTCGCGGCGGGAGAGGTGACCTCCGGCAAGCGGGCTGTATGGGATAAGCGATACTCCGTATTGTTGGCAAATGGGGATGAGTTCTCGCTCGTCCTCCCGGTAGAGGAGGTTGTAATGGTTCTGCATCGCTGAGAACAGGGTCCAACCGTTGCGTTCTGCGGCGAGCTGCATATTATGGAACTGGTAACCGTACATGGCGGATGCCCCCAACGCGCGTACCTTTCCCTCCGTCACGAGACTATGCAAAGCCTCCATCGTCTCCTCGATGGGCGTGCTGTAATCAAAACGATGGATGTAGTAGAGGTCCAGGTAATCGGTGCCGAGACGCTGCAAGGTGCCCTCAATCTCGCGAAGGATGGCTTGTCGCGAGAGCATCCCCTCGTTGAAGTAAACCTTTGAGGCGATGACCACTCTGTCGCGGTTCACTCCCAGCTCACGCAACGCACGCCCGATATATTGCTCACTCGTGCCATGTGAGTAGCAATTGGCGGTGTCGATGAAGTTCACCCCCATGTCCAGCGCGTGGGCAATCATCCTCGTCGTCGCCCCCTGCTCCAGGGTCCAGAGATGAAAATCTTCCGACGGCTCTCCGAACGACATCCCGCCCACGCATAACCGCGATACCTCGATTCCAGTCTTTCCGATCTCGATGTATTTCATGTCCCCATTGTACCCCCTCATCCCGCTTCACCTCAATCCAAATTTTGTTCCCTTTATACCGTTAATCACATCCGTCCCAAGAAAAAACGATGTCTAATAGGTATTTAACGGCAGATGATGTAACATAACCCGTTGATTATGTACGATGGACGATGTACGATGGACGATGTAAATTTTAGCGCGCTACGCGCGTTTTTGCGGAGCGAATGCGCAGCGGAATTTTTGAAACAAGGTGAGTTGTTGGCTAGAAAGCGTCCGGAATGATTCCATGCCAAGCATACCGATTTGCTGAATCGTCAATGGTTTATGACCTTTCCGACTTACTTCCTTCATCCAGAGGAAACGCATGGGAAATGGGTTGAATAAGCCCGGAGAAAATTTTATTGGGACACGTGTGACTGTTAATTGAATAATTCCACGGTGATCACAGAGATTGTAGAGTCTTGTCTTTCTACATCCTGTCCTCGGTTAAAAATTGGAACGGAGAGCAGCAGAATACTGCCACCCGGTAAAACCTCGTTCACCCGTGGCATCTCGACCGGATGCATGAGTGTACTCGGCGCCGAGCATGATGCGAGCTCGATCAGTTTTCTCCGGATCAAGGTAGAAATTGACGCCGAAATAGAATGACTGCGAGAGGTCGCAGGTGGAGGAATACGTGCTATTGGTGGAGGCGTAGCGACCGCCGTTCTCCACGGCGTTGCTGCCGATGGCCAGAGCATATCGAAATACGGTCTCCACACGTGGACTGATGCGGTAGGTGGGGATGAACGAAACGCCGCCCACGTTCTCCGCGTTCTCTCGCCTGCCTGTGGACGCCGTCACATTGAAACCCGCCATCGCTTCCGCCATGA
>CANQYL010000038.1 GCA_947628035.1 uncultured Akkermansia sp. | reverse complement strand
TCCTTCTTCTTAAACTGCGGCACATCTGCCGATATACTCAAATCCTCCACCCTCGCCACCCCATACACACTCCCATCCCCCGCCTCCGCATACATCCCATTCACCAAATTTTTCCCCTTGACTTCTGCTCCATCCTGCTGTACGCTCGCAGCGTGGGAAGCTGTCTGGGGGCTGTCCTTTATGACTCTTCCTTGGTCGGCAGACAGACCCTGCGCCCGGCCGACATCTTCTGAATAAAGCAGGACTCCCTTCCTCACTCTCTTTGCCTCCTTGAGTCTCGCTTGGTAATACCCGGACTTTACACGCCCATCCTCTACAACAAACGCCACAGCAAAACCCTTCCCGCGTTCCGTCTCCACCACGCCAAAAAACGTCCTCTGCTTCCCATCCGGACTCCCCCATATCTCTTGCGGAGATTGAAGCACTGTCAACATCTCATTCAAATGGTGAAGCCTCTCCCTCATTGCCGCCTCACCCTTCTCATCCAAATGCTCTTGCAGCAACCCATCAATCCTTATCTCTTCACCCCTGAACCCCTTGAAAGAATAACCACCCTCTACAATCTTCTTCCTCTCCTCATAATTCAAATGGAAAAGACTCTCCTTCGGCGTCAACTCCTCAGCGCGTTTTAACCCCAAACTCTCCGCATCTCCCTGCTCACCTATCGCGCTCATCTCTCCCTCCGCAGCCATCTCCTCCACCTCCGCCAGCAACCCATCAAGCCTCTCCTCCTCACTCGTCGGCTCCCCACTCATCGCCTCCGCATCTATCGCCTCCCCGGTTGGCGAATCAGCCGCACCAATCCCCTCCCGCGCGTCAGCGCGCGAATTTCTCCATCGTACATCGTCCATCGTCCATCGTACATGGGGCGACTTGTCGCCCTGCTCCTTCGCATACTCCTCCAGCACCTCCGCCGCCCGCGTGATACTACTCCCCTCCTCATACGCCTCCCGCACCGCCTCAAACACCGTCGCATCCAACTTCGCCGCAGCATATCGCCCTGCCACACTCGCCCCGCTCTCCTCCATCAGCCCCTCCAGCGTCGCCCCCTCATTCTCGATAAACTCTCGCCCCTCCTTACTCTTCGCAAACGCATCCCACGCCTCCGAAATCGCCACCAAATGCTGCGCATCAGCCAGCTTCTTCTGCACATACTCAATACTGTCATGCGCCTCCTGCGGCATATTGTACCGCCCGTGATTCAGCAAGAAATGACTCTGCGCCAGCGTTGAAAATGCCTCGATAATATCCTGCCGCGTATAGCTCTCCTTTCCTTCCGGCAGCAGCCGCATGCCCTTGTCTATCTTCATCAGTCCCTCCTCCGCGCGCTTCAGCAGCTTGCCTAGCTCCTGCATCTGCTCCTCGCTCGTCACCTCCGCCCCCAAATCCCGCTCGATAGAATCCTCCACCATCTCGCGCTCATTCACGTGCCCCCGGTTATACAGCAGCACACTCTGCCCCGCGCTCATCCCCCCCAGCCGGAACACCGCCGTGCTCGCCGTCTCCGGCGTAATCCCCATCGCCTTTCCTTCTGCCGTCCCTTGCATCGCCTCCACGCGCTGCCTAAATCCTTCCGCCGCCCCCATCAGCGACCTCAAACTCACCCCGCGCACCGCGCTCTCCTGCCCCTCTGCCTCCTCCCGGCTCATCCCCTCCGCCACATACCCCTCCACCTTCTCAGCAGCCTCCGCCGCCAGCGCCTTCAGCACGCCGTACGTAATCCGCCCGCCGTTCTTCTTCATCTCCGCCAGCGCAGCCGTCGGCACATTCTGCAACGCGATAATCTCCCCCTTCGCCTTATCCTCATCGCTCATCTCAGCCTGCGCCATCGCCGTCCCCTGCATCCTCGCCTGCATCTCCCTCATCGCCTCCTCCATCATACTCCCACGCCGCATCGAAACATACGCATTCAGCTGCTCCTCCGTCCAGTCACTCTCCACCGTCTGCTCCTTCCCCTCCACATCCTTCACCTGCCGCACCACATGATACGTCCCATCCCCATTCTGCTCCGTTTTCCCCTGCTCCCCTTGTTGAATGCTGCGGATAAACACGGAACAGCAACAGAAGTTGCCTAACGCGGAGAGAAATAGCCGCGTTGTTTTTCAGAGATGGGAAGTTCGAGTTTCTCCATGACGGCAAGCATATCCTCCCACACGGCGCGGCGTGCGGAAAGTGCTTCATTCCGCAACAAATAACTGGGATGATATGTTACGCGAACAGGAACGCCGCCGTGCTCCCACCACGTGCCGCGCAAGCTGCTCACACTGCCCTGTTGTCCCAGCAAACCGTGCGCCGCAGTTGCTCCCAGACACACGATACAGACGGGACGGATAGCGCGCAGCTCTGCCTGCACAATGGGCAAGCAAGCAGCAATCTCCTCCGATGTCGGGGCACGATTGGCCGTGCCTTGGTTGTCTCCCATTGCAGGTCGGAACTTACAGATATTGGTGATATACACATTTTCGCGTGCGAGTCCCATGGCACGGAGGATTTCATTGAGCTTTTGACCGGCTTTCCCGACAAAAGGTTCTCCGAGTCGCTCTTCGTCATATCCCGGCGCTTCGCCGACCAAGACTAACCGAGCGTGGACATCTCCCACAGAGAAAACCATTTTCTCCCGCAGTGTTCCCATGTTACGTGCAGGTTTCCAGCTCTCCGCTCTCCGGCGCAGGTAGGCAATCTTCTGCTCAACGGTTTGGAGCTGTTCACAAGGCTGCTCTTTTTGTGCGGGTGGAGTAGCTGTTTGCGCATGTTGCCAATTGAGCAAGATGCTACGAGCCTCATCATCCAATGCCACAGTGCGCGTCCCTGTGTCCTGAAGTCCCTTCAATCCCTCATGCACGATATCCTTCAGTGTATGCATACTTGGAGAAGAGTTTCCTACCGGAGGCACGAGAAATCAACCACCTAAGATAAATAACACACAACTGTCAGTGAGCGGCAGAAGAGAGGGAATGCTCAATTTTCATCCGGGAGGATGAGGGAGGCAGGAGCGGGTTGAATGGAGCGTATCACCATCTTCACTTGGTCGCCACCCACCTCAATGGGAAGACGAAGCGACTCACCGACCTTGTGTCCGATAAGTCGTGCGCCGAGCTTGGAACTGTACGCCACGATGCGCTCTTCCGGCACAGAATCCCATGCTCCGAGCACCGTGTACACGACTTCCCTACCGTCCTCCGTCTCAAAAGTAACTTGAGTACCCATGCTGACAGAATCGCAGGAAGCATCTTTGAAATCGGTAGGTTGAGCCTGGGCCAGCAGACGGCTGAGTTCCTCCGAACGACGCACTAGCACCTGGCGCGTTGCCTTGGCATCCTGATAACCGCCGTTCTCGCGGAGGTCGCCTTCTGCACGCGTGATCTCCAAATCGTGCTTATTCTTGGGGATTTTAACGTTGATGATTTCCTCATACTCCGCCTTACGAGCAGCAAAGGAACGCAGGGAAACGTACAAGGTCTGCTTCGCTTTGGGAGCACTTCGCGTGAGGGCGATCTCCTGCAAACCGGGGTGCACCTTCATCATGTTTGCCAAGAGGAAATTGCGATCCAAGTCCGGCAACACGGAAGAATCATAGATTGATTTCGCAAACGGACGAGCTTCCGTCTCCGTCAACCCGCTCACGAGATCGGGAGCAAGTTCCTTGTCCTCCACAAGCATATTGCGCAAGCGCAGGGCACGATTCGGCGTTCCCTCCGCGCTGTCTCTCTCAATAGCGCTGATGATGGCCGCACCTAAGGCCATTTTGGCTTTCTCCACGATCTCCTTGGAAACTCCCTGTCGTTCTTTGCATATCCAAATGAGGACGCTCGGTTGAAGAGACTGTTGAGAAATTCCCGCCAGCACTTCCTCAAAGAGCTTCTCTGTACTCCCATGCTCTAAGATGAAATGAGCTGCGTGAGGCGTCACTCTCGCTCCGCCCAACAAGAAAAGATGGGTCAGGTAGTCCTGCCAGCCATCGGCGTACGCCGACAAAACGGCGGCGTAAACGCACTGCTGTCGAGGCGGGGTAAGCTCGCCTATGTATTTCACGAGCTCATCTGCAGGAACGCTACTCAATTTGTCTTCCAGCGAGGTGAGTTTCTGCTCATTGCCATCGGCCACGGCTGCGTCCACTGCAGCGCGAGCCTCCTCCGAATTCAAAACCTTGCCGATAATCTCATCGCGAATGATAATAAGCTCCAGCACATGCTGCGGCTCCACATGGTCACGTCGTATATCCTTCTCCATGGCTGCCACCAACCTAACCGCCAGCTCCTTCTCCCCACGCAATACCTCTGTGGGATGAGCTTGATCCAAAATCCGTACACATGCCTCCAGAGATCCAGCCTCCGTATAATCAGCGAGAAGAGCCTCCGCCGCACTGGCTGCCTGTCTCAAGGTAATAGCCTCTCCCTTCTTTGTGGGCAAGCGGAACTGGGGCGACTGGCGCATGGCAGCACGAGCTTTCTCCCACCATGTCTTCCACTGATCCGTCGGAATCACCCGACCACTCAAAAAACGTTCCATGTCCTCCGGTTGCATAGGAAGCACCTCATTCACTCCTTCGCGCAGCGAAAGATTGCGCTCCAAGACGTCTTTGATGAACGGGAGGATGCTCTCCTTGTCTTCAGCCAGGTTACGCATACTCTCGGGATCATCGTAGCAATCGATAAGGAAGTGTCCCTCCGGGACAGGTACGAGTTGGTTAAAGGCCAGCTTGAGACCCATCACATATCCCGGGCGTTTCTCAAAGTTAACCTTCACCACCTGTTTCGGCAGAGACCAAGCTTCTACTTTACCCACTCCCCATTCACCGTGTATCACATACTTCCCGGGAGATATTTTATCAAGTCGTTTTGCAAAATTTGCGGGCACCTTTCCCCCTTTTACCAATTTTTCAAGATCACTGTGCATACGTGGCATCCATCTTAACACACCTTACGTTCACGTCAACTCTAATATCTTTCTCTACCCCTCCAAACGACCTTTTTCTCACTGCCTCAGGCATGGAAAAATTCTTAACACTGTTGCAGATTTGCCCCCATGGAGGAGGGATTACAGAGAACCGTCCACCGAATCAAACGTAGGAGGGGTGTCGGGGCATTTCTCATGCAAACCCCGCCGAAACCACTTCCGGTTGACACATTGCAGGTCGAGGAGTTTCTTCTTCCCCGATCTCCATCATCCGTAAGTTTCAATAAGGTAACGGATAAACGCCGGGTTCTCGAAATCCACGTTGCCTGAGTCGTGCTCATTGAGCCCGGCAATCTCCTCCATCTCCGCCGGGGAAAGTTCGAAGTCATCTACGGCAAAGTTTTGCTGCATGCGCTCGACATGAGTACTCTTAGGGATAACGACTATGCCGCGCTGAAGAAGAAAGCGCAGGGCAACCTGCGCAGGCGTTTTACCTTTCGTCTTTCCGATAACAGCAAGAACCGGATGCGTGAAAAGTCCGTTTCTTCCCTGCCCAAGAGGACTCCACGCCATCATAGCTGTGTCGTATTCACGCAACACCTTCTCCAACGCGGTTTGTTGGCTGAAAACATGCGCCTCCACCTGATTCACCGCAGGTTTCACATCCATGTGCAACGCAAGATCGGTGAATCTACCGACACCAAAATTGGAAACGCCGATGGCGCGTAATTTACCGGCTTGCAGAGCAGTTTCCATCGCCCGGTAACTGCCGTAATAATCACCGTATGGCTGGTGGATCAGCATCAGATCGATGTAGTCCGTTCGGAGCTTGCGCAACGACTCATCAATGGAGGCCGCCGCCGCTTTCTCCCCGGCGTTGGATATCCATATTTTAGAAGTCACAAAAATATCCTCCCGGGGAACGCCACAATCTGCCAATGCTGCGCCGACACCCTCTTCGTTAAAGTACGCCTGTGCCGTATCAATGAGACGATAACCCGTCTCTATCGCATCCCTCACGCAACGCGCACATTCTTCCGGCTTAACTTGAAATACCCCGTATCCCACCATCGGCATCCTAACACCGTTGTTCAAGGTCATCGTTTTCATGCTCGCAATTGTATACCCTCAAGCGACATGAAGTCAAGACCGGGGCAAACGCATTGGGAATGCGTTTGCTATTTACGATTTTAACACCTCTAAAAACTCGTTTTTTAGATAGCGGGCAATCGATGGTGCGTATCCTCTCGGGCATTTTTCCCATTTTTTCCTTTTTTTGACTCCTTTCTCCTCAACTTTTTTTCTCTCGTTTTTCACCCTGGTAGTTTTTAGAGGTGCCAGATTTACAATATGGGGAGTTCGGCGGTTACGCCGCGAATTGGGCAAACGAGTCGTTTCTCTAGATCCGTCATCATGATGACCACTTGTTGTCGTGATTTTTGATACGTATCAGCAATGATATCAATCAATAAGAGTATTCTCTCTGTTGATGAATCTCTCTCAAATGCGGTTACCCCGGAAATAAGCCCGAATCCGTCTCATTCCGGGGGAAAGGAGCTGTCGCTCAATGCGGCACGGTAAGGGTTTGGGAACGATCGGGACCGACGCCAACGGAGCCTACGGGGCACCCGATGATCTCGCCGAAGCGTTTGAGGTAAGCCTTACAGTTGGGCGGGAGTTGCTCCCAAGACGTACACTTGGTGATATCCGCCATCCAGCCGGGAAGAGTTTCATAAATTGGAGTGCATCTTTCCCAGGCACTGATAAGAGCCGGCGGGAACTCCAACGTGCGGCCATCGAGTTTGTAACCCGTGCAGATTTTGATTTCCTCGCGAGCATCCAAGCCATCCAGATTAGTCATGGCCATCTCATCAAAACCGTTGAACATGGCTGAAAAACGCAGCACCACTCCATCTGCCCAGCCGCAACGACGAGGACGTCCCGTAGTGGCGCCGAACTCGCGTCCCAGACCGTGCAGGTAATCAGCGAGCGCGGCATCCTCAGTGACGAAGGGACCGGCTCCCACGCGAGTAGTATAGGCCTTGCAAACGCCGATAATTTTATCGATGCCGGTGGGAGGAACCCCTGAGCCGGTGCAACAACCGCCGGCGCTGGTGTTGGACGAAGTGACGTAAGGGTAGGTTCCGAAATCGATGTCCAGCATAGCTCCCTGTGCGCCTTCAAAAAGGATATTTTTGCCGGTTTTCACCGCGTGATTAAGCACGGGGATGGTATCTGTGATGTGGGAGCGGAGTTCGTCCGCCGCAGCCATCACAGCCGAGAGTGTCTCCTGCGGATTGGCGGCAGGATGCCCCAGACGCACGAGCTCTTCATTCGCCGTCATGATGCGAGCCTTCAGGACTGCTTCAAGGTGGCCGGGATCCATCAAATCCGCCATACGAATGCCGATCCGTCGAACCTTGTCGGCGTAAGTAGGACCGATTCCTTGCTTAGTCGTGCCGATCTTGTGGTCGCCCAGGGCTTCCTCCTGTGCAGCATCGATCTCCTTATGAATAGGAAGCACGACGTGGGCACGGTCAGATAGAAGGAGATTTTGCGGCGAAATTTCCACGCCAAGCCCCCGCAGATAAGTCATCTCCTCCACAAGCGAAGTGGGATTAATCACCACGCCATTGCCAATGATATTGAGCTTGCCGGGCCACAGGATGCCGGAAGGCACCAGATGCAACACATATTTCTTGCCGTGAGCGATCACCGTGTGTCCGGCATTGCTGCCACCTTGGCTACGCACCACGATATCGGCATCCTCCGTGAGGAAGTCGATAACTTTTCCTTTGCCTTCATCTCCCCACTGGGAGCCTATAACGAGAGTATTCATAAAGAGTTAAGATTGGTATTTGCCAGCCTTGAAATCCTCAATGAGGCCGATGAATTCGCCGAAGAAGTAGGTAGCGTCCTTGGGTCCGGGAGCCGCCTCCGGGTGGTACTGTACACAGAAAATGGGCAGCAGCTTGTGCCGCAAACCTTCCACTGTACCGTCATTGAGGTTGATATGGGTTACTTCCACGTCGTCCGGAAGAGAATCCGGGTCTACCGCGAAACCGTGGTTCTGGGAAGTAATGGCCACCTTCCCTGAGCGCAAATCCTTGACGGGTTGATTACCGCCTCGGTGTCCGAATTTCAGCTTGAACGTCTTGCCTCCGAAAGCAAGACCGAGGAGTTGGTGTCCCAGGCAGATACCGAAGATAGGCAGCTTGCCGAGGAGTTTCTGCAGCTCCGCATAAATCTCCGGCAGAGCAGAAGGATCTCCCGGTCCGTTGGAGAGAAATACGCCGTCCGGCTGCAGAGACAGCACATCCTCCGCCTTCGTGTGCGCCGGTACAACCATCACGTCAAAACCCTCGCGTCTCAAGCAACGCAGGATATTTCGTTTGATGCCGAAATCAAATGCAACAATGCGGTAGCGCACCGGCGGAAGTTCCACGTAGTTGGAGAGATCTCCTGCCGTCTTGTTCGGCAACTTCCAATTGCGGGATTCATCCTCCCAATGGTAGGGGCTCTCTGTGGTCACCTCCGTCACAAAGTCGCTGCCGGCCATAGGCGGAGCAGCTTGCGCGGCAGCAATGGCTTGCTCGGCGGTCAGCTCCGTAGAGAGGCAGGCCCTCTGCGCTCCTTTCGTGCGGAGGAGTTTTGTAAGTTTCCGTGTATCAACACCCTCGATGCCGGGAATGTTATGTCGAGCGAGCCAATCAGGGAGCGACTCCTGCGCCCTCCAGTTGGAATGCAACTGTGCCACTTCCGCCACCACAAAACCTCGTACTTGGGGATCGGCACTCTCCATATCTTCCTCGCACACACCGTAGTTCCCGATGAGGGGGTAGGTCATTGCCACAATCTGCCCACGGTAAGAAGGATCAGTAAGCACTTCCTGATAGCCCGTCATAGAAGTGTTGAAACACACCTCGCCGGTCACAGTTCCCTCAGCCCCAAAGGAGGAACCCTCAAAAATTGTCCCATCTTCTAGCGCAAGTATTGCTTTCATCATCCTTGTATGTGCAGCCGAGGAACTTTAGCAAAACGAAGCAGAGAAAGCAAGTCAAATCAGCATTGTCCGATACCCTTATCAAATTTCCCCATGAGGCACAATACATAAATTATTGAGAATTAGCATATAATTGTTTTATTCTCCGGCAAGATCTCCTCCGTTGTCGGGGGTTTTCCTTGCGCGGGCGCGCGGAAAATGGTAGAATGCCCCCCAGCATGAAGGCAATCATCATATACGGGAGCAAGAGCGATTTGGAATTTATGAAGCCGGCGCGAGATTATTTTTCAGAGCAGGCTATTGAGTACGAAGAGGTGGTCTATTCTGCCCACCGGGATCTGCCTCAACTGCTGGAATATCTCAAGAGTTTAGAGGCGAGCAAAACGCAGGCGGTGCTTCTTTGCGTGGCAGGACTCTCCGCCGCCCTCCCCGGTGTCGTCGTGATGAACACAGAACTACCCGTTATAGGTGTACCGGTTCCCTGTGGACCTCTCAATGGGGTGGATGCCCTGCTCGCAATCTCCCAATTACCGGGTGGTGTTCCCGCCACCACAGTGGGACTACACAAGAAAACCCCACTGAACGCCGCCATGGCGGCTCACCGCATCCTCAAACTCGCCGCGCATTAAATATCCATCCATCCTCCTATGCCTACACTCAACGAAAGAGACATCCAGACAGCTCTGGATCAATGGGCGGAGCACATAGTCGCCGGGGCTTCAGAGGATTTTCTCGGTCTCGTGGGGCTCATCAGCCACGGGGACGTCCTCGCCCGGCGGCTCATCGATGCGCTGGAAGCGAAGGGAATTAGCGCTCAGTACGGAGCTATTGACATCACCCTCTACCGGGACGACATCGACTTACGCCCAGAGAGGCCCGCCCTGCGTTCTTCCTACCTGCCCTTTTCCACAGACGGAATGCACCTGATCCTGGTGGACGACGTGATCCGGAGCGGACGAACAGCAAGAGCGGCGCTTGAGACCCTTTTTGAGTACGGACGTCCCGCTCGGGTTGAACTTCAGTGCCTCGTGGATCGCGGACATCGGGAACTGCCCCTTCATCCGGACTACGTGGCTTTCCGATTGGAGGACGCGAAGGGTGATGTACGTGTCCACCTGAAGGAACTCGACAAAGAAGACGCTGTGCTCTACTAAGCTACCCCTTTCTAACCATGAAACCGAGAAAAGATCTGCTCACGATTGAATCACTCAGCGACGAGGAAATTCACACGATCCTCGACAGCGCTGTGGCGATGAAAGAGATATTCACCAAGAGCGTGAAAAAAGTTCCCACGCTCAGAGGAAAATCCGTACTCACCCTTTTCTACGAGCCGAGCACACGCACGCGCTCATCCTTCGAGGTGGCGGCTCACCGCCTCTCTGCCGATGTCACCACCTTCACCCTTTCCACTTCCTCCGTTGTCAAGGGAGAAAGCGTGCACGATACCATCGACACCCTTATGAGCATGAAGATGGACTACATCATCGTGCGTCACAAGAACAGCGGCATACCGGCCGTCATCGCACGCCACTGCCACGCCTCCGTCATCAACGCCGGAGATGGTGCGCACGCCCATCCTTCTCAAGCTTTTTTGGATGCGTTTACCATTCGTGAAAAATACGGAGAGGTAGTCAACAAACGCGTCGTCGTCATCGGCGATATTTTGCACAGTCGCGTCGCTCGCTCCACGAGCGTCATCCTCCGACGGCTCGGCGCACAAGTGGCGTACATGGGGCCCGGTTCCCTCGTCCCCCCATCGTCACACACCGGTATTCCCCGGTTACGCGACTGGGATGAGATTTTTGCATGGAAACCCGACGTCATTTACCTTTTACGCGTGCAGAACGAGCGCATTGAAAGTCCCTTCTTCCCCGTGGCAGATTACCACCACGCGTACGGAGTGACGGAAGAGAGGTTGCGTCGCATCGATGCGCAGGACATTTCCATCATGCACCCCGGTCCTGTTAATCGCGGAGTCGAGCTCTGCGATGCCGCCATGGATTACAGAAATTGCCTCGTGTGCAACCAGGTCGAAAACGGCATAGCCGCACGCATGAGTATTCTCTACCACCTTACACCCGCCACCCTGTCATGACCAATTCCTTCATCACCAACGCCACATGGGCTATCTCCGGACAAAAAGTGCACCTCCAACTCGGAAAAGCGGGGAATAGCGTCAAACTCAACGCGGACACAGCCGCCACGGATCAGGTGAGGGGCATGATCCCGGCGGAGGATGGCAACCTGCCCGAAGGAATGCGCACCATCGACGCCACGGGTAAACTTATCCTCCCTGCCCTCTTCGACCTGCACACCCATATTGAAATACCCGGACGCAGCAAACGCGAATGCATCATGCGCGCCGGCGAAGCTGCTATCCACGGCGGCGTATGGGGTATGCTTGTGCTTCCCTCCTCGTCGTTTTGCTTCGACAACAGCGCCTCGCTGGACAGCTTTCGCGAGGCGGTAGAAGCCCGCTCGGCGGCAGAAATGGTGCCCTGTGGCTGCATTACCCTCGGTATGCAGGGGGAGCAGCAAGCGCCTTACAACACACTGGCTACCACACGGGATATCACCATTCTGTGTGATGGTGATCACGCGCCGCAGAATCTCCTGCTCCTCTACCGCGCCATGCAATATGCCGTGGATCTCGGACTTACCTTTGCCGTACGTGCCGATGTCCCTGCACTCACGACGCACACCTACGTGCACCCCGGCAGTACGGCTTACAGACTGGGGCTGCACCCGTGTCCCCCCTGCGCGGAAGAGATCGGTACGGAAACCCTGCTGCGTATAGCCGAATCGACCGGAGCTAAGCTTCATCTTCAGCTCGTCAGCACCGCCGAGAGCGTACGCATCATCCGCCGTGCAAAGGAACGCGGCGTCCAAGTCACCGCTGAGGTCGCTCTGCACCACCTCCTCTACACTCACGAGGACATCGGCGACTACAACACGGTCTATAAGACCATCCCTCCCCTCCGGGACAAAATCGATTGCGAGGCCTTGCTGGAAGGAGTCAAGGACGGTACAATCGATTGCATTGTGAGCGCTCACACACCCTGTACTCCCTTTGCCAAGAAGCAGGATTTTATCAATGCCCCCGAGGGCATGGTGGGACTGGATACCATGCTGCCGGCTCTCTACACGAAATTGGTGAAGCCGGGACTTTTGAGCTGGGAGGAACTGGTGCAGGCCTGCTGCGTAAAACCTGCGCTCATAGCGCGTCCGTGGGAACAAGAGGAGGGAGCGACCTGTGAAGTTCCCCTGCTGCTCTTTGACCCGACGACTGAGATGGAAGTGGATGAAACCATCCTTGCCTGCGGCACCCTCAACACGCCACTTCTTGGGGAAACTCTCTGCGGCAAGGTTACCCTCCCCCTGCAATAAATCCTTCCATCCTCTATGGTCATCTACATCATCAGTGATGGAAAAAAGGGGCATCTCTCGCAGACGCGGGGTCTCGCGCAAACGCTGGTGCGTCATGCCCAAGAGCAGAAGCCCGGCAGCTACCATGAAATCCATGAGGTGGACGTCAGTCACATGAGCTTCCTAGACAAGCTCACTTACAACGGCGCTGAGCTCAACCTTCCGGCACCGAACCTCATTCTCTGTGCAGGACATGGCACTCATTTGGCGGCTCTGAGGCTGGCCCATGTGATGCACTGCCCGTGCATAACGTGCATGAAGCCGAGCATACCGACCAACTGCTTTGACCTCTGTGTCATTCCTCGGCATGATTATCCTGAGGTCAGAAGCTTGCCCAAACACGTCATCCTGACGAATGGCACCCTCAACAACATTCACCCGCAACCGGAAGTCGAGAAGAAAGAGACTCTCATACTCATCGGCGGGCCGAGCAAAGAATTCGGTTGGGATGAGGACCATCTCCTCACACAGCTCTCCACCATCGCTCGCTACAACTTAGGGCAGATGGTGCTCACCACCTCCCGCCGCACGCCGCCGGATTTGCTCCAGCTTCTCGCTCCGACCTGCCCCAGTATACGCATCGAACCGGTGGAGACCACCCCTCCGGGCTGGGTAGCGGAACACCTTGCCTGCGCTAAGGAAGTATGGGTTACCCAGGACAGCGTCTCCATGGTTTACGAAGCCCTTTCCAGCGGAGCCCCCGTGGGCATCATTGAGATGCCTGTCCACCCCAAACGCGCCGGCAAAGCCCCCAGTCGGGTCACCCGTGGACTCATAACCTTGGTGCAGGAGGGATATGTGACAACCTTCACCCAATGGCTCAGCTCTCACACCCTCAAAGTTGGTCCGCCCCTGCATGAGGCAGACCGAATCGCTCAACACATCCTCACCCAATTTCCCGACCTGCTTCCATGAAAATCATGCACCTCCTACCGGCACTCTCCTCCGGCGGAGTGGAGCAAGTTGTGCTGGAGCTCTGTCAAGGAATGACAGCGCAAGGCGTAGAGAGTTGTGTGGTCTCGGCGGGGGGCAGGATGGTAAAAGCGGTTGAGGCAGCCGGAGCCAAGCACATCACTCACGCTCTGGAGAAAAAAAACCTCCACCTCATTCCCGAAATCTGGAGCATTGCACGCGTCCTTCGGGAAGAGAGACCGGATATTGTGCACGTGCATTCGCGCGTGCCGGCCTGGGTCGTTCATTTTGCGTATAAATTACTGAACGATGAGGAGAAACCTGTGCTTGTCTCAAGTTTTCACGGATTTCACTCGGTCAATTCCTACTCGCGCATCATGACGCAAGGAGACGCCATCATAGCCGTCTCGCAATGCATACGCGACCATATTCTGAACTCGTACCCCGGTGTTCCTGAGCAACGTATCCACGTCATCCCTAATTCCATAGACACCTCTCTCAACTACCCCGGTTACGTACCGGATCCTTCATGGCTCGCACGTTGGCAGGCAGAACACCGTGAACTGGACGGACGTTTTGTACTGTGCCTCCCGGGGCGAATCTCTCGTATCAAGGGACAGACAGAATTGCCGTCTATCATGACCAGACTCCTCTCGCTCGGTGTACCGGCGCACGCCCTGATTGTCGGCGAGACGAAGCGAGGCAAGGAACGTTTTCTCAAAGAGCTGAAGATGCGATACCGTCAAGCGGGAGTGAGTGAGCATGTCTCCTGGCTGGGGCATCGCAGCGACCTGCGGCAAGTGATGAGCGTGAGCAACGTTGTTCTTTCATTGAGTCTGCAACCTGAAAGTTTCGGTAAAACCACGCTGGAAGCGCTTGCTCTCGGAAAACCTGTCGCGGGATTTGACCACGGCGGCGTGAGCGAACAGCTTGAGGAATATCTGCCTGAGGGACGCGTTCCCACGGGCGACGCAGAAGCGATGGCTGATCTTCTCGCACGTTGGTACGCTGCACCGCCGCGGCTCGTTAAACCGGTGGGCAGCCCTTACCTGCGGCAAGATATGATCCAAGCTCACCTTAACCTTTATCGTTCTCTGCTATGAAGGTGCTGCACTATGCTCCCTCCCTCGAGCCCGGCAGTCCGGATGAGCTAGCCGTAGAGCTGGCGTTTGCCCTGCAGGCGTATGAAGTGAGCAGCATCGTTGCCACCCCTTCCAAAAAATGGGTCGCCCCCATCCTCGGCGAGAAGATCCGCTATGCGCGTTGTAAAAGCGAATCACTGATTGGGCTCTGGGGACGCTCCCGTAACCTGCGAGAACTCATCCGTCGTTACTCGCCCGACATCGTGCAAGCCTACGGCTATGATGCCATAGCTGTAGCCACCCGGGCGTGCGGCGATGGGGAAGAAGGACAGCATCCGCACCTCATCGGCGTCCTGAGCACCTACCCGCATGACGTTGACTTTGCAGAACGCACCGGACTCTTGGAGTGTGATGCCATCACGATGATCCGCCACGCACTTCGCAATTTCCTCAAGAGCATCCATCCGTCACTCATCAAATCTTGGATCATCCCCTACGGGGTCAACGAACTTCAGTTCTTTCCCTCCTACAAACCGACGGATACATGGAAAGAGAGGTGGCATGCGGACCGAGCAGACCTTGCCGGAAGCTTTACCATTTGCCTTCCCTCTCCTTTGGACGAGCAATCAAGAACCCATGACATCATCCCCATCCTGAGTCTGCTGCGCAGCCAAGACATCCCGGCGCACGCCCTACTCACCGGCAGTCTTAAAAATGCTGATCCGAATTACCTCAGAGAGCTGCACCACAAACTGCGCGCGGCGGAGCTTGAAGATCATGTCACTTTTCTCGATGAACCGGAGAATCTACGCGATGTACTCTCCGTGAGCAATGCTGTGCTGTGCCTCACGGATAAACCGGTCGTGTACCATCGTACGGCATTACAGGCTCTGGCGCTGGGAAAGCCCACCGCGGGATACGGGCACGGCGCCGTGCTGGAGTATCTGGAAGCGATGCAACCGATGGGTGTGCTGCCGGTAGGCGATTACGAAGCGGCGGCCGACCTTCTTTCCCAGTGGTACAGCTCTCCTCCGGATGGAATCAACGACGTACCCTTCCCTTATAAACTCAGCGACACTGCAAAAAAATACAACGAACTCTACACTCAACTCACCCAAGCCTGATTACTATGAAAATACACTTCTGCGGCGCAGCCGGAACGACAACGGGTTCCCAGCATCTCCTTGAAATAAACGGGAAAAAAATCTTGTTGGATTGTGGTCTTTACCAAGGTCACCGAGCGGATGAGTTACGCATCAACCGTGACTTTCCTCTGTTCAATCCCGAAGAAATTGACCACGTCATCCTCTCCCACGCCCACATCGACCACTCCGGCAATATCCCCAACCTCGTGAAGCGCGGCTTCAAGGGGTTTGTGTACTGCACCCATGCCACCCGATCCCTCTGTGCCATCATGCTCGTCGATGCCGCCCGCATCCAGGAGCACGACTGCGCTTTCCTCACCAAGATGCACAAGCGCGCAGGCGGCGAAGGCATCGTCGCTGAAGTCATTTACACCGAGGAAGACGCCAGGAAATGCCTGGATTCCTTCATCGCCCTCAGCTACGAACGTCGTATGTACATCGACGACGGCATTGCTCTCACCTTCTACGACGCCGGTCACATCTTAGGCTCCGCCCAAGTCGTGCTGGACATTGACGACCACGGGGACGGCAAGCACAAACGCCTGCTGTTTTCCGGCGACGTGGGGCGCGGCAACAATGAACTGCTGCGGGATCCTGTGCCGGTGGAAGGTGTGGACATCATGCTGATGGAGACCACTTACGGCGGGAGACATCATGAAGCTCCCAGCAGGGACGACGAGAGTTTCTTCCGCGAGGTGAGAGAAGCGCTGCAACGCGGAGGGAAAATTTACATCCCGGCCTTCGCTGTGGAACGCACCCAACAGCTTCTCTTCTTGCTCAATCACGCCTTCGAGGAGGGAATGTTGGGCAAAACTCAAGTGTATGTGGACAGCCCTATGGCTATCAGCGCCACCGAGCTCTTCCGCACGCATTCCGAGTGCCTCAACCCGGAGGTCTATGCATCGCTTTTTGTCAGCAAGGATCCCTTCTCGTTTGCCAACCTCCATATGTGCCGCACGGTCACCGAATCCCAGTACCTCAACGATATCAAAAAATCCGCCATCATCATCTCAGCCTCCGGGATGTGCGAGGCCGGACGTATCTTGCACCACCTTAAGCTCGGCATCGGCAACGCCAAAAATACGGTTCTCTTCGTCGGTTTCTGCGCAGCTAATACACTCGGTCGACGCATCATGGACGGTGCCAAAGAAGTGCCTATCCTAGGCGGACATTACCCCGTTCGCGCTCAAATCCGCACTCTGGATTCCTTCTCCGGTCATGCCGACCACGACGAGCTTTTGCGCTACTTCCGCGACACAAAGGGCAGCAAAGCACGCGTCTTCCTCGTGCATGGCGAACCCGATTGCGCCCTCGCCATGCAGAAGGCTCTCGAGAACGAGGGGGCGACGAACGTCCATATCGCGGAGAAAGACGAGATCGTCACTTGCTGAAGAAACATGAAGAAGATTCTCATTGCCATCGTATCAGCCGTCCTGAGTTGTTGTGCAACGTTTGCTCAACTGCCCTCCGACTGCAGTCAGGCTGTGCTCGGCATAGCCGACGGCTGGAACAGCTCGGCAGTTACACTCTCTCTGCTGCAAATGCAACCGGACGGTCGCTGGGTGCGCCTGCTCGGTCCCATCCCCGGCAGGCTTGGGCGAGCCGGCTTGGTGTGGGGTCTCGGTGTGCACCGCAACCCACCGACCTCCATTCTGAAAAAAGAGGGAGATGGACGTTCTCCGGCAGGCATCTTCCGCATCGGCGGACTCTGGACCACCAATAAAACGCCGGTGAAACACCACCGTCGGATCCCGGAGGTAAAGGTCTGCCCTCGAGATATCTGGGTCTCCGACCCAACGCAGCCGCGCCTGTACAACCGCCACATCCGACTGGATCATCCGGCCGCCACGCCGTGGGAACTCAAAGAGCAGATGAGACAGACGGACTATGCCCACAGCATCAAATTGCTTATCTGCCACAACACGTGGGAAACTCCCGGACGCCCCGTCCCCGGAGCCGGCTCCTCCATCTTCTTCCACATCTGGCGACGGGACGGCGCCGCACCCACTGCCGGCTGCACGGCCATGGACGAAACGAATTTGCGCGCCATCATCGCTCGTCTGGATCCCGCGCGCAACCCGGTCTATATCCTGCTTCCTCGCGCGGAATACGTCCGTCTCCGCGCATCTTGGAACCTGCCTTAACCACGATGCCCCTCTACATACAGATCAATGCTGCTTTGCTGGGGATAGCCACCGTCCTGTGCATTCTGCCGGAGTTGGTACGCCTCCTGCGTGAGCAGCTCCTCATGCGTAAACAGGGGTTACCTGCCTTGCCGACGGAAAACAAACAGATTTCCTTTCCCGGAAACGCGGATATCCTCTGGTCTCATCTCCTCATCTTGTTCTACTCCCTCCTGGCCATCTCGGGACTCTTCTCCGGCAGGGGTGCCGCATCTGAACCATCGACAGACACGTACATTGTTTCTCTGTTTATCAACATTGGCATCTACCTGCCCTTCATTCATCGTATCATTTATGTCACCCGGCAAGGCATAGCTCCCGGGCTTGGCTTTCACCGCATCTCCCTCGTCCAACTCCTGCGCAACAACATCCTCTACGTGATTGTCATTCCCCTGGTGATCAGCTTCGTCCTGGAAAACAACGGCTTTGATCAATGGTTGCACGAGTGTACCGGCACTCCCTGCCAACAGGACATCATCTCTGTCCTCATTAACTCCGATAATTTAACCGTCAGAATCTGCCTCATCTTCCTAGCCGTCGTAGTGGCGCCTATCGCCGAGGAATGTTTTTTTCGCGGCTTCCTCTACAACATCCTGGAAAAAAGCTCCGGCAAAGTTGTCGCGGCGCTTCTCTCTTCCTTCCTCTTTGCGGCTCTGCACACGTCCCTCGTTCAGTTTCTTCCCCTCTTCATCTTCGCCCTGCTGCAATGCCGACTCTATGAGAAATCACGCACCCTCGTGGCGCCTGTGGCGGCTCATTTCCTTTTCAACCTGATCGGTTCGTTCTTCATTCTTCTTATTATCATCGTTAAAGCCTCACTCTGATGCAAGATATCCTGCTCAACCGCCTCGGCGAAGATGAACTGCTCTCCCGTCTGCTGGCCGTCTTCCCCACACCGAGCGACACCTCCTCGCTTGTACAAGGACCGGGCGATGACTGTGCCGTAGCACGCCGCGATGACCGGTGGGACACCCTGTTAAAAACGGATGCCGTGGTGGAGGGAATTCACTTCTCCATCGGGACAGATCCCCGTCTCATCGGTCGGAAGGCTCTTGCACGCGCTGTATCTGACATCGCGGCCATGGGCGGCATCCCGGAGCTCGCACTCGTTAACCTTTTCCTGTCCGGGCAACGCAGCGTCCGAGAACCGGAGAACATCTATTCCGGAATGGCTGAACTCGCCGCGCAATTTCACATCTCGCTCGCCGGCGGAGAAATTTCCTCCCTTCCTCATGACGGTCTCATGCTCAGTGTCACCCTCGTCGGACGCGTGGAACGCGGTCGCTCCATCCTGCGCAGCGGAGGACGCCCCGGCGATGTGCTCTGCGTCTCGGGTCCTCTCGGCGGCTCCTTCGTCTCCGGACGCCATCTGACTTTCACACCACGTGTTGCACTGGGTCGGGAACTCATCTCTTGCCCTACCCCACCACGCGCCATGATGGATATCTCCGATGGATTGTCTGCGGATCTGCCGCGCCTTGCTACGGCGTGTGGATGCGGATACGAGGTCAATGAAGCAAGTCTGCCTCTCAATGAGAACTGCACACCCGCGCAGGCTCTGAGCGATGGAGAAGACTACGAGCTGCTCATCGCGTTGGCGCCGCAGGATGCAGACTCCATGTGCTCTCGATTCGGACTTTTCGCCATCGGACGCCTCACGAAAAAGACGCTCAATTCGCTCTCCGGAGGCTGGCAACACTTCAGCTCCTCTCCCTACGCATGAACGCTACCCGCATACGCACTGTGCTGGAGCAATACGGCATCACCCCGTCCAAAGCTCTCGGACAAAATTTTCTCACGGACGAGAACATCGCGCGTTTCATCGTGAAACAGCTGGAACCCACGCCGCATGATTGCATCATCGAAGTAGGTCCCGGTGCAGGCTCCCTCACGGAAATCGTCGCCCCCCTCTGCCGTAAGCTTATCCTCATCGAGTTCGATAAGCGGCTCGCGGACTACCAGCGCACCCGCTGGGCAGAAGATTCGCATGTGGAGGTACACCAAGCGGACGCAGCGACCTGGGATCCGCGACCACTTTTTGCGGAACAACCGGTGAAATTTCTTGGGAATCTTCCTTACTCATCAGGCGGCGCCATCCTCGCAAATTTTCTGCATCATGAAAGTCCTTGCAGTCGCGCTGTTATCATGTTGCAAAAAGAGCTCGTGGAGCGCATCCTTGCCAAGCCCGGAGATGAGGCGTATGGATTGCTGACCCTGCGCATGCAGATGAATTGGGAAGGGAGTATGGTTCGCACAGTACCGCCGACAGCCTTTCGTCCGCAACCCAAAGTGGACTCTGCCGTGATGGTGCTTACCCCCCGGGATGCTCAAAATGAGCCGATCTATGACCATCGGTTGATGGATGAACTGATGCGCCGCTGCTTCTCTTGCCGTCGCAAGCAGATGCGCAAGCAAATGCCCGCCCTACCCCCCTGGGAACAAGTCTGTGCGGAACTCCGCATCTCCCCCACAGCTCGCCCGGAGGAAGTAAGCCTGTCGCAGTGGATTGCACTGACTCGAGCATACGATACAAACCCGCTGGCAGATATCCCTCAACAGGATAACGAACTCTTCGATGTTGTGGATGAGGAAGATCGTGTTCTGCGCCAAGCCACGCGCAGGGAGGTACACGAGTGCGGACTCATCCATCGTGCCGTGCATATCCTCGTGTTTAACAAGCATGGGGATTGTCTGCTGCAAAAGCGTTCCCGACTCAAGGACCATATGCCCGGCTTGTGGGATTCCTCGGCCGCAGGTCATTTGGACGCGGGGGAAACGTACGACCATGCCGCCCATCGCGAGCTACGCGAGGAACTCAACATTCCCCAAGACTGTCCTCTCCGACTCGTTGGCAAAATACCACCCTCTCCCTCCACCGGTATGGAACACGTGTCCCTCTACGCTGCCCGCTACGACGGCAAGGTACGCTACCCCGCCGCTGAAATATCAACGGCACTGCCCTTTCCTCCGGCTATCATCGATGACTGGCTGGAGTGGCGACCTCAGGATTTCGCCTCTTCTTTCGCGACGTGCTGGAAATTGATGAAGACCTCACCCCTCGCGTCCACAGAACTTAACTACCCCCATCGTTCCTGACACTTGGCTGTCACACACCTTTTCCCCACATGACGAATAGGAAGTTCGGACGCCTGAACTCGGTTGCCCAAAACTTCAGTTTTTCGGAAAAACCGCACGGCGCAAAGAACTTCCTAACCATCGGTCCTGCATGAACGACACGCCGTTGTTCATCCTTGTCCTCCGAGTACCTGTGCTTATTGCGCTTTTTCTTGCTGTGTCGCCTTTTCGGCAGCTTTTTTTGCTTGTTCAGCGCCCGCCTTGCTGATTTCTGCGCTGGCCTTAACACGCTTCAACATGCCGTTCAGATCAGGCGCCATCGGTGAATCCGGAGCAGCTTCAATCGCCTTTTCCACATAAGTCACGGCATCCGCGGCGTTCAACTGACGCAGGTAGGTCACCGCCACCAAACGGTAGAGCGATTGACGAACGAACGGCAGAAGATCCTCGCGGGCAAGCTGCTTGAGTGTTTCTTCACGCAGACGGTGAAGAGCCGTAGCAGGCGTTACATCCGCGAGCGCCTTTCCCATCTCCTCATCCACATGGCTCATCTGCTCCGCAGCTTGCTTCATCTCATTTTCCAAACGCACCATGCCGGTTTTGTCCTGGGGGTCGAGCGAGCGTATCTCCTCCATCGTGTGGCTGTAGTAAATCGGTCGTAAAGGCATGGGGACAAGCTTGATCGCCTCCCAAAGTTCCTGCGCGCGCTGCTCACCGGTGAGCTTTGCCGCAGCGGCGAAGCGCTCATCAAATTTTTTGACTCTCTCCATTCCTTCGCGGAATTCCTTCAGGTACTCCCCCGGAGAATCGGAAGACCCCACCCGAACCACAAAAGGACATCCCGCATCATTCACCAGCACCATCGTCGGGAACCCACGAACTCCGTACCTCTCCCTCAACTCATAGAGTTCAGCCGCTCCGGGGCTCTCTTTTTTCATCTCCGCCGGGTAATTCAACTTGATGATCACGAGTCCTTTTTCTTCCACAAAGTCGCCGAACTCATCACCGGACAGCACTTTCTCATCCAATATCTTACACTGCGGGCACCAACCCTCCCCCGTGAAATAGATCAAAGCCGCCAGCCCTTGCTCCTGCGCGGTCTTCATGCCGGTCTTGAAATTCGGCTCCCACTTCAACTCCTCGCGCCCGCACCCGCACATCATCACCATGACCACGAGAAGCGCCATCATTCGAAATAATTTTTTCATGCGTCCATCTTACTGATTTATGTCGAACTTGTCAACCCGCGGCGGCAAACGCATAGGGCGAACGCATTGGAAATGCGTTCGCTATTTACGATTTGAAAAATTCCGCGCCGCCGGCGCAATTTAGCGGAGCGATAGCGAAGGTGGAAGGAGGAAGCATGAGGCGGTAGTGATAGGAAAGGGGCGAGGTGCATGGCTGCGCCTATATACGACTTCCGACTCATTAAGCACGCTCTGCGGTGGACGCCGTCAAACAAAAAGAGCCGCCGTCTGTTTGAATCAGGCGGCGACTGAAAAATGGAATTCGTAAATGAAATGGACGACTTCAGCGACGAAGGGAAAGCTTGCTAAGCAGGCTACGGTAGAGTTCCGGATTCGTGCGCTTGGCGTAGTCAAGCAACTTACGGCGCTTGGCCACCATCATAAGCAAGCCTCGCCGTGAAGCGTGGTCTTTCTTATGCTCCGTGAGGTGCTCGGTGAGATGCTGGATACGCTTGGTCAAAACCGCAACCTGGAAACCGGTGGAACCGGTGTCCTTCTCGTCGGTCTTGAAGTCGTTTACGTTGATTTCGCTCATACTTGTTCTTGTGATTGAGTTGATTTTTCGTGGCTGCGGCAAATCGACCTTACAAGGTGGGGAAATTATACGCCTATCACATGATCTTGCAAGACTAAAATAACGCAAACACGAAAAGTCACATTTGTCCCATCAATCGCATTGCCTCAAAAATAAAGTCACCGAAGGGTCGTCAGAAACGAAGAAAGAGAATTTTCCGAAAGCTTGATGCCTC
>CANQYL010000037.1 GCA_947628035.1 uncultured Akkermansia sp. | reverse complement strand
CAAACCCCGTTACTATGCGCATGACGTCGTCATATTGACCACGTTATGGGATGCTAATGATTTACGATTTACGATTTGAATTTTAGCGCGCTACGCGCGGGATATGCAATGCACAAGGCGGACGACGGCTGTGAGGCCGATTAGCCAGCCCGTAGGGCTGCCCCGCAGGGGTGAAAACTGCCGACGGCGTAAAGAGCGGTTGGACAAAAGCGCAGCTTTTGCCCGCAGGGGTGAGGAGTCGTGAGGCGACTCCGAAGCAAACCTCGTGAGGCGAGCTTGAGGCAAGCATTGGCGGTGGGTAAAATCATGAGTCTCGTTTAGTTAGAAAGGTCATTAGTTACGCCATGCCGCCTCTCCGACTTTGCTTACATCGTCCATCGTTCATCGTCCATCGTACACTTAACCAATGGCTTATGTTGTATCACCTACCGATAACTGCGTGTTGGGATCGCGTTTTTCTTGGGACGGATGTGTTTCTGACTTGCCTTTTGCGTGGAAAACCATCCATAATAGGTGAGCAAACGGAACCATTATGATGAAAAAGAAAATTCTCATCCTATCATCCAGTGCAAGAAAAGGCGGGAATTCGGACACCTTGTGCGATGCGTACGCGGAAGGAGCCAGAGAGGCGGGTCACGAGGTGGAGAAGGTACGGTTGGCTCAGCTGCGTATTGAGCCCTGTTTGGGGTGCTATGCGTGTGAAAGGACGGGGGTGTGTGCGCAAAAGGACGATATGGCGACCCTGCTGCCCAAACTCCGGGAAGCGGACGTCATTGTGCTCGCGAGTCCGGTTTATTTTTACACACTGTGCGGAAGACTGAAAAACTTCATCGACCGCACGCTGCCGCTTTACCCGTACGAGGGCTTTGCCGGTAAGAAGTGGCAGCTCATCATCTCCGCGGCAGAGGATGAGAAGGAGAATATGCAACACGCCGTCGGGGATTTTATGGGATTCATGGAGTGCATGGAGGAGCCGGTGATTGCAGAGCCCATTTATGGGATAGGAGCCTGGCAGTTGGGAGATATCAAGGGTAAGCCGGAGGTTATTCAACAAGCCCGTGAGGCAGGAACTCATGCGTAAAGCGGTAGAAAGAGTGGTGAGGGTGGTTTTCAGTCCCACCGGCGGTACCAACTCCGTCGCCAACCTGTTGAGTGTGCAAATCGGTGAATACGACAGGCAGATTGATTTGACCGATGCGAAGCTCGATTTTTCCCGGGAACAGGTGACCCCGTCGGAGGTGGCGGTCATTGCCGCTCCATCGTACGGCGGACGTATTCCTCGCCTGGCGGCCCAGAGGCTGGCACAGGTGAGAGGAAACGGAGCTCGGGCTGTGGTGGTCAGCGTTTACGGAAACCGGGACTACGAGGACAGTCTCGTCGAGTTGCAAGATGTCGCCCAAGCCGCCGGGTTTCGTGTGGCGGCAGGGGTTGCGGCGGTAGCTGAGCATTCGATCGTTCATCAATACGCCAGTGGACGTCCCGATGAGAGAGATGTGCAACGGCTTTCAGAAATCGGCAATCACGTTGCGCAATTCCTGCGGGAGGAGCCCTGTTTTCAAGAGCTGACTCTCCCGGGGAATCGTCCCTACAAAAAGGATTTCCGGATGAGTCTCGTTCCTCAGGCTACATCTGCCTGTACCGGCTGTGGCATTTGTGCAGACCATTGTCCCGCTCAAGCGGTCAACCATGAAAATCCACGCAGCACAGATAAGTCGAAGTGCATTTCCTGTATGCGTTGCGTTTCGATTTGCCCGCACCGCGCGAGACGTCCCAACCGCTTTGTCGTCTGGCTGGCGGGTCTCATGATCAAGAGCGCTTGCAGCAAGAGAAAGGAGCCGGAGCTTTTCCTGTAATCACGCAACGCCTTGCCGGCTTCTCAGGGCGCGTTTTGTAGTCGGCGTTGCGGATCTGTCCAACATGCTGGGATTCTCCTCATCTGCCTCGCCGTCGGAGCCCGCGTGTTGAGGCTTCACCGTCCCAGAGATGCCTTGTTTTCGATTTACCCGCGGCTGGCGCCACCACAGATTTTGCAGTCGTTGCCGGACGGGGTATCCGAACCGTGTCCCTTGCTTTTTTTGTAGTAGCGACAGGAACGGTTATGGGTTTTCCCGGAGGACGTTGTGATCCAATAGCGCGGATTTTCAGCACTGGCAGCGTGAACGTCGCCATGCTGGCCTGAAGAAGCGCCGACAGCGGTGGACACCGGAGCGATCAACAGAAGGGTCGAGCAGAGCAGGAAAATCAGTTGTTTCATGGTTCGTTGAGTGAGAGATTGGGAGAGTAGGAAGAGGGGGATGGGCTGCATCACCTCCGGCTAAGGCATGTGCTTGGATGGGGCGAGGGAATGAGCGCCATCCAAGCGTATGTTTACCATATTTATCACAAAGCGGCAAGGGGAAAAACCAGGGTAGAGGCATTTGAGAGAAGTGCATCAACAGAGAAAATTCTCTTATTGATTGATATCATTGTTTATACGTATCAAAAATCATGACAACAAGTGGTCATCATGATGACGGATCTAGCGAACAGCCCCGCACACGTTGATGATTCGAAAAATTTTCGCAACACTCACATTATCAACAAATCGTAAATTGACTCGTCGGCGCCACATTGACTCAGCGCCGCCCCATCGGCGCTTGCTTCGGAGTCGCCTTACGACTCCTCATCCGGTTGGGACAAAAGCTATCGCTTTTGGCTAATCGACCTTACAGCCGTCGGTCGCTTTCGCCCTTCGGGCAAAAGCTGTGCTTTTGTCCAATCGGTCTTACCGCACGCTTTGCGTGCGCCCACACGGGGCCGTCGGCCGCTTTGCCTCCTTGCCCTTCGGGCAAAATGCTCACGCATTTTGTCCAATCCCACTCCGAGCCCTCGTGGGCTTTGTAAATCTTCCATCGTAAATAGGCAAACGTATTTTCAATGCGTTTGCCCCGCCCTCGGCGCTTGCAATAGGAGTAGGAGTGTGTTAGACTTTGGGCATGTCACGTTACAATGGAGAGCAGGTGCTCGTCGTGCCGAGGAAGGCATTTGAAGAAGTAGGCTCCTTTTATGGGGTCAGACGCAACCCGCAGGAATATCTGGAGGCGTTTCTCAAGCCCGAAGTGGCACGCTATATGGATCGAGATGCCGCCGAGATGGATCCCTCCTTCAAGCAAATCAT
The DNA here is from genome assembly GCA_947628035.1 of uncultured Akkermansia sp. Lineage (GTDB taxonomy): Bacteria > Verrucomicrobiota > Verrucomicrobiia > Verrucomicrobiales > Akkermansiaceae > Akkermansia. The sequence goes on along the minus strand of CANQYL010000037.1, from coordinate 20,690 downwards.
CGCTTACGCTATCTTCCGTCACAACGGTCGCATCCTCGCGTACGCCCGCACTCCCAAGGGAGGCGAGACTCGTCTGCACAACAAGATGTCGCTCGGCATCGGGGGGCACATCAACCCCGTCGATGGTCTCACCGACAGCATCTCCACCTATCTTTCCGGCATGGAGCGAGAAATCCGCGAGGAGATCACCTTTTCCGGCAACGCCACGCAGAGCCTTTATGCTGTCATCAACGACGATACCAACGAGGTGGGCAGCGTGCACCTGGGTGTAGTACACCTGTTTGAATTGGACACGGAAGAAGTGGCGCCTCGTGAGAAGAAACTTGCAGAACTGGGATTCCACACTCTGGAGGAATTGAGCGGTTCCCTCTATGAGCGCTTGGAGACTTGGAGCGCGATCTGTGTGGATGCCTTGCGCGCCGATGAAAAGGCCTTGTGATGGAACAGGATGCCACATCTCACGCGCGTGCCTTGGTGGCGGCATTGGCAGCGGCTCTGCTGATGGGGTCGCTGTGTGTGTTTGTGAGAGAATCCGGTTGCAGTGCGCAGTTGTGTTCCTTCGCGCGGTTCGGCGTAGGATTTGCGCTCATCGGAATAGGAGCCGTGTGGATGAAACTGCGCGGGGGAATATCGCTGGCGTTTTCACCGGCGGCGTTTGTCTCCGGGGTGAGCATCGGTCTGTGTATCCTGTTTTATTATTTGGCCATTCGCCACACGTCTGCAGGGATAGCGGCTCTGCTGCCCGCTTCCGGTCCCATGCTCTCCGCCGTCTGGGAGTCACTGTTCAAGCGGCGTCTTCCTCCGCGCCGCGACGTAATGTTGCTCTGTACGGCTTGTATGGGTATCGTCCTTGTCACCTGTTTTTCTGAGGCGAAACAAGGGGAACAGGAGGAAGCGCTCGGTTTGTTCTACGGCATCCTCTGCGGAGTGTTTTATTCGTTCTATCTCGTGCTCAACCGGTGTATGTCAGCGGAGGTCAGCATGATCCGCCGCGTGTACTGGCAAGCTCTCGCAGGTACGGTCGCCCTCCTGCCGCCCCTCGTTCTCATGGAACAGCCGTTGAGCGGAGTCGGTGAGGGTTGGCCTTGGTTGTTGGGCATCGGCGTGCTGCAGGGCGTAGGTGTGCTCGCTCTGGTCGCTTATGCCATGCGACGTCTCAATTCGTTGGAGTTCGGCATCATCTCGTGTATGGAACCCACGGAGGCGGCGCTGTTAGGATGGCTCGTCTATGCAGAGACTATTCTCCCCGGACAATGGCTCGGCTTTGCCCTCGTCTTCGGAACGATTATCGCGAAGTCTCAGAGGCACTTGGGGCGTCGCATCTCTCTCCGCATCGCTCGTTCCCTCCGCCGCCACCGCGCCCGCGCCTGACTCTGCTCCGCGCGTAGCGCGCTAGCATTCAAATCGTAAATTGACTCGTCGGCACCACATTGACTCAGCGCCGCCCCATCGGCGCTTGCTTCGGAGTCGCCTTACGACTCCTCATCCCGTTGGGACAAAAGCTATCGCTTTTGGCTAATCGACCTTACAGCCGTCGGTCGCTTTCGCCCTTCGGGCAAAAGCTGTGCTTTTGTCCAATCGGTCTTACCGCACGCTTTGCGTGCGCCCACACGGGGCCGTCGGCCGCTTTGCCTCCTTGCCCTGCGGGCAAAATGCTTACGCATTTTGTCCAACCGCACTTACCGCCCGCTTCGCGTGCGCCCTACACGGGACCGTCGAGCGTCATGATGCTTCGGTTACCACACTACCTCAGCGCCCTGCGGGCAAAATGCTCACGCATTTTGTCCAATCCCACTCCGAGCCCTCGTGGGCTTTGTAAATCGAAAATGGGCAACGGTAGTCACCTGGTGGACTATCGTCACTCTACTCCCACTCAATAGATGCCGGCGGTTTGGTACTCACGTCGTAGAGTACGCGATTGGTTCCCTTGACCTCGTTGAGAATGCGGTTGGAGACCTCTCGCAGCAGATCGTAGGGCAACTGTACCCAGTCCGCCGTCATGGCATCCTCAGAGACGATGGCCCGCAGGTTGGTGGCGAATTCGTAGGAGCGTTCATCACCCTTGACACCGACCGTTTTCACGGGGATCAAGCCGGCGTACGCCTGCCAACATTTGTCGTACCACCCCCACTTGCGCAGGGTGGAAATAAAGATGGAGTCACTTTCGCGGATGATGTCCAACTTATCTTTGGTCACCTCACCCGGACAGCGCACCGCCAGACCCGGTCCCGGGAAGGGATGCCGCCAGAGAATATCATGCGGGATGCCCATGGAGGCGCCCAGAGCGCGTACTTCGTCTTTGAAGAGGAAGGCGAGCGGCTCAATCACCTTACCCTCCTCCTGGAGTTTGAGCACGCGCTCCACGCGATTGTGGTGGGTTTTGATGACAGAGGCCTTACTCTTGGCGTTGGAAGCACTTTCAATGACGTCCGGGTAGAGCGTTCCCTGGGCAAGCATCTCGGCATCTCCCACCGCATCCCAGAATACGTCGATGAAGAGGGAACCGATGATGCGGCGTTTATTTTCCGGGGAGGGCTCTCCCTTGAGAGCTTCCAGGAAACGTTCGGATGCATTCACGGTTTCGATAGACACACCCATGCGGCGGAAGTTCTCCTCCACTTCCTTCGCCTCGTTCTTGCGCAGCAGCCCGTTGTCCACAAAAATACAGCGAGCCCGCACTCCGGCTTCGTGCAGCAAAACAGCCAGCACCGTGCTGTCCACCCCGCCGGAGACGCCGCACACCACTTGTCTGTCCCCCACTTTTTCCCGGATTTCCGCGATGAGCTCGCGCTTAAAGTCACCGATGTCGAAGGGGGCCAGTTGCTTGGCGAATGAGAGGAAGTTTCGCAGGATGGTGCGCCCCTCGTGGGAATGAGTCACTTCGGGGTGAAATTGGATGCCGAACATCTTGTCGCCCCACTGCAGAGAAACAGGTATTCCTTCGCTGTTGCGGGCAATGACCCGACAATGGTCGGCGAGGTGATCGACGGTGTCGGAGTGACTCATCCAGACCTGGGAGGAGGGAGATACTCCGTCGAAGAGACCGGCATTTTCCTCCGGAATGAGAGCGGCGGGACCGTACTCCCTCTTGTTGCTCGGGCGCACCGTTCCGCCCGTCTTGATGTTGAGCAGCTGCATCCCGTAGCATACTCCCAGGACAGGCACGTTGAAGCTCTTTAATTTTTCGAAATCGATATCGGGAGCATCAGGCTCCGACGTGCTACGGGGTCCGCCGGAAAGTATGACGGCACCCGGCTCGTCAATTTCATCAATCTCCTCGCAGGTATAAAGTTTTGCCAGATACCCCAATTCACGTACGCGCCTCACAATGAGCTGAGTGTACTGGGAACCATAATCAATAACTGCTACGATATGTTTCGAAGTCATCATGCTGCGCTCATCATACCATCCGCGCTACCCACGCGCAAGCCCAATCCAGGGCAAACGCATTAGAAATGCGTTTGCCCTCGGGGCGCTTACCTGAGCAGCTCGCGAATGTTGCCCTTTGCGTAGTCGATGGCCCGCTTCCCCTCGGCATTCACTGCACTCTTCTTTGCCTTGGCCTTGAGCAGCAGCCGGACCATCGTTTCTTTTCCCTCTTTCGCGGCTATCGTCAACAGAGGATCCGAGGCGAACCGGTCGTCGTTCACCTTAAGCCCGGCTTTGAGCAAGATTTTCAGCGCCCCCACGTTGCCCCTCTTAATCGCCATAGCGGCGGGGTAGCCATTCCCGCCGCCATCGGGACTGAAGTTGATTTTTTCGTAGTAAGGCAGCAGGATGGGCAATAAATTGTTCCTCTCGCACCAAATTGCCTCATGGATGGGGTAGGCCGAATTCTCGGACCTTGCCATGGGGTCTGCCCCCGCCTTGAGCAGCATCTTCACGATTTTCTCATTGTCGTACCTGCACGCCTGGTGCAGGGGCATCCTGCCGTCTTTGTCCATCTGTTTCAGATCGGCACCACTCTCTAACAATAACTTCACAACCTGCGCATTTTGTCGAGTAATCGCTTCGTGGAGCAGAGAATTCCCGTTGTCGAGCTTCTGTTCGTTCAGCTTTATTCCCTCGAGCAAACTCTTCAACTTGCCGTTATCGCCCTTCCTGAGCGCACGCACGATTTCGGCCATCTTGATATTCTCCCGCCATTTTTTTCGTGTCTCCGGGTCGTCGGACAGCTTGGCAATGGTGATGCGCTTGCCGTCCCACTGCACAGCCTTCAGGGAATCGGTCTCCGGCGGGCATATCACGGTCGTCGTCTCATTGTCCTCATGGTTCAGCCCACGCAGCGACACGCGGATGAGTTTCTCGCCGCTGTAGGCTTCAAACGCCACGGCGTTTTTCCACGCATCCGGCGGTATATCCACCTGCTTGACCGGCAGTTTGATCTTCGGCGCATCGGGCGACACCTCGATGGGCAACTTGTCGCGGAATATGTCCACGCTGTTGACCGTTATGTAATAGATCACGTCCGTTTCCGGCTCCGGGTACTTCGCCACCTCGTCGAGCATTTTCTGCACCATATCCTCCGTCACCGTCACGAAGGCCACGCCGTAATCTCCCACCTCGCGATCGATCGCCGCCGCCATACCGGTCGTGACAAAGAATTTCGAAAAATTCAGCTGAGCGGCATCACACGCGCGCTTCATGAAGAGAACCCTCAGCTCGCCGTTCGTCATTTTGCTCTCATCCGTCGCGCGGACATCGTGATAAATGCGCGGATAAAAATCCTTGTTGCCCAGAGCGAGGTGATTGTAGAGCAACAACTGCCAGAATGGCGCGAGCGCGACAAACACATTCCCGGCTTCCTCGCGTTTCAGCGCCTGAACGTCTGCAGGATCAGGATCCTTACCCACCTGGAATTGCCAGATTTGGTGTCTCACAACGGCGCTGTTCACGTAGTTGTCAAAGTTCCCTCCGCGCATGGGGGACGCGTCCAACGTTCCGCTCCACTCGTGCTCCAATCTCGATTGCTGCGGGTCGAGCTGGTAATTCACCCAGCAAGAGCACAGGTTGTTTGTCACTTCTCCCATGCCGATCCACTTCATACCCGGACGCGTTTGGTTCACGTGTCCGAACTCATGCGCCACACCCCACGAACTCTTTTTCAATGCTTCGGGATCCGCCAGCACGTTCATTGTACTGACGTGGAACGCCCCGCCGTACCCGTCCGCATGCATGAATCCTCCCCACTGCACGCGACCGTGAATATGGTTCCCCGGATGCGAGCCATCGAACTTCCAGCCCATCACGTCATCCTGCTCCATCTCAATAATGCGGTCGTAGAGAGCCAGCAGCTTCGGACCATCGTGAGGGCAGTATTTACGCAGCGAAGCGACGTCATAGGTCAACTGACAGCGCGTCCCCAAAAGGTCGAGGATATTGCACTTGGCGGAGGCGAGCAGTCTCTTCCATGTCGACTCGTCGTCCTGCGGGGTGAACACGCCGTTGATCTTCCCTCCGTCAATGGTGATATGTACCGGTGGCTCCTGTTCCGGCTTATCGGAGCGGTAGTCGATGTAGCCCAGACCCGAGGACTTTATTTTAATGCTGTTTTTCCCTTCGTTCAGCGGATACACATCATGGCTGCCGGACAGCCCGAAGTCGTGGACAATGAGCGTTATTTTCTTTCCGGCGCCGCCCTTGACGTTCAGAGATACCGTCTCGTCTCTACTGAAGAAGATGCCGGTAGGATTCTCAAACGAGGAATACTGTGAGATTTTAAGACGTTTACGAAGCTCATCGTTGGTCAGATAGGCGCGGAATTCGCGGTTTCTGTAACTCACATCCGGCGGACCCTGGTTGATGTTCGAGTAGTCCGTAAACTGTGGCACATCGCCATCCGCGAGGACGCACGTCGCGGCCACGAGAAGTACTCCTACGATTGTTCTCCAGGTTTTCATCATCATCGTTTCGTTGGTATCTCTTTTCACTTCAAAAGGCGCGCTACCTCGCCGCTTGCGTAATCGGCTGCGACTTTCCCCTGAGAGTCCTTCGCGTCCTTGCGAGCGTGAGCCTTAAGCAGCATTTTCACAATTTCCACATTGCCCTTCTTCACCGCAGTCACCAGCAGCGGCTCCTCAAACATAGGGCTGTTCACCTTCAAGCCTGCCTTGAGCATCTCCTGCACCACGGCCTCTCTTCCATGGTAGATGGCCATTGCGATCGGCGGACCTACCCCGCCGCTGTACATCGGGCTGAAGTTGATCTTTTTGTAGAGGGGTAGGAGCAGCTTCACCGTCTCCAACTTCCCTGACCAAATGGCCTCGTGCAGCGGGGTGGCTCCGTTTCCGCCCGGAGTCATGGGATCCGCGCCGGCCTTGAGCAGGAGCTGCGTCGTCTCCACATCGCCGTTCCCCGCCGCTATATGCAGCGCAGTCTTCCCGCCCACTCCCTTCGTCGATAGCTTCGCGCCGGCCTTGAGCAAGATGCGCACGGCTTCGTTGTTCCGTGAGCATACAGCCTCAATCAGGATGCACGTCGTTCCATCCTCTGAGATAACATCGGGACTCATGCCGTGAGCCAGCATCTCTTGAAGTTTCTTCGTCTCTCCGCGCTTGATATCGGCAAAAACTTCGAGTTCTTTCGTCCGCACCTTCTCCGCTTCCTTCAGCAGCGCCTTGATCTCCTCATTCTCCGTCAGGTCAATCGGCAGCCGCCCCTGCTTATCCTTCGCCAAAACGTCCGCGCCACGACTGATTAGCAACCGCGCTGCAGCCGTCCGCCCATTCTGCACAGCCAGATGCAGCGGCGTCATTCCCGCTTCGTTGCGGATACATACAGGATACCCCTCCTTGAGCCTCTTTCGCACCAATTCAACATCTCCCGCCCGAGCAGCCTCACTTAACGAATAGACGCTGTTGCTGCACCGGACCGGATGATAGCGCACGTTTCTTCGCGGCTCGTGCTTTTCCTCTTCCTCCGCGACTTCTTGCTCTTTGGTTGGTTCATCCGGTTCTTCGGTTTCTCGGACGTCCACTTGAGGGATCTCCTCGTCGCGTGGCTCCGTGTCAGACTCAGCTTGGGGAGTCCGGACATCCGCGACATGCTCCGGCTCCGAGCTTGAGCCTTTCTCGGATTTCGGGGTGTCCGGTCGGACGACGGGTTGCTGCGGCTGTGGTTGCTGCGGTTCATCCGTTTCCTCGTCCGGGGCGAGATGGATCTCGACCGGCTGCTGCTTCTGTTGCTTGGGGACCTTCCTGACTGTCTTTTGCACGATTCTCGGTTCGGCGGGCTCCTTCTTCGTTTCCTCATTTCCCACGAGCATTCTCCCAACCGTGACGGCGCCCAACAGAACGAGAGCGCCCACAACAAACGGCAGCGCACGCGTTTCCTTTTTCGTTACCTTTCTCTTTTTTTTGGCTCGTCTCATTTTCCCCACCTCCCTAACAACTATAATATCATTTCTCCCATCAATCAAGTTATTTTCGCACGCCGCCAGGGCAACCGCATTAGAAAATGCGTTTGCCCTGCGCCCGCCGCGAAGCTTTTAGCTGAGGGGGAGTAAAATCATGAGTGGTTTTCTAGCCAACACCCCCGCGCTGTTCCCAAAATTCCGCTGCGCTACCGCTCCGCCTCCCCGCGCCGCCGGCGCGCTAGCATCCAAATCGTAAATCGTCCATCGTAAATAGGCAACAGAATCAATCTTGATTCTGTTGCCCGGGGGGGTTGCGTTTGCGCGGAAAGAGTGCTACAATGCAACACGGGTTATGATTACCGAAAACACGATTCACGCCTTGGAGCAAGCAGTACAGGAGGGCCATCTGCTTGCGTCTTCTCTGGAGAATATTCGTCTGCTGCTGACCGGTTCAAAAGATGCCGTCGCCCCGGCAGCCGTCACTGAATTGGTGGAACAGAGAAATTGGACCGAACTGAACAACCGTTTCTACAAAACCCTCGCTTTCGGTACGGGTGGATTGCGCGGACGCACCATAGGCGCCATCGTCACCGCCGCTGAGCAGGGAGTCGGCGGCCTGAACGGACGCCCCCAGTTCCCCTGCGTCGGTACGGCGTGCATGAATTACTTCAACGTCGGTCGAGCCATGCGCGGTCTCATCGCCTATATGCGCCGTTTCGTGGGCGATCAGCGCAAACCCCTCATCGTCATCGGACACGACACTCGGCACTTCTCGCGCGACTTTGCGGAATATTGCGCGCGCATCGCCACGGAACTCGGCTGTGATTGCGACCTCTTTGACGGACCTTGCTCCACGCCGGAAGTTTCATTCGCCATCCGTGAACGGAATGCCGACACGGGCGTCGTCATCACAGCTTCCCATAATCCTGCCCACGACAATGGCTTCAAGGCTTACTTCAACGATGGAGCACAACTGATTTCTCCGCACGATCGAGCCGTCATCGCTGAGGTTGATTCCCTGGACAGCGAAGATTACGTCCCGGTTCCTACCGAACAAAGAGGAACCCTCACCGTCCTCGGCCCCGAGATGGATCGTCGCTTCATGGATCGTCTCAAGGGCATCATTCTCCGCCCGGAGGTCTTCAGCTCCTCCAGCGCCAGAGTCGTCTATACCAATCTGCATGGCACGGGCGGGCGTTGCATCGTCCCCCTTCTGCGCGAGCTCGGGTGCCAAGTTTCTACCGTAGCTGCGCAGGATGTGCAGGATGGACGCTTCCCCACCGTGCAGAGTCCCAACCCCGAGAATGCCCCCGCGCTGGACATGGCCATCGCGCAGGCTAACGCCGAGGGCGCGGATCTCGTCATAGCCACGGATCCCGACAGCGATCGCATGGGTATCGCCGTGAGAGATCCTCACGATGGCGTCATGAAGCTGCTCACCGGCAACCAGACCGGTTGCCTGCTGGCTTGGTATCGATGCATGAGCATGCGTGAGCTCGGACTCATAACCGATGAAAACGTGCAGCACGCGGTCATGGTAAAAACGTACGTCACGAGCCCGCTGCAGGATGCCATAGCTGCCTCTTTCGGCATCGCTACGGTGAATGTCCTCACCGGCTTCAAGTACATCGCCGCCAAACTCGGCAAGTATGAACGCGCTATCCCTGAGAATTTGCGCGTCAATTACAGACAGCTTGATGAAGCCGCCACGCGCTCCCTGCGTCTCACGCACAGCAAGTACTTTGTCTTTGGCGGTGAGGAAAGCTACGGCTACCTTGCTCAGGACTTTGTGCGCGACAAGGATGCCAATGCCGCCGCGCTCTGTCTCGCCGAGCTGAACGCCTTCCTCTCTTCACGGGGCAAGGGTCTCCTGCAGTGCCTCCATGAACTCTACACTCAGTTTGGTTTCTACGCCGAGTCCGGTAAAAGTCTCGTCATGGAGGGCGCTGACGGCGCCGCCAAAATCGCGGTTCTCACGCGGAGCTACATTTCCCATCCACCCACCGAGATGGACGGCTCGCGCATCGTTGCTGTGCGTGATTTCTCTGAGGGCAAGGTTTCGGATGCCGAGGGCGACCCCGTTCCTGCCGAAAATCTCTTCTTCTTCGACATGGAGGACGGACGCAGCTTTGCCGTACGCCCCAGCGGTACGGAGCCCAAGCTCAAGTACTACCTCTTTGCTCACAGCCAACCCGGTGAATCCTCCGCGGAAAAACAAACCTCCGTCAAGGACGCGCTCGCCTCGCTCTGGAGCGCTCTGGAAAAAGACGCCATCGCCCGCACAAATGCCGAGTAGCAAGCAAACGCATTGTTCAATGCGTTTGCTATTTACGATTTACGATAGGGGGAGTTCGGCGGCTATGCCGCGAATTTGACGAACGAGAAGACTTCTTGAGAACCATCATTATGATGATCGCTAGCATTTAAATCGGAAATTGGCGGCGTCAGCCGCCTTGGTTGCTTTTTCTTGGGACAGATGTGATCGCAAATCCTTTATCCTACCACGGTGTTGATTTTCTCAAGGATTCTATGAGCATTTTGAACGAGCAGGAAGCCCTTTAATGTAGGGAAGACGCGGACGCGTCGAAAATCGGTTAAGTCTTCTGATGTGTACGTCTCGATGAGAGAGAGACGTCGTAGAATGGTGAGGTGGTTATGAACCGGCGTGCGGGATATGTCCATGGCATCGGCTATGTCGGATATGGTACATCCGCGGTTTTTCTCGATATAATCGAGGATGACGAAGAGGGAGAAGGAGACGTGATGGGGGCGGAGTAATTTGTAGAGGGCAATCATGGAATTGTCTGAAAGGTTTTGTTTTGTTTTCATGGCTTTGTCCTCCACAGGGTTAATTTTAAGGAATTTTTTATTCGTTCATATTTAATGTGTGTAAGTCACTAAGACGATGACTGGATCCACCTCCCTACACCACGGGCGGTAACACTACTTGGGCATTCTTATTCAGCAGTTTGTTCATGTTTGTATTTTTCAACACTGTGGTGGGACAGGACCTTGAAGAGGAAACAAGTATCGTAAGAATTTCCTCCGGCGAGTTGGCATAGCCCAGAACGTTATGGAAGCTGAAACCATAGTTGACACCAAGGAAGTGCATTCCTACCTCTTCAGCACACAAAATATCTCCCGGCAGGTCACCGAGCATGATGGCTTCCTCCGGATTCGGGCACCCCATCGTCTTTAAGCATTCTCTAATGATGTCTGATTTAGTGGTTTCTTCTTTTCCATCAGAACCGATGATCGGTGAACAATATTCAGTAAAACCAAAATGTTGACAAAGTCTGATCGCGCATTCATGGTGTCTATTAGTAGCTATAGCCTGCGGCATGTTACGTGCATACAGCGTTTCGATCACATTATTGATGCCATCCTGCAATCGTGCTTCAAGCAAGTAATAATTCAGGTATGCATCCTTGTACATTTCTGCGTACTTAACTGCGGTATGAGAAGGAACTGAGCAGATGCGTTCAAAGGCTACCTGTACCTTCGGTGCAGTAAATAACATCTGCACGTGGACAGGTGTCATTGGGGGGTAATTCAATGTCTTAAGGACGTAATTCACGCCTTTGATAACTCCCTCCTGACCATTGATCATTACCCCGTCTAAATCCCAAACGATGTAATTGAATTTCATGTCAGGCTCTGTGTTTGTTCTTATAAGTGTATATCATATCGGCGATAATAAAATCTTCCGGATAATCGATATCTACACACTCCAATTTACTGCATTCACACATGAAGGGTTTTTCCCCTATTCTGCTCCCATACTTCTCAAAGCTACCACGTGTGAAAACGTACGGGGATGAGAGTTCTCTATAGGAGGGAATTAGATCCTGAGTTCTTGGGATATGACGAGGATTGTAATTGAAAGGCTTCCCTTGGAACCACAGGAAATCAGAAAGCCTCTCGCACCCAAAAGCACTATCAAACTCTCCCGACTGAACTGCACGAATACACGCGCTATACCTCTCTGCTTTGATGAAAGGGGATGTGGCATTTGCCATGATGTACACATCAGATTCGCACATTTGCAAAAAGGTTCGAATGATGTCGCTACAAAGAATTTGTTGTGTGTCAAGAGAGGATGGTCGTTTAAGAAATTTCACTCCAGACAAGAGATATTTGCAAATACTGTCATCGCTACAAAAAACAAATATATCGTCAATTTCGGACACACGTAACAAAGTACTCTGAACGAGATAGCACATAGGAGTACCGTCAGAAAAAGGTTTTGTATTCTTGCCGGGGAGGCGCTCGTTATTAAGTTTAATGGGAATGAAAGCGGTTGTTTTCATTTGTCTATAATCCTTGCGTTCCCTTGCTCTGCTTCAGGACATTCAATAGTTGGCGATAACTTGCTCCGCGAGTGCCTTGTAGCCCCTTTCCTCGCTGTCGTATTCATTGATGACTTGCATATCCACGCCCGGTATGTGCCGCACCGAATAGAGCTCCATGACCATGCCGGCGTTACACTTGGCATCCTTGTTTCTCAGGGCGGTATAGATGATATCCATGTGCCGCACCTCTCTCGCAAGTACGATCGCGACCCCACTTCCCAGCGTGATAACCCCGGCAGCGTGGCGGCTCACTTCCACCAGCACTTCTACGGGCACGCCCACGTTATTTCCTATGGACCAGTTGATATATGTCTTGTATCCTCTCTTGGTCAACTCCTCCTCCAGCCCGAGCCAAAAGTTCTCCGGGAGCAACTGCGTGGATACCGCCTCCGGAAGCAGCACGACATACTTCCCTTCCTTCAGTCCCTCTTTCTGCATCAGCGCCCTCGCCTGCTCCTTGGTTTCTTCCTGTACCTGCAGCCGCGGTATGCTTTCCCCTGCTTTCGCCCCCACGCTCTCGCGTATGTAGCTGTAGAAATTGACGTGTGGGTCTTTCCTTCGAAGTTTAACCATGTGTTCCGCTATGCGCGGGGTAGAGCAGAAGAATCGGTGCCCATCAGCCTCGAACATGATCTCTCGGTATTCCTTCCCCTGCTCGCAGAAGATATCGTGAATCTCACCCTGATCCAGCGGGATGTGTCGCACCTCAATCTCCTTCGGCAGCATCATCCGGCACAATTCCTCATACCTCTCCTCGCGCGCCACCACCAACGGCTTCTTTGAGCCGTGCGCCTGTACCCGCTGCTCCATGCAGGCGAGTTCCACATACGTCTCTCCCATGTTGTGTCTCAGCAGGTACACGTCATCATACTCCTCCCCAATCCTCTGAGCTAACACCTGAAGCCATCTCCTCTCATAATCGTACCTCTTCAGTGTGATTCCCAGAACCTTTTTCCTCCTCCGGTTCCGGGAATAGACCTGCAGCCCGCACACACACACCTTCTTACTTTTCCCCAGCCGCCTCTCGTGCCATAAACCTCCCAACAGAGTCTTGCAGATGGCTTCGCTCGAGACTTCTACCCTCCTCCTGTACACCGGCATCCCAAGTACCTTCACTTCTTTCTCTCTCTCCCTCGGAGGAGGATTCTCCACGTTGTTCTCCGGAAATTGATTCGCCTCCCCGGCCACGGCATTAAATACACCGCTCCAAAACTGATGCCCTGACTTCCTCTTTCCGGAGGAGAAAGTCAAGATCATTCTTTCTCTTCGATAAATTGCCTTGAGTCTGTCCAGTTCCTTTTGAACACACGGTGTCAAATCCTCCCCTTCCCATACAATCGGACTTGTCTTCCAGTGGTAGAACTGGACCTCATTGACTCCCGTCGGCTCAGCAAAAGGTTTAATCAAACTCCCGAATTCCCTCCTCAGCATCGCCGGATAAAACGCATACAAGCGTTTTCCAATCCCCACCAACACGTCGCACAGACCCGACCTCAGCGAAAACACGTAGGCACACCTCTGCCCCAGCGCAATTACATCCGGCAACGATAAGCCCAGGACGAAAGCGTTTGAGGCATGCTTAATTTTATATTTCTTCGAATTAACCACCACCACATACCCCTTCTTGGAGAATTCTTCCGCCAACGCATCCCAAATCTCAACAGGCAATTCGATTGCCGTAGCTGCATCCGGAGCTAACAGGACAATCTTTTCTAAAGGCGCTAGCAGATTCAATACTCTTTGTCCTTCACCAGACATCGGAACTTTCCCGTGCGGCACGGGATATTGGAAATCGGTACGACCCAATAAATTGTGGGACCACAGTCGGCACCAATAGTTCGTGAAAAGGCGGAAGTTTGTCATTTCCCCGTCCAAGATGAAAGGCTGTCCCATGATAGGAACGGACGAGAATAGATCCTTAGCAATCATATCAAAATGGTGAGAGGCATGGGGCGCCTCCGGCATGTATGGGAATACCTCATTTCGTGCGTCTTCTTCCATCCACTTGCTGTCATAGATGCTGTAATTGCTGGAACCGCACATATCAAGCAGGAACGCATATCTTGGCCTCACAATGAAATGCAACCCTTTCCCTGTATGTAATTCAAAAGCCTCTCTCAAGGATATGGCGTAGAAGATATCCCCGAGATGTTTATGCAACACCAAATTGTACTGCCCCTCTTTGCAGAGCTTTTTTACCTCCTCATAAAACTGTTCTAATTGTTCTAGTTGCATCTCAGTTTCCCTATATGACTTTCGTTTTTCCGTCCAAGCCAACTCCAGCGCCGAGACAGCGTTCATTGACTATTTCTTCTCTTTATGCGGTGATTAATCGACCCATATTTTTTCTTCACAAGTAGATTGAAAGTTCTCAACCATAAACTTCTTCTTCATGAGGGAGAGACTCTTTTGCATCGAATAGCACTCCTACAACCACCTCTTCCTTTGGCGGCGGATTTTCTGTATTGTTCTCCGGGAATTGATGCGATTCTCCTGCCACCGCATTAAACACCCCGCTCCAAAACTCATGCCCTGTTTTTTCTTCCTCGGGACAAACTCTCAAGAGTATTCTCTCTTTTCGATACATTTCCTTGAGTCTATCCAATTCCTTTTGTACACACGGTGTCAAATCCTCCCCTTCCCATATAATTGGATCTGTCTTCCAGTGATAGAATTGGATCTCATTGACCCCCGTCGGCTTAGCAAAAGGTTTGATTAGACTTCCGAATTCTCTCCTCAGCATCGCCGGATAAAACGCATACAAACGTTTCCCAATCCCCACCAACACGTCGCACAGACCCGACCGCAACGAAAACACGTAGGCGCATCTCTGCCCCAGCGCAATTACATCCGGCAGGGATAAGCCCAGAGCAAAAGCGCTTGTGGCGTGCTTGATGTTGTATTTTTTCGAATTAACCACCACCACATATCCCTTCTCGGAGAATTCCTCTGCCAGCGCATCCCAGATCTCAACAGGTAATTCAGTTGCCGTGGCTGCATCCGGAGCCAACAGGATAATCTTTTCCGGCGGCGCCAGCAAACTTAGTATCTTTTCCCCCTCGGATGACATCGGCACCTTCCCCATCGGTACAGGATACTGAAAATCGGTGCGACCCAACAAATTATTGGACCATAGTCGGCACCAATAAAACCCAAACAGGTAAAAGTGCACTTGCTCTCCATCCAAGATGAACGGTTCGCCCAGCACCGGTATCGAAAGGAACACATCCTTCACGATCACATCGAATCGATGTGAAGCATGCGCTGCCGGCGGCAGCCAAGGGTATTCTGCCTTCCTTGCGATTCTTTCCATCCATTGAAAGGAGCATACGCTGTAATTCGTTGCCCCCAGCAATTTCAGCAGAAACACATGACCGGGTCGCACAATGAAATGAAGCTTTCTGCTCGTCTGTCTCTCAAATTCTTCCCTCAATGCAACCGCATAAAAAATATCCCCGAGATGTTTGTGCAACACCAAGTTGTATTCATCTGCCCTACAGAGTTTCTTCACCTCCTCATAGAATTTTTCTAATTTTTTTAATTCTACCGGCATTTTTGATAAATTATGTCGTTGTTTTTTTGATAATTAGATTCTTCTTTGATGATATCGACAACTGTATTCAAACTTATTGTACAGTTTTTACATATTTTTGATTATATTACGCAACTCCTTTATGCTTTCCTCTAAGTGGAAACAGCGAATTCCTAATTGTAGTGTCTCCTCATTTTGATAGCTAATCAGAGCGTCATACATTTCCTGTTCGGGGTTAAGTTTGTACTCTTTGGGAGCCATCAATGCATCTTTCAGCCATTGGGTAGAACGTCTAATCTCTTTCTCCATACGCTGATTGCAATCAGTGAAATCAATGGGGTCGAACAGATCCTTTGCATCATAAATATCATTATTTCGGTAAAAGAAGCGTGTGGATAACCCGGTCAACTTTTCAAGAGTTTTAAAGCGAGAGGGATACTCACGAGGAGCCGGAATAACGGCAAATTGTTTGTTAAAAATCACGGAGAAAGCGGATGCATGGAAAGAATCCGTCACGATGAATTTGGCATTTTTTATACACCACAACCAATGTTCAATAGAAGGGGATGAGTTAAGATGGATAGCCGAACGAACCCCCAATCTTTCCTGAACGTATTGGATAATTTTTTTATTATTCTCCGTGGGCCACATGATGTAATAGGCAATGAAATCCCCTTTTGGTTTCTCCGTTGCATTCTCTGCCATATTTTCATATTTTTCCGGTTCGATACAAAAAACAGGATCCAAGACTTGGGTCGCCGCAAGCCCAAAGGTATCCCTCATAATATCCACGCCGTCGAATTCACGTACAGACAACTGGTCAAAGCGTGAGAGAAAATGGCGCGTCAGGTTTTTCTGGAATTCGTTAGCTTCGAACCTGTCAATGGCGAACGATGCAGAGTAGGATAGCAATTTTCTATGCGCAGCATCAACCCACCCCATGTAAAAAAGATGGTTATTCAAGGCACATAGGTCATACCTAAAAATTTGATCAGACCCAGCGATAAATGTTCCTATTTCCCTGTTTATGCTTTTTAGATCTCCTTTATTTTGTAATGGGCGTGTGAGGCGGAGATATTTTTTTGCAAATGCCTCAGCGAAACCTCCAGGGTAGTTTTTACGATCGATTGGGCTTATGTAATTGATTGTATTTGCCTCATAGCCGAGATTGTTGACCATCTCATTCAGGGCATAATTAGTGAGTATTGCTCCTCTGTTATTTACAAACCACCAGTTTGTAATGCCAACCTTTGTTTTTATGGGGGTCTCTGTCGAATTGATGTGATAGGGGAGAGAATCAATCTGTCTAAAGAAATTTTGGGCAGACTTTGTTCTTGGTTCATACATAGTCATCTGCCACGACATTGTCGTTAGCGGGAATTTCTTAAACAAGGTAAACTTGTCCTTAATCCTTTTTGTATATTCTTCGGCCTTCCTACTGTTTAGGAGAAATCCACTCGTCCCTTTTCTGTCATCACATTTTATATCATGCACTCCTATCTTCCAAAAATCTCCCATGGTGAAATCAGCAGGACGGGGGAAGCGTTTGAACTTACAGTTGACGCAGTGCTCTCCTTTGAAGAGACGGTTGAGGAAAGGAGTCATGTACTTGTTTTCTTCGACCACACCGGAGATTGTGGTGATCGTATTATGCCAACATCCCCATCCTCGGGTCGTTTTGTCACGGAAACTTATGTGACGGATGTCCGACGGAGTATAATTTTCGTTGAGGTATTGATCCCAAACTTTGGGACTGGGAGCATACGCACATACCAGATCCACGGTGTAGAGGTTTTCATAGTCTTTGCGCAAGAAATTGTACAGACCGGCGACTTGACAGGCTACACCAGAAAATAAGACGCTTCTCCCCGCTTCCAGATGAGATTTGATTTGCTTAAAAATATCCTCCGAAATAAAACTCTGCACATATTTAGCTCCGCGCAACTTCTCCAGCCCTGCTTCGTTTTCCACGAGGATATGGTGTACGCGCCAGTTCTCATCAAAGGCGGCGCCGCACACAACGCCACCTCGGCGCAGAATCTCCTCCGCCAGGATGGTAAACACACCGCCGGATGAACTCTTGAGTCGAATATCATCGGGAGCCATTGCCGCGTAGCACGCGGGTTCCTCTTGGTTTTTGTCCCGGAATTCATGCTGAGGACACGTCTTTGTACACAAACCGCAGTTGATGCAAACCTGCGGATCGACGTGGGGCTTGTAAAAGCCCTCCTGCCCATACGGTTCCATCTTAATCGCTCCGACGGGGCATACATTGGCGCATGCCGCACAACCGGTGCAATCCTCTGTCATGCGGATCTGGGTTTCAACGCTTTTATCGGGTGTTTGATTCATGATTTATGGGGGTGGGGATTTATGATGACGGTCGGGTATGAAAAGGAGGATAAACGTAAGTTTAAGTTCAAAATTATGATTTTTCAGGATTGTCTGTTTCCTTGATGATTTCGACATTGTCTCGGACAATCTCCCCGTGTTCGGAGAGATAGCTGTCTGTGTAAACATCCTTGAAAAGTCCTTTGAGTTCAACAGGATTGACCGAGATTATCTCGACATCAGGACAAAAATAATCTCTCAATTTTTTGAGCTGATGATAACCAATAATAAGATCCCTGTGGTGCTTCTCCGTGAGAGGTTCCTGCCTCCTTCCCTCCTCTGCGTAACCTGCATTGGTACAATCACAGCCGATGAGATAGATGCGGCGCGGGTTTGTCCAGAGCGCGAAGTTCAACGCGGGATGTGTTATGGAGCCTCCATCATACAGCGGGAGAATCGATATGTCATAGAAAGGATGGACAGAGTAACCCATATAAAAACGTTCGGGGTTCATCCTTTCTATCAAGGCATCCGGGATGAGGTGAATCCACCGCTCCAGCGGTGTTCTCTCGAGCCAGAGCTGCATGTAAACTCCGACAAAATTCTTACATCCGTAGGTAGCAGCCAATTCCACACAGCTTTTCGCTGAGCGCACATCCATTGTAAAGAAGTAGTCGAATTTGTACCTCTGATCAAAGAGAGCTCGGTTAACGGCTAAATACTTGGCTCCATGGATTATCGGCGCGTGCCTTGCCGATGGACCGCAGGCCACGATCACTACATCCTCTCCCACATGGCAATGCCGATATTTGGGAAACACCTTTTGGTGAAGCTCAAGGATCGCATTGGCGTAGCAAGCAATCTTGAGTCGTTCAGCTTTCCATGTATAAGATGACAGTATCTCATCGCGAGACTTACTGAGCAAACGTGACAAATCCTCGGAGTTTCCAGTTTCCATGGTTGATCAATTATCGGCTGAATTCATGTTGTCAAATCCATCGCAGGGCGCATACCTGCTTCCTTCTCTCATCTGAAAACTCACACCTGACAGAGAATAAGCCGCTCGCTATGCCACACACGTAGTGCTGCACACCTCCCGTGTGCCATTTGACGACTGTTTCCTTGGAAACACAACCGTCCAGCGTTATCCCGTAGCCGCGTGATGGAAGGTGAAGCAAATCATCGATTTTTTCTTCAATCGAAGGAATAGAGGGTTGACCGGCCTTGCCAGGCTGTACACGCAGGACCAACAATTGACTCACGGAGGGGAGAAGGGGGGCTATCTCATCGGGTTGCGTTTCCGGACGAACAGCTAGCCCGACTCGATAACCATGTCCCCGTATGTCTTCCAAACAGGCAGGGACGTCTTCTGCTTCGGCGTGCACGTAGATGGTCTCCGGTTGGCTCGCGTAAACTTCTTCGAGGTAATCTACCGGTCTCCTGACCATCAGGTGCACTCCAAGGGGCAGAGAGGTGCAGGCTCGGACACCCGCTACGTAATTTTCCGGAGAGCGAGCGGCTACAAAGTCCCCATCCATCACATCCACGTGGAAGCCATCGACTCCGGCAGCCTCAAGGGAACAAATCTCCTCGCGGAGCCGGGAGAAGTCCATACACATCACACTTGGGTAAAGTTTAATATCCATTGTTGCGATTTATTTCGATTTAATGTAGCGCATAACCGGCACTTCGATGCAGTGGTAACCAAGGATTGCTAAAAGCATGATGGCGCATGCCATGCCTCCAAGAAGACACCACGGATGAGCGAGCGCCCATTCCTTGTGTCCCGGCAAAAGGATGTATTTCAAAATTCGAAGAACTACCATGTGAACGATGAAAACGCCGAACGCGTAGCGTCCGAGCCAGACGCACCAATCTCGCTCCAACAGGCGAGACAGATAGCCCTCTTTTCGAATAAAGAGGTAGAACAGGCACGCGAAGGAGATTACACTCAGAAATTCCGAAAGTTTGTACCAATGTGCGCCGTAGAGCGAACACACGAAAAGGCTCAAGAAGATGATTTCGGTGACTGTCCATAAAATTTTCATAAACGATTGATTATAAGTGTTTAGCAGGTTGCGGGGGGGGGTAGTAACAAACACTGTAGCAAGCACATAAGATATCCCCAAACCTGTAAAGGCCCTGCCATAATCAACGATCCCCACGCATAAGGCGTTATTGAGGATTTGAGGAAAGAAATTTAACGCTTCCATACCAATGAATGCTATACTTGTCACGACGAGCGCGACGTATCTCGCAGGCAGCGTCTTGATCCACGACAGGTAGAGGATAGAGCACAAAAAGAAAACGCTACAAAACCATGCCGGTCCGACAAACTGACCCCGGATCGCAGGAAAACGGTCGAATATCAGCAGACATTGTGCGATATCAGCGGACATATTCCACTTCCAGAAACCGCAGAGGTGGAGCACATACCCTATCAGCGTGCAAACGGTGATCAAGGGAGCCATGCGCAACCATTTGTTACGCACAAACTTCCAGACAGAGCAATCCGGACGCGTCCTCAGGACGAGGAAAAAGAAAGAAACAACAAAGAAGTAGGGAACCGCAAGCCAACCGATCCCTGAGTAGTTTCGGAGGAATCCTACGCCATAGGCAGAAAGCCAATCTGCATGATTGACATGGAAGCCCACAACAGCCCAAGCCATGAGGAAGCGGAGGAGCTCGATGTTCTTGAGTTTCCCGGTCGGCGAAGGACACTCCGATGGTAAAGCGTAGGATTCCATGGTGGTCATCGTTTAGGCGTGGCGACCATCCAATCGGCCTCATTGGTGAGGAGCGTTTCGTGGGGTTCAAGAAGGATGGCGGTGCCGGGAAGGATGCGGTGACCGAGCACGGAGGCCTCCCCGCGCAGCAGGACAGCAAAGGCGAACATATCGCGCTCGTGCGTGTAGGAGGGTTTACGAGTGACGAGCTGGGTGAAGTACATGCGCTCCTCGATGGCTTCTTCGCCGTAGCGGCGGGAGTGAGATTTTTTGGAGACATCGAGGCAGGCGAGAGCCTTCTCGAGCTGCAGCGGGCGTTTGTTGCCCTGGGCATCTGTGCGGTCGTGATCCCAAAAGCGGTATGTCTTTTCGCAATTTTCCTCGATCTCGAAGTG
>CANQYL010000036.1 GCA_947628035.1 uncultured Akkermansia sp. | reverse complement strand
AACTTATCGAGCGTTTTGAGCCTTTCATCCTGGTCAAAAAATTCTCTGATCCTCATGCGGAAATTATATCATAAGATACTTTATTTTCAATCATTTATTGCATCATTTCCCCTTTTTTCTTCAATTTTTCTCCCGCGTTTTTTTCACCCTAGTAGTTTTTAGAGGTGCCAGATTGGGAAATAATGCGCACCTACGTCGCGGACTATGCGAACTCTTCGCCCACAGGTTTCACTCTCCCCCGCGTGGTTTCGAAGCGGCGGGAGTTTCGGGGGATGCAGCAGGGAGACTGGGAGAAGCGGGGGAAACAGGTGTTTCCTGTTTGGGCGCTAAAAGATCCTCTACCTCGATGAATTCGGCATCCGGACCAAGTCCTCCCAGCTCATCAAGCAATTCGCGACAGCGGTCACTGAGGCGTTTGTAATTGATGGGACCTGCCTCCGTTTCTGCGGTGTGGGGGAAGATGATGTAGGAGGCAGCGAGGGCACTCACGGGACGCACGTTAATATCCGCTTTAGGGTTGACGAGTTTACCCAAACGCAGGGAAGCCTCTCCGCTCTTCGAACGCGGACCATAGTCTCCAACGATGGCGGGTATGACCTTCTTCCCCACCACAACGGCCACATAATCCCCCGGTTTGGGACGGTAGGCGTCATCCCTTCCCTCCTTGAGAACCAGTGGGATGACGATGAAGGGGTCATACTGCGCGAGCAAGTAGCTATAACGCTTGAGATCCCAGATCACCCGACGAGCTTCATCGATAGCCCCCGCATTACGTGGCTTTTCCTTGAGCAGCTTGGCAAGTCTGCTCTCCCACCCCGGCAGCAAAGGATTCACCGTCGTTCCTCTCTTCTTCCAACGATAGGATGTCGTGGGTTGGTAATGGGTGCTCCGAAGGATCGTTTCCGGCATCGTCGGCAAGCGATCGCCATCTGACCCATCGGAGACGACATCCATGTCGGCCTGCAGCCACAAAACTTTTCGCTTACTCGTCGGAGCTGTAATCTCAAGGATGGTATCCGTATCGTAAAAGTTGTGCTTGTCAAGCGGCTGAGCGAGGGAAGCTATATTGCGACGGACATTATTTTGCTTGTGCAAGTAAAGGGAAGCAAACCAGCGCGACACGCGAGCTCCCTCCATGAGTTTTTCATACTGTGGCAAAACCCGCGTAAGATCCGGGTTTGCCTGAAGAAGCTCTCTGCCGTCCGCCGCGTGCGGCAGGAGAAGTTCCAGGCTGATGTGTGCCATGTATGCTTCCTTCTTGTTGCGATCCTGACTCGCCGTGCTGCCGGGCTTCAAGGAAATACTGCTGCGCAGGTGCAGTCCGCGCGCCAGAGCGGTTACCTGCTCATACGTCCCTGTGGAGAGTTTTTCCGGGATTACAGGCGGAAAGGGAGGAAGTTCGATCGTGGGTCGAGTGATGAGGGTTTTCGGTTTCCACGGTTGTGATTCTACACCCGGTTCTTTCTGTTCCTTGACCGGCACCTCCACCCTTACCTCTACCGGCACTTCCACCGGTACCTTCACTATCTTCTCCACCACTTTCACAACCGGACGGGGAGTACCGACAATCGCTTGCACCAACTGCACGGGGTAGGGAGTAAAGAGTGAGGCAACCACACAGCCTGTCACGAGCAGAACCCCGGCAGGGAACCACCACGTCTTGCACAGGTTGATGACAGATGTTTTTTTCATGAGGCAGATGACGAAGAATCCGTTGGGTGCACCCGACGTGGACGCATCCGAAGCACGGCGCGCAGCACCCACAGCGGAGTATGCCGCAAGATGCAGCTGCTCAAGAAAACTTTTGTTGACGGGTAGTAACGAACTTTACCCGCCTCGAGAGCATGGAGACTCCCGGACACGACCGTTCCTATCGGCGTGTAGAACCATTTTTTTAATGGCATATCCCCTCGGTCATACCCTCCGCGCTGCGCTACCCGACCAAACTCTGTGTGTACGGGTCCGGGGCATACCGCGAGAACACGGATTCCTTTTCCACGCAATTCAATGTTCAACCCTTCAGAAAACGAAGCTATGAAAGATTTGCTTGCCGCATAGAGGGCAAAATCTGGCAAAAAGACATCTGCCGCCAAAGAAGCGATATTCACAATATCCCCACCACCTGCGAGCATACGAGGCAGCAACGCCTGAGTGAGTTGGACAGGAGCCATCATGTTTACCTCTAACAGATGCCTGCTTTTCTCCTCATCAGCTGAACAAAATTCCCCGTAGTCCCCCAATCCGGCATCATTCACCAGCAAGGTCCGTCCGGGAGGCATCTTCCGGAGGAACTCCATGAGCTGTTCCCTCTGCGTTGCATCGGCCAAATCACACGGCATACACGTCACTTGCAAACCCGCCTGTCGTGTTGAAAGCGTTTCGGCAAGCTCCTCCAAGAGTTGCTTGCGACGCGCCACAAGAACCATCCTGCGGGTACGCGCCGCTAGGGCCTGGGCAAATGCTTCACCTAACCCGGATGAGGCTCCGGTCACGATGATGAGGTCATACTCCATCCGCCCCGATTATCCCATGAAGACCCTAACCCCGCAAGCTAAAAATGGCGTCCTTCACGCCCAACCGCACTTCCCTGCGTGCAGTCTCATTAGGAAAACACTACTGCGCCTGGCGAGGTGCAGACGCCTGTTGTCTGGCGGGCTGCGGGCGAGGAAGGCTCGCCGGTTTCGCAGGAGCAACCGCTCGGCGGCGTACGGGTTGCTTCTTGGGTACCAATTTAAGAGAAACAGAAATTACCTTCTCCGGTCTCTGCGACCACGATTCGCAAGTCATCTCCCCGTTTAACATCCCCTGCTCTGTCATGTTAAGTCGCAGTAATCCATCCTGGGCGTCAAACACCTCCGCCGTTGCGATATCCGGGTCGTAGCGTCCGTTGTAAATACGCACGATGCAAGAGACCTGATCTCCTTCCTTAGCCGGAGCAGAACAACGACCCACCACCTGAACCTCCGCCTGCGGTAAATCCGTATCGCTCAGGGTACCTATGAATTGAAGGGAATCCGGGAATTCCTGTCCCCGTGCAATTCGCAGCGAAAGCTTGCCAAACGCATCCGCTCGTTTCCATTCTCCCTCATAGACAGCTCCATCATAAAAGAAGTTGGCACAAGTTTTGCTCCACTGCTCGCGGAACACCGCTCGCTCCGCCGCCTCCTGCTCGGCGGCTTTACGTTCTTCCTCTTGTCGCGCTTGCGTCTGCACGACTCTCTCCCGAGCGGCTTGCTCCCTTCCGTTGATGTAGGGTAAAGCCGCCGCATTAAATGCCTCAATTCGACTCCGGATTTCCTCTCTCCTCTTCGCCTCGAACCCATCCGTCACAACAGAGGCTCCCTGCGGCAGATTGCTCTCGGGGATGAGTGCCAGCAAACTACGCAACGGCGTCGTGTCAAAATTGATCTCGCTGAAAACCCACTGCCCTTCCTGCTTTATAGCATGCATGGACAACGGTATCTCCACCCCGGTCTGACTGGGCGTAATCATGCGGTAAAGGGCGCTTTCCGCCAGTGCCTTGATCTCGTCCGCTTGCCTCTGAAGTGCCTCCGGCAGCGGCTTTGCCATCCGATCTTCGTCCGTTATCTCACCCGCATTCGCCCCCGCCTGCAGCAAGTAATTCGACTCCGGCAGCATCGCTCGATTCATCGCTGCATTGATCTCCTTGCGCTGTTCATTATAAACCGACGGAGACTCCTCGGCCATGTACAAATTTTCTTCGACATTCAACATCGCCCTGCCCGTTACCAGAACGCCGCCATCTTCCTGAACCTCTGCATCCATCTGAACCTCGCCCAATCTCACCACAGCAAAGTCCGCCAGAAGCGGCAACAGACGCGTGCGCACATCCTGAACCTCCGGCACGGAAGGTTCCTCCTGAGGCAGAGGAATGGTCAAATGTTCCCCCTGCTGTTGAGCTTCCGACCGTACATCCTCTTTCTCACGATCCCGGCAGGATGTGAGCAGGAGAAGACCGCATACCATCAGCCACGCTGATCTGTGCCCCTTTTTCATTCCTCCTCCGGTTCCGGATCTGCCACAATCCCCGGCAAAAAGTTTCCCGTACGCTCCCAATGATGCAACGCCAGTCCCGTGTAAAACGCTATTGCCAATATTACAAACACACAGATTACCGTCAGGGCTGATCCCCCGCTCGAACGTTTGTACGCTGCGGCCGTCGCAGTCATCAGCACACTCCCCTTTATGGCAGCAGCTCCTCCGGCCGTTCTCTTCGGCACGGCCGCACGCAACTTTGGTTTACCTGCTTCCTGTTGGGGCTGTTGCTGAGCAACTGGCTCAGGAGACACAACCTGTTGAGTGGAGAGATCCAAAATAAGCACCGCCTCTCCCAGCACATACTCAACCCCGGGCATCATGTACTCCGGCTGTACCACCGGACGACCTCCCACCAAGGTACCGTACTGACTCTTCAGATCCTCTATCACATACCCCTCCGGCTGGCACACGATGCGCGCATGCACCGGTGAAACGCCCCCTGCACCTGCCAAGTTGATAGGGCACGTCGCTTCCGTACCGATGTACACCTCCGTTCCGACTACCATCGGCAGCTCAAAAACGTACTGCTGGTTTTGGTTCCTGATGTAGATGTGTGCCATAGTATCTTACCGCTCCAGTATGCCACATCCCCGTCCTCTCTGCAAGAGTAAACGCCAATTTCTGCCTCTTCCACCACGATTTTTCTTCCGACAGGCACAAACGTCCCGTGACCCCATACCTCACTTTTGTAGCCGCATTTCACCAAATGGTGTTACACAACTGTAACACTCCGGAAGCTAAATTATGCTCGCGATGAAGAAGAAAATGCGCTATATTGGACGCAGAAAACAACCCTATTGCACAACTATGGCGCTACACATACAGATGAGCGATGAGGCTCTGAAGCAGCTCCGGAGAGCTGCTCTGATGAACAAATTGATCAGTTTCGGCGCATGCGCCGGATTCCTCCTGCTTTTCGGCGGTATCCTGTACTTCACCATCTTGATCATAGCCAGTGAGCAGCCGGCTGAATTCATCGCCTACCAAGCTCCCTCAAGTGATGGTCCTCCCTCCAGCAACCCGGTCTCAAGGGAACTTTCCGCCCGCACGGCGACCACCAACCCTACCGTTACCCCAAGCGTCATCGTGGCGCAGAATGCGGTTGGCGCCGTGGCTGCCCCGGTGAGTCTCGACACCACCGGTGAATTGAGCTTTGACCAGATGGACGTGTCCGTCAATTTGGACACCTCCCTAGGTGAGGGGCTTGGCAGTGACGGTGGCGGTATGGGTCAGGGGGGAGGCGACGGGAGCAGTTTGAAGGGAGAATACTACGACCTCAAGCTCACCAAGAGCGGCGCTCCCTCGTCTCTCACCAAGGGCATTTCCTCTAAGGTGAAAAATTCCAAGACCAACAAAATGGAGGTTGTCGTCAACACGAATAGCACCGCGTTCCGCCAACGTGCAGCGGAAAAGCTCCATGAGTTCTTTACCCGCAACAATCAGCGCGCCTTGGCAGGCTTCTACAAAGCTCCTCAATCCCTCTACAACCCGCATTTCTGCCTTCCTTCCATCGAGGCATATGTCGCTCCCAAATCCTTCGGTGTGGCAGACGTCTGCAAACCCTCCGGGCTTGTCGTGGTGTACCACGGGCGCGTGCGGGCCCCGAAGTCCGGCAAGCTCCGCTTTGTGGGAATGGGAGATGACTTCCTAGGGGTTCGTTTCAACAAAGAGCCGGTGCTGGAGGCAGGCTATATGCTTCCCTCGCTCTGGAAAAAAGATTCTGACAGCTACGAAGTGAACTCTTTTACGAACGATCCGGATCGTCTGAAAAATCACTGGAGAGCCGTAAAAGAGCACAAGCTTCCGGCCTTTGATGGCTATGAACAAGATCCCAGCTACCGGAACCTCTCCGTGTGGAACGAAGGTGTGGGGGGACTCACTCTCGGTAAGGTCTTCGAGGTAAAGGAGGGCGAAGTCTATCCGATACAGGTGATCGTGGCGGAAATTCCCGGTGGACAATTCGGCTTTGTTCTCCTCATTGAGGATGTGACGAATGGTCCCGGTAAGAAGGGCGATCCCAAGCGTTATGACCTCTTCCGGACCAATTTCGCTGTCCCGACTGTAGAAAGCTTACGTAAGGCTCTCAAGGATAGCGGTATCGCTATGCCGCAAAGCACAGCAGACCAAATGCCCAGCTTCAACGAAGATTCGCCCATCTGGACCGTTGTCGATGTGGACTGATTCTCCGGTATTCTAGTCTTTCAATTGAATATACACCAAGCCGCGCCTTCAACTTGGAAGGCACGGCTTTTTTTGTTTTCCTTCCTTCTACGGCAGGATCAACGTAAACGGTCTGCCGAGGTCTTTGTATTCACTGGTCTCAGGACTCTATCAGAGAAAACTCCAACGCCTCTCGAAGTTCTTTCACCTCGTGTACCCTATGCACTTGGGCTCCGTTTCGTGCCGCGACGAGACTCATCTCCACGGTTTCTCTGCCTATAACCGTCAGGAATCGCTTGCGCGAAAGCCCCATGAGTATGGGAAGACCCTCGCAGCGCAGGGCGTCGAGGTTGTTGATGAGTTCAAGGTTGTGCTGCACGGTTTTACCGAACCCGATTCCCGGATCCAGACAAATGCACTCTTTAGAGATCCCCGCTTCCTCGGCGAGCCTGATGCGTTCAATGAAAAACTCCCGCACCTCACGAACGACATCATCGTAATGCGGCTCCTTCTGCATCGTCGCCGGCACACCCTTCATATGCATCAGCACGACTCCACACCCGAACTCTGCACAAATCGAACGCATCCGACCATCACCCAGCCCACCCACGTCGTTGATAATGTCCGCTCCCTCGTCCAATGCCCGACGAGCCACCTCCGCATGACGGGTGTCAATGGAGAGGCTGGCTCGCGGAAAATTCTGCCGAATGAGGCGAAGCGCCGGGAGCACTCGTCGCGCCTCTTCGTCTTCAGTCACCTCAGCTGCTCCGGGGCGCGTGGACTCCCCTCCGATGTCGATGATATCGGCTCCATCGTTCAGCAGTCGTCGTGCGTGCGCCAACGCTGCCTCCACATGCACATACTTTCCCCCGTCAGAAAAGGAATCGGGGGTCACGTTAAGAATCCCCATAATACACCCCTGCGGGCGAAGTTCCATCAATGAGCTTCGTAGTCTCCACGTGTACATAACTTTTTCTCTCATCAGATACCCAGCACTGCACAGGAATCGATCTCCTGCTGACCTCGAATCAGTTCCGCCTGCACAGGGACGCCCGCATATTCCTCTATAAGTTTCCGGTTCATCACCGATGCTGCATCCCACTCCTCTGCCATATGATTGAGCACGATTGATCGACACTCCAGCCCGCGCAGCCGTATAGCCTGCACAGTTAGGATCGTGTGATTCACTGCTCCCAATCTATTGCCCACCACGAGAATAACCGGCAAGGCGAGCTGCTGTGCCAAATCAGCTATCGTTTTTCCGGTCGCCAGAGGCGTTTCCCAGCCCCCGGCTCCCTCCACAAGCACCGACTCGTACAATCCACTAACACGCTTGTAACCCTCCAACCATTCGTGAACACTGAGCTCCCTACGCTCCAGCTCCGCAGCTACGGCAGGCGCCGTGGCTGCACGGAGATAAACCGGATTGAGAAGATCCAGTCCCAAAGTCGGTTCTCTCATGGCTTCGCGCATGGCGCGAGCGTCACCCCTGTCACCACACGCCACCGGCTTGAAGCCTGCAGCCTTCACCCCACGGCGCCTCAGATCCCGCAACAACGCACACGTGACGTAAGTTTTGCCGCTATCCGTGTCCGTTCCTGTGATAAAAAAATCACTCATGAGTCTGTGTTATTCCGGTGCAGAGAGACGTATGTTATCCAACCCCCACTCCTCTTCTCGCAATTCACGTCGCTGTGAGTAGGCAACAACCACCCACACCAGAACCGCCAGCAACAAACATATCAGCTTGTGGCGACGATCAATCGTCAGCGTCTGTATGATCAGACTCTTGATCTTGAGTTTCTTCATCGTGAGCATAAAGCAGTTCTTTGAGTCGTTCATGCAGGAGATCCAGACTTAAATTGCGCTGCAGCACGTTCCCCACTGCCAGCGATATTGTTCCCGTCTCCTCCGATACAATGATTACCACCGCGTCCGACTTTTCCGCAAGTCCTATTCCGGCTCGGTGACGTAGCCCCAGAGAGGCATCCTTCAGCTCCCTGTCCGAAACGGGTAAAATAGCGCTTGCAAATGCCACTCTCTGGTGATTCACAATAACGGCTCCGTCATGTAGCAAGGTCTTGGGCATGAAGATAGTGCCAACAAGTTCGCGGGTGTATAGGGCATCCACCCGTGTGGCGTTGCTCACAAGGTCGTGGAGATTATCCTTGCGACAAATCGCAATGAGGGCCCCAAAACGTTTACTGGTGAGGTAGGAGACAGAATCACAAACACACGAGATGAAAGTATCACTATTCCCCTGCTGTTGCATAATGCCATGCAGCAAGGGGGAACTACCCAACTTGGCGAGAGCCGTGCGAATTTCTGTTTGGAAAACAATGACAAGAAGAGTTCCGATAGGAATGATGGCTCCTACGATGCGTTGCAGGACGGAAGCGTGGATGATGTCCACCAGAAAATAAATGAAGAGCATAATGATGAGGAGACCACCAAGGATAGCCGCTGCGCGCGAATCCTTGAAGACGCGGTACAGCTGATAGAAGATCACCCATAATACAGTGATCTCAAATAAGGCTCTCAGGACATCTAACGCATCCATACCTGTCTCAAGCTACCATATCCCTCGAAAATTTCAAGAAAAAACACGGGGCAACCGCATTAGGAAATGCGGTTGCCTATTTACGATTTATGAATTACTAATTACGATTTATTAATAATGTACGCGTTGCACAAATTTTCTGAATCATCAACGTGTGCGGATGAGTTCGCTGGAGCCGTCATCATGATGACCGCTTGTTGTGACGACTTTCAAATGCGCTTGCTCTGGCGTCAGGTCAGTTCCTGCTTCCAATAGGCGAGGCGGGCAGCGGTGCGCGCGGTGTTGGGGCTTCCGGGGTTGGTGCGCAGAGAGAAGGCGCGATCCAGGTCAAACACACTCGCGACATCGTCTCCGAATTCCGGCGAGATGGAACTGTACTGCTCCGTTGTGAGTTCGTTGAGCGGGACACCGGTTTGCACAGAGAGTGCGACAGCTTTTCCGACCAACTCATGAGCCTGACGGAAGGGTACGCCCAGGCGCACGAGATAGTCCGCCAAGTCAGTAGCGAGGAGCATGGGGTCGGCGACGGCGGCGGTACAACGTTCCGGGTTCATGCGCATGGCCGCAATCATTTCAGCATTTACACCGAGAGCCATGAGAATGGTGCGGAAAGAGTCAAAGAGGGGTTCCTTGTCTTCCTGCAGATCGCGGTTGTAAGTGAGAGGCAGACCTTTGACCGCCACCATCACGCTCATGAGGTTGCCGCAGAGCCGACCGGTCTTGCCGCGCGTGAGCTCGCAGACATCCGGGTTTTTCTTTTGGGGCATGAGGCTGGAGCCGGTTGTGTGCGCATCAGAGAGGGTGCAGAAGCCGAATTCCGAGCTGCTCCAGAGGACGAGATCCTCGCTGAGGCGGCTCAGGTGTAAACCGATCAGCGCGAGGCAAAACAGAACCTCCATCACGTAATCGCGGTCGGCGATAGCATCCATCGAATTCTCGCTCACCGTATCAAATCCTAGTTCAGCAGCTATGGCAGAACGATCCAGGTTGATGGTGGATCCGGCGATGGCGCCTGACCCCAGAGGGCAGACGTTGAGACGGCGGCGGCAGTCGGCAAGGCGGGAGTCATCCCGAGCGAGCATCTCTACGTAGGCGAGTAAGTGGTGTGCGACGGTGACGGGTTGGGCCCGCTGCAGGTGAGTATAGCCCGGGATGCGAAGCTCGGCGTACTGTTCTGCTTTTTCCACGAGCACGCGCTGCATCTCACGCAGGGCGGCGCGCACGGCGTCCACCTGCTCACGGCAGTAAAGGCGCGTATCGGTGGCAACTTGGTCGTTGCGGGAGCGGGCGGTATGCAACTTGGCGCCGGTGGGACCGATACGACGCGTGAGCTCATTTTCGATGTTCATGTGGACGTCCTCGAGATGCGTGCTCCAAGAGAAGTTGCCGGCATCAATATCATCACGGATCGAAGAGAGTCCCTTTTCGATGGCATCCAATTCTTCCGCAGTGAGGAGACCGGCGTGCATCTGGGCACGTGCGTGCGCGATGGAACCGGCTATATCATGGCGATAAAGTTGCCAATCGTACGAGACGGATTCGCTGTAGCGCAGCACACGATCCGCCGTAGCTTCTGAAAATCGACCTGTCCACATCACTCCGGCAGATTACACCATTTTGCACGATGGAGCAAGAGAAATCCCGAGGCATCCAAAGCAAACGCACATCCGTCCCAAGAAAAACGCGATCCCAACAGGCGGTTATCGGTGAGTGATGCAACATAACTCATTGGTTATGTACGATGTCGCAAAGCCATCAAAATGACACGGCATACCTCCGAACGCTTTCCTTGTAGCGACAACCCGTGATTTTCTTTACCCACTCCGCTCTCGCTCCGCATCTCCGCGCGTAGCGCGCTAAAATTCAAATCTGGCACCTCTAAAAACTACCAGGGTGAAAAACGAGAGAAAAAAAGTTGAGGAGAAAGGAGTCAAAAAAAGGGAAAAATGGGGGAAAATGGGAGGATTTTGAGGGGGAAAAATGGGAAAAATGCCCGAGAGGATACGCACCATCGATTGCCCGCTATCTAAAAAACGAGTTTTTAGAGGTGTTAAAATCGTAAATCGTAAATAGGAAAACGCCCCCGCGTTTGCCCTGCCCCTAGCCCAGCAAATTCTCCACGGCCCTCATCACTGCGGTGTGCGTCGCCTGTGGCGATCCCGACGCATCAATTCGCACCCAATTCGGTAATTTGATCCCAGCGTAAAGACGCATACACCGTTCCAGAAAATCACTCTTCTCGTAAGCGTCCTTTTTCTCGCCTCGACGGTCGATCCGTGCGATTGCCTCCTCGATCGGGATATCCAACCATAAGGCCAAATCAGGAATGGGAGCAAACTCTTCATTGCGGCGTTGCAATTCCGCCGCATCGGCTCCGCTCGCTCCCTGATAAGCCATCATCGACGGATAATAACGGTCGAGCAACACCCAGTTGCCTCCCGCCAAAGCCGGCTCAATCAACTTTTCCACATGTTCCCGGCGGTCTTTGAGCAAGCATTCAATTTCCTCCTCCACCGGCAAACGCTTCTGTGCCGCAGCGGCAGCCCGCACTTTCATTCCCCACTCTCCCCGCGTCGGTTCGTAATCAGTCACATATCCTATGCCGCATTTGTCCAAGTAAGCCCCGAGCAGCCTGATCTGCGTGGACTTCCCCGTCCCGTCGATTCCCTCAAACACAACCAGTTTACCTCTCTTCGTCTTCATCCTCCCAACCTTACCACACTTCGTATGACCTCGCAAGTCTCAGTGCACGCGCAGGTCATCGCGTACCGGAAAATCGTACGCGTACCAAGGTCGGGAATTGGCGAGCCTGTAGTGCCACCATTCCTTCCCATAATTCTCAAATCCCTCAGCACACATCGCGTCACGCAGAAATTGACGGTTTGCCCGAGCCTGTTCGCTCACTTCCAGCGACTCCGTTGCGGAACTGGGATCCAGCAGGTCATGTCTCCCTCCCATATCCACCAACCTTCCGTCGCTTAAATGAACGAGGGAAAGATCGACGGCAATACCCCAGGTATGCTCCGAGGAATCCCCGATGTAGTGTCCTTTATAGATTCCTTTCTTGGTGAGGCGTGGATAGAAGGTTGCACGAGTAGCGGAGTCCGACGTACGGGACCACGCTCGAAAATCACGCAAGGCTCGCAGGGGACGGTAAGCATCCCAAATAATCAAACCGTACCCCTGAGCACCGAGCCTCTGCTGAACCCTTTGGAGAGCTGCTGCTGCGTCCCGCCTCAGAATAGGTCGGCTACCCCGGTAGCCTGCAATCGGTCTGCCGACAAAATTATCACTTCCGGAGTATTTCAAATCTGCGCGTATGGACGGAACCACCTCATCCACGTAGCAGAACTCCGGCGGCATCGGCTGCACCGATTGGAGTCGGCTCTCCTGCTGGCAACTCACCGTCGCCAAACTCACAGCGAATGTAGCCACCAGCCCGAATATCATGTGCGATTTGCTCATAAAGAAAAGCGTGTCCGAAACTCTCTCCCGGACACGCTGAAGATTTTGCAAAATAAACAAGCAGGTTACTCTGCCGCCTTATCGACCTTCTTGGCCGCCGGCTTCTTGGCGGGAGCCTTCTTAGCGGGAGCCTTCTCGGCAGCATCCGATTTCTCAGCGGCCGCTTTCTTTGAAGCGCTCGTCTTTGTGGCTTTCTTAGTCTCCTTGGCTTCCTTGGTTGCCGTGGACTTAGCCGTAGAAGTTGCAGCCTTTGTCGACTTGGAGGTCGACTTGGCAGGGGCTTTTTTGGCGGGGGCCTTTTCGGCAACCGGTTTTGACTTGACCTCTGCGGTAGGCGTGAGCTCCGGAGCGGAAACCTTCTTAGCTAAGGGGACAGATACCGTGATCCGACTATTCTTACGAATTTCCTTACGGCGCTTAAGGTAAGCGCTACGGCGACGACGCTTGGTAACTTTGCGATGTTGTTTGCCCATCTTGGTGGATGTACGTTGTAGGATCGGTGGTTTCCGACCCGGTGTTAGTAACGTGTTACCTATAACTCATTCACGCGAAAATGGCAAGGCAAAAATGCGCGCTGACGCAATTTGAAATCTCTTTCATCAATTCCTGCGACAGGTGATTTTGCTCACGGCCGGCAGCACCAACAGGTTGAGCACGGTCGCGCTGATAAGTCCACCGAGCTGCACGATGGCCAGAGGAGCAAGAAGTTCGCCTCCCGGTTGGTGACGCGCCCACACGAGCGGAAGTAGCCCCAAAATCGTGGTCAGCGAAGTCATCATGATGGGAATAACTCTCTCAAGGGATCCTTTCTGAATGGCCTCTTCAGGAGTGGAGCCATCGCTTTCCAAGGAACGATAGCGGTTGATGAGGATAAGCCCGGAGCGGATGGCGAAACCGATAACGGTAACAAAGCCGACGAGAGAGCTCACGGAGAGGATGGGAGGGACATAGGCTTGTCCGTGAAGCAAGGAACTGATGGTGCCCGGTGAAGTGATGAAAACGGCGATGATTCCGCCGACGAGGCAGAGAGGTATGTTGATGAGCGTGATGAGCGCACGACGGATGCCACCCAACGACCCCGCCAGCAGCAGTACGATCAGCCCACACACGATACCACCCAGCACATAGAGCCTCATCTCCGCCTGCTCGCGACTCTTGATCACGCCCGCATAGTCCACCCGGCAGCCCAATTCATGCATCGCCGGTTCAAGTTTTTCCCGGCAGGCGCGCGCGAGGTCGCCGAGATTGGACGAGGGAGAGGGGTTGCAGGAGATCATCGCCTTGCGCTGTGAATTGTCGCGCAAGATCAGATTCGTTATTTCCTCGCGATACACCTGTGCCGCATCCCCGAGTCGCAAAGCCTTTCCACCCGGAGCCACGAGCTGCAATGATCGCACATCATCGATGCTTCCACGCAGCATGGGATCCAACCGCAGCATGATGTTCCAGTGGTCGAGATCCTTGGTGATCTCTCCGGCTTTGTAGCCGTTGAAAGCAGCGGAAACTTGCTGCGCGGCCTCCGCCACGCTCAGTCCATAAGTCGACAAAATCTCGCGGTTGTAGTCAATACGTATCGTATCCACCATCACCTCGCGGTTCGCCCGGGCATCGGCCACCTCTGGCATATCGGTAAGAATGCGCGCAGCGGCAGACGCAGCCTTGCGTATCTGTGGCAGCTCCGCCCCGTAGATGTTGATAGCTATCTCCGAATTGGAACCGGAGAGAGCGGAACTAATGCGATGAGCCAACGGAAATCCGACCATGCCACTCGCCCCAGGTATTCCTCGCAAAATTTGCCGCATCTGCCGACGAATCTCGTCCTGATCTTCCAGCAAATCGACGCGTACCAGTAGCTCCGAGGCGCTCACCGGTTCCGCATGCTCGTCATTCTCCGCGCGTCCCGTACGTTGCGCGACGCTCCGCACACCGTGGATCTTTTGCAGCTCTCCCATCACCTGATCGGAGATACGTTGCGTCTCCGCAAGTGAGGTGCCGGGAGCCGTATTCACAAAAACAGTGTAGCAATCCTCATTGAAAGGGGGCAGGAAACTCGTGCCGAACGTTGAGGCCAACGCCAACGCCGCGATGGTAAGCAGGGTAAGCCCTCCCACCACCGTGCGCGGAAAACGCAGACAAAATTCCAACACGGGTTTGTAGGCCCGCTTGATGAGACGCGCCGTCCCGGAATCACCCCCACGGCTCTCCCTGCTCGCCTTGAACCACATCATGCACAGCACCGGCACCACCGTAAGCGATACCAATAGCGACGCCGCCATCGCCAGCATGTAGGATATGCCCAACGGTCGGTAAAATTGACCCTCCAGCCCGCTCAGGAAAAGAACCGGCGCAAAGACGAGCAGGATGATGACGGATGAGTAGCTGATCGAGCTGACAATTTCGCGCTTGCTGCGCACGAGCACCTCGTAGCGACTCTTCCTTTTTTCTTCCGGAAGAGCAGCATTCCGGTTCAAACTTCGCCATGCGATCTCAACGAAGATGATGGCATTGTCCACCACATCCCCCACTGCCACGGCTAGTCCTCCCAGTGTCATGATGTTGATTGCCAACCCGAACATCGGGAAGCAAGCCATCCCCAGCAGCACGGAAAGCGGCATCGTGAGCAGTGTAATCACCGCCGTTCGCACGTTGAGCAACGTGAGCACGATAACGATCATCACGACCAATCCGGCGATCAACAAGGTATTTCGCCCATTCTCCAGCGACAGGGAAATAAAATCGGCCTGCCGATAGGCATCCGCGTGCAGTTCCATTCCCTCAGGCAACTCACTCTTTTTGAATTCCTCCACGGCCGCATCCAATTGCGCCGTGAGCTCCATCGTATTCGCTCCCGGCACCTTCTGCACAGAGAGCACAACGGCTTGCCGACCGTTGAATCCGGCATTTCCACGTCGGGGCGCCCCGCTGATGGAAACGCGCGCCACATGCTCCACCCGCAGGGTCCCATCCTCACGTCCGGGTATGGGAGTACGGTTGATGTGATCGCGCGTAGCTGCCCGCGTGGATTGTTGGATGGGCAACTCCTGCCCCGCCACGTCTTCCAGATAGCCCGCCGGATCCGTACTCTGCGCATTCTGCAAGGCGCTCATCAGATCCGTGAGCATGGTACGCGTTTGCCTCATCTTCTCCGGGTCGTAGAGAACCTGGTACTCCGGCAGATTCCCTCCCAATACCGTCACCTGCCCCACACCGGGAATAGCCAGCAAGCGATTGCGCAGACGGTACTCCGCCACCCGGCGCATCTCCATAGCCGATGCATCTCCCGTGATGGCGATAAGCATGATCTCTCCGGTGAGTGACACGATGGGCGCTATCTCCGCCTTCGCCTGCTGCGGCAGGGAATCACGCACCACCGCCAGGCGCTCGGAAACAATTTGCCGCGCGCGGTAAACATCAACATCCCAATCAAAATCGACCCACACAAACGAGAGGCCTGCCCCGGAAGAAGACCGCACGTCCTTCACCCCGGTCGCACCGCGAACCGCTGATTCCAGCGGGATCGTGATGTACTGCTCCACCTCCTCCGCGCTCAACCCGCTCGCCTCCGTCTGAATGGTGACTCGCGGTATCTTCAGCTCCGGGAAAACATCCACCGGCAGCTGCAATACGCTGACCAAACTCAGCAGAGCCAACACCACCGTGAGAATGATAACTGTCGCGCGGTTGCGCAAACAAAATGATACGAGAGAACTCATGGCTCGTGGTCGTGTTCTTCACCTTTCTCGTCGTGCTCGTGGTCATGTTCCTGAGTCGAGCTGTGGTTATGAGCTTCAGTTTCGGGATCCTCCTCGTCGTGATCTCCCTCGTGGAATTTCCCATCGGCGTGGAAATGTCCGGCCTTCTTCAACCCCTCCGCCTGAGGCAGGTTGTACTTCAGTTCGTAGCCGCCCTTCACCACAATTTTCTGCCCGGGATGCAGTCCCGCTACCGGGGTCATCCCCCTCTTGCTCTCTCCCGCGTGAACCTTCAACATCGCGTACTTTCCCTCGTTGATCTCAACGAACACCACGTCATCCGTCCCAATCCGGACAATGGCAGAGTCCGGAATGGAGACGATCCCCGGCTCCGAGGGAGCATCATAGATATCCATGCGGCAGAGTTGACCGGCACGTGCACCGGTCGGGATGCTCTCCGGGGTAAAGAAGATGTTACGCGTCTGGGTGGCTGCGTTGACTTGTTCTGCCACGCGCCAACTGCCTGCCAGCTCAACATTTTCTCGTCCCACCGGCAAGTAAACCCTCACTTCGCTGATGTGCGGTATCTCCGCCGCATACAGGGTGCCAATCACCTCCAGCGCATTCGAATCGCTCATGGTGATGACGGGCGCGCCCTGCTCCGCCCAGCTGTTCTGTGCAATACCCACGTTGTGCACCACGCCGTCCGCGTGTGCTCGAACGATGAGCACCGGGAGACCGTTCTCCTCCGCCTGCTCGGCATCCATCGCAAGGGATTTGAGACGGGTCTGGGCAATCTGGCAATCGCGCTGCAGCTGAGTCTCCTCTGCACTTTTGAAGGTGAGCTGCGATTCCAGCTCACTGTTGCGCGCACCGGCCTGAGCCAGGTTGCCAATGCGCGACCGCAGCGCCTGCAATTCTCGTTTGCACCGCTCCAAGTTCGCCGCAGCAGATTGCACGGCCACCGCCTGATCCGCGTAGTCCGGCGAGGAAAGTGTGTAGAGAATATCACCTTTTCGCACCGTCTGGGCGGTCTTCACGTGCAGACGGATGCGACCGCTGCACGGCAAGGCATAGGTCTCCAGCGCATGTCCCGGGGTAACGAGGTGACCATAGAGCGATTGGCTGAGAGCGAGCGCTGTCTCCGGGATGGTTTGTACCTGCAAATTGAGGATATGACGCGAGTGGGCGTCGGCCTGGACGATGACGGTATCATGCTCATGAGTATGGTGAACCTCGTCAGAGGGCTCGTGCGCGAGAAGCGGAGGCGTCAACGCACAGATGGTAAGAGCCAACGTACGGCATATCAGAATCGGTCGGGTCATGGCATTGCGGATGGTTGAAGGTATTGCAGGGCTATCTGAACCTTGAGCAATTCGTCCAGACAGTCGAGGAAGGCGAGTCGGCAGTTGTACATTTCATGCCGGGTAGCGGCCAGGGCAGGAAGCGCGATCTCTCCCAGTCGGTAAAGTTCTTCTTGTCTCTGAGCCGTGTCGCGCAGAACGCGCAGTTGCTCAAACTCGGCGCGGCAGTGTTGCAGGAGCAGCTTTTGTTGTTGCCGGAGGGAGTAGGTGAGCAGCACGAGTTCGTGCCACTGCTGCACAGCCGTAAGATGGGCAATGCTGCGGCTACCCGTCGCCCGTGCTATGGCCTCGCGGTTGCGGTTCCACAGCGGCAGACTCATCCCCCGGCTCAGCGGCAATTTATTGTGCTCGTCCTCGCGAATGTAACCGATCCCCAGTTCAAAGGTGGGATACTGCTTGCGAATCTCCAGCTTCAGCTCCGCCTCGCTCGTGCGGTACGCCGCCATCGCCGCCAGAAGCTTCGGGTGCTGCATGAGCTGCTGCGGCGTCGGCGCACTCACCTCCGCCGGTATCTCGCGCGGCAAGGCATCTTGGATCTCCAGCTCACCCACCACGGGGTGCAGACCTATCATGGAAACCAGTTCCATGTGCAGTGTGAGGTGTTCCTTTTCGAGTTCCTGAAGTTCTTTGGTGGTGGAGCTGTTACGTTGTGTGGCGTCGTAGAGGTCCGCCGTAGATATCTCCCCGAGTTGTTGCAATTTCTCATGGTCCTTCAACTCCACGGCTGTCTGCGCAGCGCGCTCGCGGATGAGCCGCCCTTTCTCATGCACAACCTGAATCTTTACGAACAGCGTGCGTAAGTTCATCAGATAATCATTTTCCTGCGCCCTCAATTCGGCATAATCCGCCGCACTGTAAAGCTCCGCTACTTGCCGCGCCAACCGTTTTGTGCCCGTCACCGGCAGTGAAAGCGTGGGAGTTACAGAAAAATTGTAGATGTACTCCGTCAAGTCGCGCTCGCCCCCCAACTCCAACGTGGGATCGTCCCACATCCCCGCATATTTCGCCGCCCTCTTCGATCTCATCCACGTCAACCTCGCCTTGTTCAACTCCGGGTTGAGCAACAAGCCTATCCTCGCCTTCTTTTCCATGCTGCTCCGGTTCCACAACGGAAGGATGATCTGCGATGCCCTCCGCCATACTTCCGTGTCCCTCTGCAAATCCAACGGTCTCGGTTTGTACACCACACAGCCTCCCAACACCAAACACATCACAATGGCTCCTATCTTCTTCATGGTCGGCTGTACTCCTTTCATCATACCACGTCCTTGCTCCTACTCAAGCCCGAATTCCACGGGGCAAACGCTTCGCTAGATCGCGCCAACGGCGCGGAATTCCCCACATCGTCCATAGGCACGTCCGTGCCTCCGTCCCTTCTTTCCCGGCTCTTCCAGTGTTTCTTTTTATTTGCATATTTGCGCAAGTGTTTTATAACATACTAACCTCTTTCTCCCCTTCGTCAAGTAAAAACAAAGAAAAATTTGATATTTTTATGGCGAGGCATGGGCGGTCACAAAGCGGAGCGGCGCCGGAAGGCGCGTGAGCAAGCAAGAACTGGGTACGCCGCGCCGGAGAAATTCAGGCATTCCGGAGTACCTTGTGCAGGATATCCAGCCCCTCCTGAAGGACATCATCCGGCACGGTCAGAGCCGGAATCAAGCGCAGGGTATCGGGTCCGGCGGGGCACGCGAGAAGTCCGGCTTCGCGGCAGAGGTTATTCACGTAGGCCGCGGGCGTTGTGCCGTCCGGCACTTTGAGAGCCGACGAGACGAGTGCGACTCCGCGCAGGAGACCGAGTCCGCGCACGGTTTCGACGCAGGGGAGACGCCATCCCTCCACGGTGGTCTTGATGACCTCGCCCAGACGCGCCGCGCGTTCATCGAGCCGTTGCTTAACCATCTCGCGCACCACGGCGAGGGAAACGGCGCAGGCAAGCGGAGTTCCGCCGAACGTGGAGCCGTGCGAACCCGGGTCCATGATGGAGCAGAGAGACGTGCCTTTTTCATCAATCGACCGACGACTCACCCAGAAGCAGCCCATGGGGAAGCCTCCTCCCATCCCCTTGGCGCAGGAAATGAGATCCGGCTTGAGGTCCGGACAAATCGCCTGCCAACCCATCATCTTTCCGCATCGCGCAAAGCCACACTGCACCTCGTCCATCATCAGCAGAAGGTCCCTCTCCTTGCAGAGCTGAGCCACCGCCCACAGGAACTCCGGCTGCACCGGGTTCACCCCTCCCTCACCCTGCACCGCCTCCAGCAAAATGCCGCACGTCTCCTTGCTCACTGCCACCCGCAACGCCTCAATATCATTGAACTCGACGTACTTAAACCCCACCAACAGGGGGTCAAACTCCACCTGCACCTTTTTCTGCCCCGTCGCCGCCATGGAGCCCAGCGTCCTCCCGTGAAAACTTTTTAAGAAGGTGATGACTTCGTAACGCGGGGTGCCATCCGACGCGGGGTGCCGGTGACCAAAACGCCGCGCCACCTTGATGATGCCGTCGTTCGCCTCCGCCCCGGAGTTGCAGAAAAAGATCTGACCGTCCAATTGCACGACCTCACGCACGATGAGCTCCGCCAGCTCCTCCTGCTGCGGGATGGTGTAGAGGTTGGAGCAGTGCATCAACTTCTCAGCCTGCTGCGTCAGCGCCCGCGTCACCACCGGGTTGGCGTGTCCCAAACTCACCGTCGCTATCCCTGAACAAAAATCAACGTATCGCTTTCCCGTCCCATCGTACAGATACGACCCCTCGCCACGCACAATCTCAATGGGCGCCCTCCCGTACGTTCCGAGCACATGTTCCTGTGTCGCCATAGCTCCTGCAATCTACTCCCTCCTCCCCAGCTTGTCAAGTTTCTTCACCGCGCATCCGCGGCAAACGCATTAGAGGGAGGTCAATCAACAAAGAGAAAGCTCTTATTGATTGATATCATTGTTTATACGCATCAAAAATCGTGACGACAAACGGTCATCATGATGATGGATCTAGCGAACTTACCCGCACACGTTGATGATTCGATGAATTTGCGCAACGCGCACATTATTAATAAATCGTAATTCGTAAATCGTAATTCGTAAATAGGCAAACGCATTTTCTCATGCGCCGGTCAAGCATGTTACTTGTCAGGGGCGGACCTTTTTGCTAGAATGAAAGGGATGAAACCGCTGGTCAAACTTGAGGAGATGCGCGCCGCCGATGGCAGCTTGTGGGAGCTCTGGGAACGCGATGGCGTGCTCAGCCTGCTGCAGGATGGCGTTGCCGTGGCGGACGCGCTCAGCCGCGGCAGTGAGGAACGTATGGGACAATTAGCGGTAGCGCCGATAGCACGAGCCGGAAAACCCTGTGTCCTCGTCGCCGGCATCGGACTGGGATATGCGGCCGCAGCAACTATCGCTGCACTTCCGCGCGCCAAGGCGCGGTTCATCATTGCCGAACCCATCCCTGAGCTCATCAACTGGCTTTCCGCCCACTCACCCAATGCCGGCATCCTCCAAGATGAACGAGTCAGCGTGGAGAACGAGTCTGTCGCTGAAATCTGCAGAAAGCGCATCGGCTCCCTACACGCTATCATCATGCGCCACACTCACGGCAACCTTCGGCTCTCGCTTGCAGATGCCCAAGCTTTTTTCCAAGCCCTAAAGGGAGGGAGCCTGCTGGCAATTCTCCTTGAACGCCCAGACAAGAAATTGCAGGGCACACTACAGCGCGCCGGCTTTGAGATCAGTTGCAGCGGCGTACCAGTTTCAAGCAAGGGGAAGCAAACGCGAATGCACGCGCTCGTACTCGCTCGTCGAGGAAGATTTGTGCCCTTCGCTGAACGTTCATGATGATGTTTAAGTTTTTGACAGGCAGACGACGAAGATCCAATGCTGAACTGGAAACCATTCAGCAGGAGCGCTCACACGCCGTGCGACGCCTGCTGGGCACCATGGGTCTCATTTTCCTCGCCTCCGTCGCTTTCCTCGGCACGATGATCGTCCTACCTGCTTGGCTTGAGCTCCAGAGTCTCCGCCAGCAAAAAGCTTCCACACAACGTCGCCTCCTTAAAGCTCAGGAGGAAGAGGAAGCGGCTCACAGTCGCTATATCTGGATGATGGATCCGGAATACTTTGAGCAAATTGCCCGCGACCGTGCCAATCAAGCCAAAGACGGCGAAACCGTTGTCCGTCGTCCTACAGCTGCAGACCGACCCCGACCCACTCCCGCTCAGCGCGACAATCCCCCTCAGAGGTAAGCGAGGAGGACGCGTTCACCTTTTGCCATATCTTCGATGTCGCGTGGCATACTCCGCAAGAGCTTCCTCAAAATTCTCCTCACCGAAATCAGGCCACAACACGGGAGTCACCCATAACTCAGCGTAGCTGACCTGCCAGAGTAAGTAGTTGGACAGCCTCATCTCGCCTGACGTGCGAATCAACAGGTCCGGATCCGGCATCCCGGCGGTGTAGAGGTGATCCGCGAGCAACTCGGGAGTGATATCCTGCGGAGAAAGTTTGCCGCTAGCTGCAAGGGAGGCGAGT
The DNA here is from genome assembly GCA_947628035.1 of uncultured Akkermansia sp. Lineage (GTDB taxonomy): Bacteria > Verrucomicrobiota > Verrucomicrobiia > Verrucomicrobiales > Akkermansiaceae > Akkermansia. Next base: position 2,120 of record CANQYL010000036.1, on the reverse strand, counting down.
TTTCGCGCCGCAGCGGTTATCTCCTGGCGCGAGCCGTACGAGAGGGCAAGAGTGAGTTGAAGGGCACTGTTTCCCTGCGTCTCGTTAACGGCTTTGGTGAGAATATCCCGACACTTTTCCGGGAGCAGTTCCAACTCCCCGATGGCGCGTAGGCGCACCCCTTTTTCCTGCATCTTCGGCAGACTTTTCCCCAAAAAGTGCTTCAACATCTCCATCAATCCGTTCACCTCCGCTTTCGGTCTCCCCCAGTTTTCCATGGAAAAGGCGTAGAGCGTGAGCCAGGGGATGCCGTGCGCAAGACAGAGATCGACGACACGTTCCACAGCGCGTCCTCCCTGCTCGTGACCTTTGGAACGAGGAAGGCTGTGCTGTTTGGCCCAGCGACCGTTGCCATCCATGATGATGGCAACGTGTCTAGGTTGATCTGTCACGGCGCATGGCATGGTGCTGCATCAACTCAGGTCGTATTCGCCGTATTCCTTCAGTATCTCCTCCACGCGCTGCACATCCTCCGGAGAGTCCACGCCTGCGGTCGTTTTGCGTCCCCGATAATCGGTCTCGACCATCTTTACCCGGAGCCCATTGTACAGGAACCGCATCTGTTCCAGACCCTCCACCGCCCCGACCTCGTAGGGTGACTCAGGCAATTCAAAATACCGCTGCAACGCCGAACTGGTGTAGGCGTACAGCCCCACGTGACGCCGCACCGGGCTCATCTCCATCGCTGCTCGCGCCTTTTCCGGCTTACGAACGGCAGGAATGATGTTCTTGGAAAAAACCATCGCGTACCCCTTGTGATCCACCAATACAGTCGTCCCGCTATACGGTGTGCTCTTTTTGGACTCCACCAGTCGGTCGTACTCCTCCCAACTTAGGTGAATGCACGGTGTGAATACGTCACCGGGCTCCGTGCGCCAGGTGTCGATGAGTTGCTGGATCACCCACGGAGGGCAGAGGGGATTATCCCCCTGCAAATTGATAATCAACGACGGCTTCTCCTGACGACGACAAACCGCATCCCAGCACCGTTCTGTTCCGCTTCGGCACGTCTCCGCCGTCATCACTGCCGGTATCCCATGCTCCGTACAAAAGTTGGCGATACGTTCATCATCCGTTGCCACCACGTACTCACACCCCTCATTGTGCCGACAAATACAAGCCGCTATGTCTGCTACGCGGCGTATCATCTCCACTCCTCCTATCTTCACAAGCGGCTTCCCCGGCAATCGAGTGGAAGCATATCGCGCCGGTATCACGAGCAATATTGAGGTTTTGTCCATACTTCCCCGCTATACTAGCCCATTTGCTCCCCTTTGCCAAGCAGAAAGCCGGGACAAACGCATTGGAAAATGCGTTTGCCATTTACGATGGACGAATTACGATTTACGATTTGAAAATAATGCGCGCTACGCGCGGGATATGCAATGCACAAAGCGGCCAACGGCTGTAAGGTCGATTAACCAGCCCACAAGACTGCCCATAGGGGCGAAAGCTCGGGCGGCGAGCTTGAGGCAAGCATTGGTGGTGGGGAAAGTTCGTGGGTGGTTTTTGGGAGGAAAGCAACCGGATCTACGCGATGCCATTTTGCAGGCTTTGCAACATTGACGCTTCGGCACCACCTTGACTCAGCACCTCCCCATCGGCGCTGAGCCCTTCGGGCAAAAGCTGCGCTTTTGTCCAAACTGCCTAATTAAAAGATCTGTTAAAATGGTCGTGAAGTGATAAAATCACCTTGCCGGAGCGGGAGTTCGCCCAGGAACAAGGCGAACTCCTCCACAGCCGTCGGCAGTTTTATCCATCGTCCAAGACAAAGCGCATAGGAAATGGATTGAATTGCTCATAAAGAAAATTTTATTGGGACACGTGTGGGGCAAGCGCATTTGAGAGAAGTTCATCAACAGAGAAAATGCTCTTATTGATTGATATCATCGTTGATACCTATCAAAAATCGTGACGACAAGCAGTCATCATGGTGACGGCTCTCAAGAAGGCTCTGCATACGTTAGCGATCCGGAAAAATTCTGAGCAATGCGCACGTTATCAATAAATCGTAAATCGTAAATCGTAAATCGTAAATCGTAAATCGTAAATCGTAAATCGTAAATCGTAAATCGTAAATC
>CANQYL010000035.1 GCA_947628035.1 uncultured Akkermansia sp. | reverse complement strand
TGCTCATTTTGAGTGGCATGTGTTTGATATTACCCCTTCATTTTTGAGGCATCAAGCTTTCGGAAAATTCTTTTTCTTCGTTTCTGAGGTCCCTTCGGTGACTTTATTTTTGAGGCAATGCGTGCTTGAGGGGAGAAGAAAGGAGGCTTGACCTCGAGGGGCAAAACTGGCAGAATGGGGCGCGCAACTTCAAACGCGCGCAAGGACATGGAATCATTTTTTTCAGAACTGACACAGTCACCGTTTTTTTATTTCTTCACGGGTTTGTTGCTGGTGGGGTTGTTTTTCTGGTATCTGGCATCGGAAAACGACAAGATGAAGAGGAATGCGGGAACCCTGTTCATATTGGGATTGGCGGCATTTTCGATCATGTCGTTGTTTGTGAACGGGATGCACTATGGTATTGACATTCGTGGCGGCGTGGAGCTCACGCTGGAGGTGCAGCCGAAGATCGACGATCAGACAGGGAGACCGACTCCTCCGACCGAAGAGGATATGCAGCAGGCCTGCAATATTTTGGGAGAGCGACTCAATTCCACCGGAACCAGTGAGGTGCAGATCATCCACACGAACAACAAGATCCTCATCCAGATCCCGCAACAAGACACGCAAAACGAGGAACGCAACAAGGAGAAGATTGAGGCCATGGTCAATATGCTTACGAAGATGGCAAAACTGGAGCTGCTTGCGGTCCATCCGGACAACGACAGATTGGTTGCGCAAATGATGAGCATCGACCCCGACACCGGAAAACCCATGGTGGATTTTGAGGGGTACAGGCAGAAGAGGCAGGCGTACTTAGACGCTCAAAAAGCGGGAGAGCGTGTAGGGAGGGCGCCCGTGTTGCGCATACCGGCGAAGATGGGACTGAACGACTATCAACTCCTGCCTGAGCCCATGGTGAACAATGAGACGAATGAACCCATTTTGGATGAGGAAGGACATCAGTTGCTCCAGTACTACGTGCTGCAAAAACCGCACGCCGCTATGCAGCAGGATGTCTATATCACCGGTAAGGAGGTTTCTTCCGCCTACCCGAACTATGCGCGGCGCGGGTACGTATCCGTCGTGTTGAATCGCGCGGGAGCCGGGCGCATGGGACGTCTTACAGGTAGGATGAGAAAGGGGCAGGATCGCCTCGCCGTGGTGCTTAACGGTCAGGTGAAGTGTGCGCCGGTGGTGCAGAGCACGTTGCACAAGGAGTTTGAGATTTCCGGGTTGCTGGGCAAGGGTGAACCGGAGGACATTTCTAAGGCGCTGGCCAACCCACTCTCCAGCGATCTCAAGGTGGAGGGACGCAAGGATGTGTCCGCCCAGTTGGGGCAGAGCGCGTTGCAGCAGGGAACCTTTGCCGGCATTGTGGGACTGCTGGCGGTGTTTGTGTTTTGCTACTGGTACTACCGGGTAGCGGGCATCGTGGCGATGGTGGGACTCTCCTTGAATGCGCTGACACTGGTGGGTTTGATGAGTTTGTTCGGATTTGTGCTGACACTGCCCGGCATAGCGGGTATCGTACTGACGATGGGGATGGCGGTAGATGCGAATGTGTTGATTTACGAACGCATGAGGGAGGAACGATCGAACGGGAGAAGTTTCCTCGTTGCTCTTCGGGTGGCGTACGACAAAGCATTCTCCGCCATTTGGGATTCTAACATCACCTCACTCATCACGGCCGTCATCCTTTTCTGGCTCGCGAGCGGTTCCATCAAGGGGTTTGCCGTGACCACGAGCGTGGGTATCATCACCTCGCTCATCGGCGCCATCGTGGTGACGCGCGTCCTCTTCTTTTGGGCGGAACACCTGGGGTTGCTCAGGGACTTCAAGTTTAGTCACGCGCCGTTCCAGGGTCAGAAGTTTAACTTTATGCGTTGGCGCAAGGTGAGCGTGACGTGCTCTCTGCTGGTGATCGTCGGGACCCTTGCGTATGCTGTGCTGGTGAAGAAGGACGCGGCGCTGGGTATCGACTTTACCGGTGGCACCACGATCACGTACGCCATCCCCGGGGAGGCTCAGGTGAACTACAAGCAAGTGGAGAGTACCGTGCAAGGGATGAAACTCTCCAAGCTTCCTACCGTGCAAGAATTCGTGAATGCCGGGACGGATCGCAATATCAAAATACGTTGTGCCAGTAAAGAGGAGGCCTCTCTCATCAACAACACGCTGCGCGAGCGAGTGGCGGGCATGAAGCAGCTCCCTGCCGAATCTGTGGATGATGTGAGTGCATCGCTGGGCTCAACCTTCTTCCGGACGGCGTGCTGGGCGTTGCTGGCAGGTATGTTGGGGATCACGATCTACCTGGCGGTGCGCTTCGAATGGAGCTTTGCCGTAGCGGCCTTGCTTTCGATTGCCCACGATGTGCTGGCAGTCATTGGACTGGTCGTTCTGATGGGGACAGAGCTGTCCATCATTCACATCGGCGCGTTCCTGACAGTGGCGGGGTATTCCATCAACGACACCATCGTTATCTTTGACCGCATTCGTGAGCAACTGCGCTACGCCAGCCCCAAAGACGATCTCAGCGATATCATCAACGAGGCTATCAGCAGCACCCTGCCGCGCACCCTGCTCACCTCGCTTTCCACGCTGGCGGTTCTCGTCGCTCTCATCGCGTTGGGAGGACCTGCCATGCGCGACTTCTCCATCACGATGTTGCTCGGTATCATCGTGGGCACCTACTCGTCCGTTTTCATCGCCGCGCCGGTCGTCTATATGTGTGATCGCCGCAACACGCTGGTGAGGGAAGTGCAGGCGGCGACGGAGATCGACGCGAGCGTGTAATGAGTTTCCCCTCTTCTATGGCGAAGCGAACACGCGCAGAATGGGGTTTGCTGCTATGTTCGGGGGTCTTTGTGGCCGCCGTGTTGGGTGCGGTGATCTGCGGGGAGAGAATGGCGGGCGTGGAGGAGGTCGAGAGGGCGCGCCATTTGCGTCTGCTCATTTATGCGCACTTTGCCATGGCGCAGGCAGCCATCGTGGTGGCGGGCGTGTTGTTCTACTTCAAGCACCGAGCTTGGCGTAGGTATTATTTGGTCGTCAGCTACAATGAGAAAGGGATGCAACTTGATCCACCGGGGGTTATCATGCCGCCGGGGAGGGTGTATCGTTGTCACCTGCGTGGAGGGATAAAAGCGGAGAATTTGCCGCCTCCCGAGGCGCCCATTCTCGTGTACCCCATGTTGATGCTCAGTGGACACTCCAGCGGGGATCGGTTGCAACGAGCCTTGGCCGAGGCGTACGCCGGAGCGCACCGTAAGCCTCGCTTGTTTTTTCAGCCGGTTTTGGGGGCATCTCCCTGGCTGGCGCAGGCGACGGCGGAACACCTGCGCGAGCAGTTGCATCCCGGAGTGGGTGTGCTCGTCGTGGCACATGGGAGCGCGATGCCGGAGTCCCCGCCGGAGCCGGCGCTCTTTTGCAGACGCCTGAGGGAGCTGCTTCCGGTTGGCACAGAGATACGGCTGGGCTACTTTGGACAAGAGCCCGAGTCGCTGGATGTGCTGCGAACGATGGAGGCACGGGAGATTCTTTTGCTGCCCTTCCTGCTGACGGAGGGGGTGCACACGAGGAGGGATTTGCCGACGCCGGAGGATGCTGCGGCATGCGGCAAGCAGCTACGACGCTTGCCTGTGGTTGCAGGATTGTTGCAATCGACGCCTTACCTATGAAGATAGCACTGAAAGTGATGCCTGGAGCAAAGCGCAATGAGCTGCTGGGCTGGGAAGAGAATTACCCCGGCGTGGGTCGCGTGCTCAAGATGAAGGTAGCGGCGCCTCCCGTGGAGGGGCGCGCCAACAAAGCTATCGAGGAATTTCTCGCCAAGCTTTTGCACGTGCCGAAGAGCAGCGTTTCCATCGTACAAGGTTCTTCGGCTCACATCAAACGGGTGCAGCTACCGGACGACATCGAGCTCAGTCAACTGGGATAGGGAGATGAATTGCGGTAAGCGACATCAATCCTTCGGATCTTCCGGGGAGGATTCCTGCGGGGGAGCTTCCTGTGCAGCGTCTCCAGCCTGTCCATCTGCCGGGGAGGGGGAGTCTCCTGCGTCGGTCTTTCCGTCGCCTTCTTGCTGAACTTCGTCGTCCGTTTCTTCTTCGTCCTCCTGTGCTTCCTCTGTGGGTGCCTTACGGCGCAGATTCTTCAACCAGTGAAGCAGTTGAGCAATCCAGGCGGCGATGATCGTCTTGATTCTATCCCACTTCAGATGGCTTGCTGATGGCTCAGGAGAGTCTTCAAGTTCTCGAGCGAGCATGTCCTCGATGGGCTCATCTGAATCCCCAGGTGTTTCCTTATATTCTCCTCCGGACTGCCCTTCATTCGGTAGTTGTTCGGGTTGAGGAGTTGGTTCGGAAGAGGGGGTGCTGTCTTGCGGCTCCGTGGCGTAGACCTGCTGGTTGTAGGGCGCCTGAGGGTATGCTTGAGGAAGCTCCTGATATGCGGGTTGGGCATATGCCTGTTGCTGCTGGAAATCCTGAAGTTGAGGTGCTTGTTGCTGGTATTCAGTTGGGTAACCGGGCTGGTTGGGCACATGTGGTTGGGTGTACTCGTAACCCTGTACAGGCATTTGCGCTTGCTGTTGCACGGGGTAGCCCAAACCGGGACCAAGAGCAGTTTGAGGCATGGAGGCGTATCCTTGCATGGGATAGGCCTGCTGCGGGTATCCCTGCTGTGTGCCGTACATAGGTACATACCCTTGCTGTGCGTAGGGCTGCACTGCAGGATACGGAGAGCTTGGGTAGGGCTGCTGCGGATAGGATTGAGGGTATGTCTGTGGATAGGCCGGAACTTGCTGTTGCGGATAATTCGGGGTGGCGGGGTAGCTTTGGGTAGGCGAGGGTTGCAGGTAGTCCGAAGAAGGGGGATAACCTTGGGTCGGAGGCAAGGTCTGTTGTGGATAGACAGCAGGCTGAGACGGGTAAGAGGACGCCGCATAGGGAGGGGAAGGCGTTCCCCCTTCGCCTTCCGTTTCGCGAACAACCATGGTACAATTGCCCAAGCGGTAGGGTTGGTCCATCATCAGAAAGTCGGAGACAATGCGCTGATTGTTCAGGAATACTCCGTTGCTGGATTGATGATCCGTTATAGTGAGCTGGCCATTGGTATAGCAGATTACACAATGGATGCGCGACAAATGGGTTTCGTGAGGAAGAGAAATTTCACAACATTCATCACGACCGACGCGAAACTGCATCCCCTCCGCTACCGCAAAGGAATGAACGGAGGTTTCTCCTGAACCGGTTGTGATGAAAACAGATATCATAGTATCATATGTGACGGTACAGGAGATATCTTACAAACCTATGCGATAAATTTCAAGAACAAAATCAACTGAAATTGCATAATTTTAGACTTCTTTTCGGGAAGCTAAATGGGGCAGAAATAAAGGGGAAAAGAACTTGGTCGATGCCAAAAAATTGAACCTGGATCTTGGCCGGTGTCGTGGACAGATTCTTGACGCCACCGTACGAAAAGACAGCACCCGGCTCCAACAGGGGTTCTTTTCCGAAGACGCGGTTGCCCTCCATGATATGCACTTGCCCCGTTCCTTCACAGATCATCCATTTTCTCCCTTTAACGCGTATGCACAATTTGCTTGAATTCAGCATACAAAGCCGGAATACGAAAAGATAAGCCCCCGCCTTCCCTCCAGGATTCGGGATAAGTTCGCAAAATGGAGAAGTGATCCGTAGGAGTGATCTGAGAGGCAGCGTAGAGCCAAGTTCATTCATCTTTTTCACGTGTAGTCACTTCGGTCAGCTTTCGGATGGTAGAACGTAGTTCCTCGATTTGCTCCAAAGTGGGAAGGGCATCTCCCTGAAGTGTCATTTGGCTTGTGAGCGTATCAAGCAGCTCACGCATATGCTCGATATTCATCTTTTGAGCTGTCTGGGGATTGAGACCTGCGAGGATCTCGCTGAAGTAAGCGGGACCATCCGGGTAGAAGACGGCAACGGCCTGTCGGGAATCAAACTTGGAGTCGATGGCGGCAGTGGCAGCTTGCAGGGCTCGGATCCAGCCGCCGAGGGCAATGAGGTGAGCGAGATCCGGGTCGCGCAGGGAGACGAATTCGGCATTGACGTCTTCCTGAGTAGAGGCAAGGTTCTTTTTGAACTCCTCAATTTGCCCCTTCTCGGCGTTTTCCAAAAGGGAGGCAGAGTGCGCGTTCATCTTGTCTCCCACGCCAAGAGCCTTGCCATAGCGAACCAATTCAAGCGCTATGGGTTTGATATCATTCATGTGACCGCTGCGAACGGCGATGAAACCGTCTGCCATGAGATAGCCCATCTCGAGGGCGAGTTGTCCGGCCTCAGTGGACAGTTTTTCCGGACGGGGTCGCAAGACATATTCATCCGGGATGGCAGGCAAGTCGTCCAGTTGGGCAAAGATTTTTGTGATAGACGGAGCTGTGTAAACATTGATGCCAAGCTCTTGGTTGATCATGGACTCATCCAGTTGAGAATCATCCCGAAACATGGCAGGTATCTCTCCCGGTCGGCGAGTTTGCTGGGGCTCAGGAACATCATAATCAGGAGTGCCATCGACGACCTCAATCTCCCCAGAATCAGATGCTTGTTCACTCTGCACCGCAGAGGTATCAGAGCTGTCGGAGGGAGTCTGGGAGGTGGGTTGCGTCTGGGGAAGGGGAGCCGTGTCCTGAGCCGTGGATAGGGAAAGGATGCACACGAGGAGGGAGGACAGGGTGAAGAGGGTATTGACTTTCATTGGTCTAGAAGCTTCGCGGAAGAGATGATTACCCGTTTTTTTATGCTTGACACTTATTTAAGTTTACCTTAACATAGCTTCGCGTCAAGCTATTCTTCCCGGCTGACGCAAAAAAAACGAATCGCCGCGCGAGAGTCCACGTGGGGGAGTCCATACACATGTGTGCTCAATCAAAATCTTAATGCTAAAGGATTAGTAAGCGACAGACGATGGAGAGTTATTGGTTCAATTTGATCTGGCTGGTGGCCTACTTTGCGGTACTCGTCTGTATGTCGGGATACGGGCTTCACCGGTTGATGATGGTGGTGCTGTACGTCGTGCACAGGAAAGATGTACCGCAGGCGAAGGGGGAATGGGGGGAACTACCGGTAGTGACGGTGCAGTTGCCGATGTTCAACGAGAGGTACGTGGTGAAGGGGTTGCTGGAAAAGGTTACGGCGATAGATTACCCTAAGGACAAACTAGAGATTCAGATACTGGACGATTCCACCGATGATACGTGGGAGCTTTGCCGCCAACAGGTGGAATTCTACTCCGAACAGGGATTTGACATCAAGTGCTTGCACCGCACGGATCGCACCGGTTACAAAGCCGGAGCTCTGGAGGAGGCGACCAAGGTTGCGCGTGGGGAATTCCTGTTGATTTTGGATGCCGATTTTCGTCCGGAGCCGGATATCCTCCGGGCAGTGATGCCGTACTTCACAGACGATGGGGTGGCGTTGGTACAGACGCGTTGGGGGCATCTTAATCGATGCAAGAATATGCTCACGCGATTGCAAGCCGTTTTCCTCGACGGACATTTCGCGCTGGAGCAAACGGTGCGTAATCGCTCCGGACGCTTCTTTACCTTTAACGGTACGGCGGGGGTGTGGCGAAAAGCTGCCATAGCCGATGCCGGAGGTTGGGAGCACGACACCATTACCGAGGACATGGATCTCTCCTACCGGGCGCAAATTAAAGGTTGGCGCTTCGTGTACCTCAACGATTATGTGACCCCTGCAGAACTACCGGAAGATATAGACGGCTTCAAGACACAGCAGCATCGTTGGACAAAGGGAAGCATCCAAGTGTGCCGCAAGATGCTCTTCACGATATGGCGTGCGCGCGTTCCGCTCAAGGCGAAGCTTGAGGCCACCACGCATCTCACATGCAATTATTCGTATCTGGGACTGATATTGCTTTGCATCCTAGTCATGCCTGTTTGCACCGGGATCGTGAGGCCGAGCGGGGAGTGGAGTTGGCAGTCGCCGCGTATGTTGCTTCTGACGTTCACACTTTTTTTCTTTGCGACAGTGACGGTGTGCATGTTCTACGTGGCGGCGGAGATGATTGTCAGGCCGAAGAGATGGTGGATGGTCTTTTTATTCCTGATCCCTCTACTGGCTTTGGGTGTGGGGATGGGGGTGAATAACGCGAAGGCCGTTTTAGAGGGGATGTTTAGCCGTACAGCCGTTTTTGAGCGCACACCCAAGTTCGGAGAATCCGGAGAAACGAAGTTGGAAGTGGAACAAAGGGCACCCGGTTACCGGGCGCTAAAATCCGGGCTTGTCCCATTCTTTGAATTGCTCTTCGGCACTTTCTTTTTACTCGTCGAGTGTGGGGCGCTTTATTATGGGGTCACGCAAAATCCGATAGGTCTGGTCAATTTTGTTCTGATGAGTCCCTTTTTGGGATTCTTTTACACGGGCGCCGGCTCGCTCCGGCGCGTTATCCATGGCATGCTGCGCCGCCGCCGCGCCTCTGTCGCTGTATCATGAATGAAGAAACGAAAAATACACGAGATAGAAGATGAAAAGTAAAAAGACGACAATATGCCTGTTAATCTGTTTGTTGGCGTTGGTAGGGTGCAAACATTCGGGGCCTGATGTTCCACCGAGAGCCGTCGTACGGGATGGCGTGGCCATAACGCTGCGAGATCAGAAACTCACGGTTTTCCGAAAGGGGAAAAAAGTGAAGGATTATCGCATCAGCTCCTCCAAGTTCGGTATGGGCAGCAGCAGCGGTAGTAATCGTACCCCTCTCGGCATTCATGCCGTAACCCGTAAGGTTGGTGATGGACAACCCAACGGTATGGTCTTTAAAGGGTGCCGTCCCACCGGTGAAGTGGTAGCGGCCGACACCGGCAGGGATCCTATCGTGACTCGCGTGATTCAGCTTGCGGGACTGGAATCATTCAACCGTAACTCGCACAATCGCCACATATACATCCACGGCACACCGGAGGAACGTCTCATCGGGCGTCCCGCCTCCTATGGTTGCATCCGTATGCGAAGCAAGGATGTGGTGGATTTGTATCCGCACGTGTACCGCGGGATGCCGGTGGCGATAGAAAGCTGTTCGCAATCGACGTATTTGAAGGCGGAGCATCAGAACGCGCGTTCCATCGTGATACCGCCCGATGTCGTGGCTCGATTGCCTCTCGAGAGAGAGCGGGGATGGGGGGTGCGTAAGGTGTCTCGGCGTAGTTTTGCTGCACGTCGGGCAGCATCAGGCAGAAAGCAGGCAACTCGCGAGTCTAAACTCACGGGGAAGGAAGTGGCTGTTCGTTCGAAACTAGCAGAGCCGGAAAGGTGATGATGCAGGACTTGCAAGCTATCGGCATCATTATTCTGGTGGTGCTCGCCTTCAACTTCATGATCTTCTTTCATGAGTTGGGGCACTTTTTGGCCGGTAAGTGGCGCGGGGCTTATATCGATCGCTTCCAGATATGGTTCGGTCGCCCGATCTTCAAGAAAAAGATAGGGCAGACAACATTCGGCATCGGTTGGATACCCGCCGGGGGCTTCGTCTCGCTCCCCCAGATGGAGTCCATGGAGAGCATCGAAGGCGAGGCGCAAAAGCCCGATGTCCTGCCGCCGCTTAAACCACTGGACAAGGTGATTATTGCGGCGGCGGGTCCGTTGTTTTCTCTCTTGCTGGCGTACTTGTGTGCGCTGGTGGTATGGGAGGTCGGGAAGCCGGTGGGCGAGGTGGACGGCACACAGGTGGGCTATGTGATGCCGGATAGTCCCGCGCAGCGTGCCGGTATCCGAGCCGGGGACATCATCCGAGCCATCGACGGCAAAGAGGTCACGAAGTGGACCGGTAACATGGAAGGCGTCCGCGAGTTGATTGCCCTGAGTGAGCATGAGACCATTGAGTTCCGCATCTCCCGTCCGGGAGAACCCGAGGATAGGACTCTGCGCAGCAGCTTTACCCTGCCGGAAACCAATTGGTGGCAGCGGCAGGCGATGCGCACCGTGGGGGTGTTGCCCGCCATGCCATCGGTGGTTGGCGCCGTGCTGGCGGGGTCGCCGGCCGATTCGGCGGGGATTCAGCCCGGTTGGAAAATAACCCGCTTGAACGGCGACCCCGTGTATTCCCCCATCGCGCTGCAAAAGGCATCGGCTACGGGACAGCCCCTGCAGCTCAGGTTGGAGCCGCCTCCGGGCTCTGCGGAGCAGGCTTGCGAGTTCACCGTCACCCCCACCATCCCGCGAAATTGGCAGGGGAAGGAGGGAGCTGTACCGATCATGGGTATCTCCTGGGCGAATCCCTTGGGTAGCGTTCAAATGGAATATCCCGACCCGCAGGCGCAGGTGAACCAGAGCCTCAAATGGATGTGGGATACGCTCAAGAAGCTTTTCGCGCCGGGCAGTAGCGTGAAGGTGGAGCATCTCTCCGGACCCGTGGGCATCGTTTCCTACGTGTACAAAATGGTGCAGGCGTCGGATGGCATCGGCTGGCGGCTGGCGCTGTGGTTCGCCGTGGTGCTCAATGTGAACTTGGCTGTACTCAATATCTTACCCTTGCCGGTTGTGGACGGAGGGCATGTGACTTTGGGGATTCTTGAGATGATTTGCCGTCGTCCGGTAAGTGGTCGCTTCCTCGATTGGATCATGACCGCCTTCGTGTTGTTGCTCATCGGGTTCTTTCTCTTCATCACCTTCAAGGATGTCGGGGACATGATCGGGACGCCGGAATCACCGCCGGAAAAGCTGCCGAATCCGGAATTTTGAGCTCATTTGTCCCGCCCAATTACCGTGAAAGAGATCGATTTCAAGCTGCGCCCTTTCATCCTCTTTTGGGAGGTTACGCGCGCTTGTGCTCTCGCTTGCCGCCATTGTCGCGCGGTTGCCCAACCCCGCCCGCATCCTCAGGAACTCACTGCCGATGAAGCCCTGCATTTATTGAACGACATCGCGAAGCTCGCGCCCTCCATGCTCGTGCTGACCGGCGGAGATCCCATGATGCGCCCGGACCTCCCCTCCATCATTGCGCGAGCGACACTGTTGGGACTTCATGTAGCCCTTAGTCCCGCCGCTACGCCGCGCCTTCTGCACACGGATTTCTCCGCCCTGAAGGCAGCGGGTCTGCGCAGCCTGAGCCTGAGCCTGGATGGAGCCTGCGCAGAGACTCACGACCGCTTTCGCGGCGTTCCGCACACCTTTGAACGCACTCTGGAGGCCGCAGCTCGAGCGAAGGAGGCGGGACTGATGCTGCAGGTGAACACCACGCTCTCGCGCACCACCCTGCCGGAGTTTGACGCATTTGTTGAGCTGATGAAGCGCGTCCGACCGGACGTATGGAGCCTTTTTGTGTTGGTGCCCACGGGTCGCGCCGAAGCAGAGGACCTGCCAACGGCGGAGGAGCTGGAGGACGTGTGGCAGAAGTTGATCGCCCTACGCGGAAAACTGCCTTTCGCGGTGAAGACGACGGAGGGACACCACTACCGCCGTGTCCTGTTGCAAGCTGCACGGAAAGGAGCCCCGGCGCCACGGCATATGATTCCCACACGTGATGGGAAGGGCGTCCTTTTTATCTCCCACATCGGGGAAGTGCAGCCAAGCGGCTTCCTGCCCATTACTCTTGGCAACGTACGCCAACACAATCTGTCGGAGCTGTACCGCGAGCATCCCATCATGAAGCTGCTGCGGGACGACAACGTACTGGGCGGGAAGTGCGGTATGTGCGAGTTCCGGGAAGTGTGCGGCGGGTCGCGTTCCCGTGCCTACGGTCTGACCGGCAACTTGCTTGCCCAGGAGCCTCTCTGCAGCTACATACCCGCTTCCATGCAAAAACGGTCTACCACATGATCAACATCTCTCGACTCTGGAACGGCATGGAGCAGCCGGCGGATCACTTACGCTACGGTATTTCCGGCGCGATGGGCGCATCGTGCGCCCCCGCCTCTTCGCGGCAGCGTAAGCCCATCGTCGTATGGAACATCACGCGTACGTGCAACCTGCGTTGCGTCCATTGCTACGCGGATTCACACGCGAAAATTTATCCCGGCGAGCTCACGAAGGAGCAATGCTACGCGGTGATTGACGACCTCGCCGAGTACGGGGCAAATGCGTTGCTCCTTTCCGGCGGCGAGCCGTTGCTGCACCCTCATCTGTCGGACTTGTTGCAGCGCGCCACAGGACGTGGATTGAAGGTAACCCTTTCAACGAACGGAACGCGAATTACTCCGGAATGGGCGCGCCGCTTCAAGGAGTGTGGCGTCGCGTATGTGGGTATTTCGCTGGATGGTATCGGCGAGGTGCATGACCGTTTCCGTGGCGTGAAGGGTGCCTTTGATGCCGCCATACGTGGTTTCCGTCTCTGTGAGGACGTGGGGCAAAAGACGGGACTGCGCCTCACCCTCACGCGTAACAACGTGCAAGGGATGCCGCAGATTCTGGATTTCATCGAGCGTGAGAATATCCCGCGCGTGTGCTTCTATCATCTGGTGCCGATGGGGCGCGGGGTGGACGTGGCAGCGCTGAGGGCGGAAGAATCGCGTGCGGCGTTGGATATGCTGCTCGAGCGTGCCGCGGCGTGGCATGCCGCCGGCAGTACCCGTGAGCTGCTCACCGTTACTCAGCCGGCGGACGGCGTCTATATCCTCCTGCGGCAGATTCGCGAGGGTAGTCCCCTTGCGCAGCAGACCTACCGCCTCCTCTCGTGGAATGGCGGCGGAGCCAACAGCTCCGGACGCGGCATCGCCAATATCGACACGCAGGGTCGCATCCATCCGGATCAATTCTGGCAGCAGCTCACCCTCGGCAATGTCAAGGATGAGCCGTTTTCTCGCGTCTGGGAGGCGACGCTCTCCCCGAGCGCGGAGACATTACGAGAACTGCGCGGCAGCGAGGACCCGACCGAGCGGCAGAAGCTGCTCTCGGGTCCCTGCGCCACCTGTCGCCATTTTGCACTCTGTGGCGGCGGTTATCGTACTCGTGCCGCCATTGCCAACGGTCACTGGCGCGGCAGCGACCCCGCTTGCTATCTGACGGATGCCGAGAGACAACTCGATATCCGGCCCGACGTTCACGCTTGATCTTGTTCGGCAAGTCGCCTTTCAATCTCGAGGCTTATTTCTTCCCAGCGTGTAAAGAGGACATCACTCTCTCGGTCAAGTGCCTGGTATTCTTCAGTGAGTTGCCGCAGGACCTCGGCATCGGAAATATTCTTCTCATCGTTCAGCAGTTCCGTGATGTCAGCTTTGCGAGCATCACGCGCCGCAATATCGGCTTCCACCCGAGCCAGCTCTGTTTGGAGAGGTCGAATAAGACGCGCGTGCCGTTCGCGCTCAAGGGCGCGTTCCCGCCGAACCGCCTGACGATTCTTGGGAGAAGGGGTGGACGGTGCGGTAGGCTCGTCAGCGGAGGAGGTCCGAGCATCGGCCTCAACTTTTTCAAGGTACTGGGAGACGTTCCCGTAGAAGAGACGGGGCGGAAGTCCGGTGCGGAATTCGAGAACCTTGTTGACAAGGGGGTCGAGGAAACTGCGGTTGTGCGACACAATGCAGAAGGAGCCGGGGTACTCCGCAAGGGCTTGTCGGAGGATATCCTGGCTCTGGAAGTCCAGATGATTGGTCGGCTCATCCAGGATGAGAAAGTTTGCCGGATGCAGCAACATACAGACCAGCGCCACGCGCGACTTCTCCCCGCCGGAAAGAACGCCTACGCGCTTGAAAACATCGTCCCCCCGAAAGAGGAAGCAACCGAGCAGATTACGCACGAGCGGAAGGGTCTCCCGCGAAGCCGCTTGCTCCACACATTCCAGCACCGTACGCTCCGGATCCAACACGTCCGCATGGGTCTGCGAGAAGAACGCGACGCGGGTGTGGTGACCGAAGGCGACGGTCCCGGAGTCGGGTTCCTCCGTGCGGGAGATCAGTCGGGTGAAGGTAGATTTTCCGGCGCCGTTGACACCGACGATGGCAATCCGGTCGCCTTTCTCCATGCGGAAGTCGAAATCGCGCAGCAAGTGAATGTCGCCGTATGATTTGGATACCTTGGTCAAAGAAACGACCGTGGACCCACCGGGCGGCGGAGGAGGAAAGTGGAACGACATGACGGCGTCATCGTCCTCTTCCTCGATGAGCTCGATTTTCTCGAGCATCTTGATGCGACTCTGCGCCTGTGCGGCCTTGGTGGCTTTGTAGCGGAAGCGATCGATGAAGGCCTGAGTTTTCTCGATAGCCTTGCGCTGGTTTTTCGCAGCCTTCCGAAGAGCCTCGCGGCGTGCCTTGCTTTCTTTCAGATAGAAGGAGAAATTGCCGGCAAATTGCTCGGCGCGGCCGTGATGGAAGGCGATGGTGCGCGTGACGAGCGAGTCCAGCAGCGCGACGTCGTGCGAGATGATGCAGATGGCTCCGCGGTAATTGCGCAGAAATTGCTCCAGCCATCGTTGAGATGGGAGGTCGAGATGATTGGTCGGCTCATCCAGCAGCAACACATCCGGTTCCTGAAGCAGGAGCTTTGCCAGCGCAAGCCGCATCTGCCACCCGCCGGAAAATTCCCCGCAGTCGCGCCCCCAGTCCGACTCCGAAAACCCAAGCCCACGTAAAATCGTCTCGCACCGCGCGCGCAGTGACTCTGCCGCAAAATCCTGCAGTGCCAACTCCAACGCTCCTATCTCGTGCAGTACCTCATCGTAGCGCGGAGATGAAGGTGTCAGACGTTGCAGCTCGGCGGAGAGTTCCTCCACCTCTTCCCGGTAACGGGAGACAGGACCGACGCTGCCGAGAACCTCCTGCATGAGCGGGGAGCCGCTGATGTGGATGCCTTCCTGCGGCAGGTAGCCGACGCGCGTGTGAGTGGGAAGGAGGACGCGACCGCGATCCGGCTGCAAGTCGCCCGTGATGCAGCGCATGAGGGTCGTTTTGCCGGCGCCGTTTTGTCCGGCGAACGCGACGCGCTCACCGCGTTCCACGACGAAGGAAAGCGAATCAAAGAGCACCCTTGCTCCGAACTCAATATGCAGGTCCTGGATGGAAAAGACCATGGCTCACTTGCGAGCCATGGCGGCATTCCAGCGGGCGATGTTGGCAGCCTGCTCGGTGAAGAGATCCGTGCAATCGTCGTGAATCTCAATACCGAGGATATGATCCCCCTGGGCGATGGAGTTGACGACGGTCTGGTCCTCGGCCGATTCAACTTCACCAAAGATGGTGTGCTTGCCATTCAACCATTCCGTGGGGACATGGGTGATGAAGAATTGGGAGCCATTTGTGCCGGCTCCGGTCCAGCTGCGTCCGGCATTCGCCATGGCGAGCAGACCGGGCTTGGTGAATGTGAGACCCGGCAGGCATTCGTCGTCAAATTGGTAACCGGGTCCTCCGCAACCTGTTCCTTCCGGGTCGCCGCCCTGAATCATAAAGTCGGCAATGACGCGGTGGAAGGTGAGGTTGTTGTAGAAGCCCTTGCTCGCCAGATTCAGAAAACTGGCGGCGGTCATCGGGGTTTTTGATGCAAAAACAGTGAGGTGGATGTCTCCCTTGTCCGTCTTGATGGTGATTTTTTTGTCGGTTGCCATGCGCGGATTGTACCACAGATGTTCGCTTTTTCAATGCGAAATCTATGTTGAAGGAAGACGAATGAAAGGGGGATAAAAAAACTGGGGTTGCTCGCTCACGAACAACCCCGTAAAAACAAAGCTGGGAAGTGTATCAGCGTTTGCTGAACTGGAAGCGCTTGCGGGCTCCCGGACGACCTGCCTTCTTGCGTTCCTTCATGCGGGAATCGCGCGTGAGCAGTTTCTGCTCGCGGAGGACGGTGCGGTAGGCCTCATCAAGCATAACGAGCGCGCGCGCAATGGCGAGACTCATGGCTCCCGTCTGTCCATGAATGCCACCGCCCTTGGAGACGATTTTTACATCGTACTTCTTCATGGTGTTGGTGGCGTAGAAGGGCTGCAGAACAACGTTTTGGAGCGCGTCGGTGGGGAGATATTCCTCGAAGCTGCGTCGGTTGATGGTGATCTTGCCGGACTTACCTTCCTCCACGGGGGTGAGCCAAGCGTGTGCGATGGCCTCCTTGCGGCGACCCGTTGCATTGTAAGGTGTGGTACTCATAGGTTATTGGGAGAAGGAAAGGGGTTAGGCGATGGTGACGGACTCAGGATTCTGGGCAGCGTGTGGATGCTCAGCGGAGGCATAAACCTTGAGACGGGTTGCCTGAGCGCGGCCCTGACGGGTATGCGGAACCATACCGAGCACGGCGTACTCCAGCAGGTATTCCGGCTTCTTGCGGCGTATCTTAGCAGGAGTAAGTACGACCTGATTGCCCACGTACCCCGTGTAGCGCGTGTAGATCTTTGAGGTTTCTTTGTTTCCGGAAAGCAACACCTTGTGTGCGTTCACGATGACCACGTAATCTCCGCAGTCCACGTGCGGCGTGAAGATGGTCTTGTTTTTGCCACGCAGGATATTGGCGGCCTGTACGGCCACCTGACCGAGCACCTTGTCGGCTGCGTCGATCACATACCACTTGCGCTCGATGTCCTGAGCTTTGGCAGAAAAGGTTTTCATAACTCTTTCATGTTTCGTTCATGTCCGCCACGCTGTAGCAAACAGCCCGGGGCGGGGGGAAAATCTACTCTTAATTGACTCATTTGTCAACCGCATTCTTTGATTTTACCCGATTTTTTCAAAAATTTACCCGCTTCCCCTAAAAAAGCGCTTGCAAATTATAACCTTTGCCTCTAAACTCGCCGTGCATCCGGAGCTGCATTCTTCCTCTCCGGGTGACTCACTAACAAACTTTCGCTTATGCCTAGCCACAACGGACGTCCTTCCCGACCCAATTCACCATACAACAAGCCCAATCGCCCCAATCAAGGCGGTTCGAGGTCAAATGCCGGGTCCGCTCCGTTGAAGCCCAAGAAAGCGGAGGAAGATTCGGAGAGCGAGATTGAGATGGAGGGAACCGTGACGGCTGTTCTTGCGGGAACGATGTTCCGTGTTCGCGTTGCGAGTGGGCACGAGTTTCTCGCCCACATTTCGGGCAAGATGCGTAAACGCTTCATTCGCCTCGTCGTTGGCGATAAAGTTCGCATTGAGGTATCTCCCTACGATGTCAGCAAGGCGCGTATCACGTTCCGTCTGAATTGACGCGTGTTGACATGACACGGGTGGTGTGTATGCCTTTCCCTCTCTGCCGAGCGCAGGAGGAAGGAATCTCGGACCCGTTTTGGCTGCAACCGCGCTTCGGTTCTTTTTCCGTGGCATGGAGGGGAGAAAATCTCGGCGTTGCAAAAGGGGCGGGATGTGGTAGAATGAGTGACGTATGGATTTGTCGGCATTCAGAGAAGAATATTTGAAAGAGACGCTGCATCGGCGGGACCTGGCGGAAACACCGTTTGAGCAATTTGATCGGTGGTTCAAGCAGGCGTTGGAGAGTGGTATCGCGGAGCCCAATGCGATGAGTCTGGCAACGAGCACGGCGGCGGGTGTGCCGTCACTGCGCACGGTGCTTCTCAAATACTACGACGATAAAGGGTACGTTTTCTTCACGAACTACACGAGCCGGAAGGCACGGGAGATGGAGGAGAATCCGAACGTGTGTATGCTGCTGCCGTGGGTGACGTTGGAGAGGCAGATTATTGTGCACGGACGGGTGGAGAAGATAACGCGGGCGGAGACCCTGCGTTACTTTCTGACGCGGCCGCGCGAGTCGCAGCTGGGGGCTTGGGTATCGCACCAGAGCAGTGTGATTTCCACGAGAAAATTGCTCATGATGAAGCTGCAGGAACTCAAGAGGAAATTTGCGGATGGCGAGGTGCCGCTGCCGGATTTCTGGGGCGGCTACCGAATCATCCCGCGCGCCATGGAATTTTGGCAGGGAGGTCCCGGGCGGGTGCACGACCGCTTCCTCTACACCTTGCAGGAAGATGGTTCGTGGCTCATTGAGCGACTGCAGCCGTAAGAAGAGCGGTTCCGGCTACTCATCCATGTAGTCGCGGATGATGTCGAGGAAAGAGGAAAGCGTGTGGTCGCGGGTCCAGGCGCCGATGCCTTTGATACGGCAGGCTGCTTCCTCTGTTGTGGGGCGCAAGGTGGCGAGGGCGCGCAGGGTAGCGTTGCTCATGATGCGAAAGACCGGGACGTGGTATTCGCGGGCAAGCTCGGTGCGTGCCGCGCTGAGGTGGCGGTAGAGCACCATGTCCGGCTTGCCGACTTGGAGGGCATCCAGCAGATTTTGTGTGCGTTTGCGGGCATCCGCGAGATTGCGGGTTTGAACCTGCTTGTCACAGCTCCAGCCTTTGGAACTCATGAGCACCTCCTTGTTACCGCGCATCACTTCGATGCCCAAGGGAGAGAGGGAGATGAGAGGCATCTCGCCGCCGCTTGTTTCAAGAAGCTTGGCATTCTGCATGGCGCGGAAGAGGGCGCGCATGGCGACTTCCGTGAGGTGGGAGAGGATGCCGTAGGTGGAGAGACCCATGAGGTGCTGGTTGAGCGTGGCCTTTTTCGCGCCGCGCAGCATGTCCATAATTTTGCCGCGTCCGTACAGGGGGCGAAGTGAACCATCCCTCTGCCGTGCGCAGGAGCGGGCCACGCCGGCCAGCGCTTTGCGCACGATATCCATCTCGGCTGCGGAGAGTTCCTGCGCATCCGCAGGAGGTGCGGCGAGGCAGGCGTCGCAGTGCCCGCAGGGAACGGCATCCTGCTCGCCGAAGTAATCGAGAATCCACATTTGGCGGCAGCCGGTACTGTAAGCGTAGCGCGTGATGGCTTCGATCTTGAGGTGATCGCGGCGCGCTTTTTCTTCCAGCTGGTCGCGGTCGATATTCAGCGAGGAGAAGCCGGAATCCGGGTTGAGTACCCGCGTGCTTTTCACATTTTTCCCCGGCACGTCGGTGCGGACAATCGCACCGGCGTGCATGAGCACGGAGAGTGCGGTGGATACGGCCATGGGGTTCACCTCCTTGCCCAGCAGGGAACTCATCTCATCCGCACTGTATTGCACTTCGCCTCCATTTGAGGAACATTGGAAGCAGAGCAGGTTGTAGAGGGAGCGAACGAGATTGAGCGAGGGGTTGCTCCCTTCAAAGAAAAACTCCTGCGTTTTAAGATCTGCGTGGTTGAAGAGCAACTCGCAGCAGGCGGGCTTTCCATCGCGTCCGGCGCGTCCGGCCTCCTGATAATAGGCTTCCACGCTCCCGGGAATTTCAAAATGGACGACGAAGCGCACGTCCGCGCGGTCAATCCCCATGCCGAAGGCGTTGGTGGCAACGATGATATTCGCCTTGCCGGAGATAAAGGCGTTTTGCGAGAACTGTCGCTCCTCATCCGTCATCCCCGCATGATAGGCGACGACTCCCGGGGTCGTGAGGTGCAGCTCGTCAAAGACGGCCATGACATTTTTGCGCGTGGAGCAGTAAACGATTCCTGTCTTCCACGTGTTGGCGATGGAACGGATGCGCGCGAATTTATCACGGCGTCCCTCGCAATGAGTGATGCCGAAGTGCAGGTTGTCGCGTGCGAAACCACGGATGATGACGGCCGGGTCGCGCAGGTGCAGGGCCTGGATGATATCGTTGCGCACGATTTCCGTGGCGGTGGCGGTGAGAGCGATGAGGGGTGGGTTGCCGAGATTCTCGCGCACACTGCCGAGTCGCAAATAGTCCGGTCGGAAGTCGTGTCCCCACTGGCTCAGACAGTGCGCTTCATCAACGGCCAGCAGGCTCACCTGACTTTCGGCAAGGCGGCGCATGAACCCCTCTTGCGCAAATCGCTCGGGTGCGACGTAGAGAATTTTCAGTTCGCCGCGTTGGAGTTGAGCCATGGCTTGGCGATATTCCTCGGCACCCAGGGCGGAGTTCACGGCGGCAGCCGAGATCCCCTTGGCGCGCAGGGCATCCACTTGGTCCTTCATCAGCGCGATGAGCGGAGAAACAACGATGGTGACGCCCTCCCGACACAGGGCCGGCAGCTGGTAGCAGAGCGACTTCCCGCCGCCCGTCGGCATGATGGCCAGCGTGTCCCGTCCCTCCATCACGGCATGAACCACCTCGCGCTGTCCCGCTCGTAAATCCTCAAAGCCGAACGCGTCGCGCAGCACACGCTGAATGGTCTCGTCGTCGTTTTCTTTCATGGTCTTGTCTCAGGGCAGGGAACGAGAAATGGGCTTGAGAGTATCCCTTTCCCGCCGCTGCAGCAGGAGGAACTCGTCCTGAGGGAGCATATCGTATCCCCAACAAAAAAGCAAGACGGAGTTTTCAGGATCGCTTAGTTGCGGATCATGTGCTAATATCATTGCGTCCGATTTTTTTCATCATGAAACCCTACACCCTCAACAACGGTGTCATCATGCCGCCGCTCGGATTCGGCACGTACAGCATACCGCCGGATCAGGTGGAGCGCAGTGTGCGCGATGCACTGGACTGCGGCTACCGCATGATCGACACGGCGCAATGGTACGGCAACGAGACGGAGGTAGGACGTGGTATAGTGGAGAGCGGTGTGGCGCGCAGTGAGATCTTTCTCGTCACGAAGCTGCAGAGCGGACGGCACGTGCGGCGAAGTGTTGCGGAATCGATGCACAAACTGGGGGTGGATTATCTCGACCTGTTGCTCATTCACTGGCCGATGGGGCAGGACGAGAAGATTTGGAACGAGATGGAGCAATGTGTGGCGTGCGGGGAGGTGCGCGCCATCGGCTTGAGCAATTTCTACGGTGAGGATTTTGAGAACATCCTGAGGTGCGGAGACATCCCGCCGCAGGTGATCCAGCAAGAGTTGCATCCCTTCCGGCAGCAGACGGAACTCGTGCGTCGTTATCATCAACTCGGCATTGTCCCCCAAGCGTGGTCTCCTCTCGCGTGCGGGCGATGCGACATTTTTACCCATCCTCTACTCGCTGACATCGGCGCAGCATACGGTAAAACGCCGGCGCAGGTTGCCCTCCGCTTCCTCGTTCAGTGTGGAATCTGCCCCCTTCCGAAGTCCGGTCATAAAAACCGTATGCGAGAGAACATCGACATCTTTGATTTTTCTCTTTCGCCGGACGAACTGATCTCGTTGCGATCTCTTGATCAAGGGCACGGTCTTTTTGGATGGTATGATTGATTCAGACTTGCCGGGACTGCGCAATATGCCCCCGCTCATGTAACGCCGTGGGGGAGTCCAGATTGTGAGAGGGCGGATAGTCGGAAGGGATGGGAATGTTTTACTGCCTCAACGTGTGAAAAAGGTCGAAACCGACATATTGACCACGGGTCACATATATC
Source organism: uncultured Akkermansia sp. (assembly GCA_947628035.1). Classification (GTDB taxonomy): domain Bacteria; phylum Verrucomicrobiota; class Verrucomicrobiia; order Verrucomicrobiales; family Akkermansiaceae; genus Akkermansia. Next base: position 2,908 of record CANQYL010000035.1, on the reverse strand, counting down.
CAAGTCCTCTTGCAGCGGCTCCTCCTTGTTTTTTAGCATCATTTGATTCATGAAAGCACGTGGTGTTTGTGCCTTTATCCACTGAAGATGACGTTATGTGTAAACAATCGAGGAGGATTGGTCGTGTGATAGAACCAAAATTGAAACGCATCGTATGCCCGTAATCAAATACCCGAGAGAATTTCCCTGTACGTGTCGAAAATACGATCGGCTAAGGCTCCAGCCTCCTCGGTCTTGTCTTTGTAAGTATCTCTCAGTTCTTCAAGACTGGAATCTGTAATGAAGGCCTTTGTTAAATCGATGGGCGTGTACTCTTCCGATTCATACGCTGAATAATAATCACGAAACTTATAATCCTGCCCAATGACCTTTGAACCCACTACAATGTGCCGATTCGGAATGCCCAAAACATCTGCGCAAATGAGAGGGTGCATAGCTGTGGACAGCACCAGTCCGCATCCCGCAAGTTCGGCTAAAAAGCGCTCCGGGGGATTTGAAACATCCAGAAAAACATATGAGGTCCTATTTAAACGAATGCGTTCTTTGAGGAGTTGATTCCCTTTGTCTATATAATGAGGGATAATGCCTATTTTTTCCCCGCGAATGGGAGAATATTCTGGGAAAAGACGGGGAATCAACAAAGCCGGGTCTCCGAGCGGTACAGTGCGCAAATCTTGCCCCGTAGCTCGTGCGCACCTCTCTCTCGTCAGCTTTCCGCGTAATACGTGAAACAGCATAGGGCGACAAAACTGTTCAGGTGTTGAACCAGAGGCAGGACAAATGAAACCGGCGCCCAGTACATGAAGCGGTCGCTTTGTTGACGGTGTATGAGGGGAAGACAGGAAGCCGTCCAAAATTGAGCCAATGCATATGTAATCTGCAAAATGAGGGGGAGCGTACCGAAATTGTCGGCAAAAGTAGTTCGCCAATTTTTCATTCAAAAGATCTCCAAAATTTTGCTCGTCTCTCCAATAGTAGATACGGGGACTTCCCTTTTCTCTCAGTAGAGTCCAATCTCCGTTCGTGAGAAACTGACGAGCAATCCTCCGTAGTTTCCTGACGGGAACAAAATTTGAAAGAATTTTGGCGAGAGTTGGATTCATGAACGGAAAAAGATATGAGGCAGACCAACCAAGACTTCTGCTTGTGAGGTTATGCGTACTTCTCAAGCAGAAATGGAGATCAGTTCCATACCTTCCACTTGTAGCGATTATCTCTTTTTGAAAGAGATATACAGTCACTAAACACGTGACGCATTTTCAGTAAGATGTTTCCCGCAATCTTTCAATGTCCACTCTGGAGGATTCAGGGAGACGGAAAAAGATTTTCTTTCTCTCCTGCATATTTCATTTGAATTAATTATGATTTTCGACTTGATTATCTCTTTCAAAAAGAGATAACGATCTGAGAGAGGCGTGAATGGGGCATCATCCTTCTGAAGACCCCAATGCGGGGAGAAATGGGAATGAGAAGTTCAACTGCACGAGGAGAAGATTCGTATTTTTCTATCGCTGCAGGAGCAGCGTTTTTTGTGCACTTTATATTCGAAAAAGACCGTAGCAAGGAAGTAAGAAAGGAGATACGGGACAAGATCATCAAGCGACGGATATACAGAAATATGGCATACGCTGATCAGATAGGAAGAGAAAAACTCGTGATGTCATGGTTGGCGGATCTCATGAGTTGGAAAAAGTCCGGCGACAAAGATGCTCCTCCTTTCGAGGAATGGGAATTCTCCCTTTCCTGTATGAGGTGCGCCGACGCGATTCTGAAACCCCAATGCCTGAAAGATAAACTCTCCTTTTCTCTTTTCCAGACTTACCAAAGAAGTCCTTTGGTGACTCCGGATGCGGAAGAGTTAATGGACGGCGCCAATTCCTCGCAGAATACCAATCATGCCCTCGGCAGAGAGGTCGTTGATGATCTGTCCGTCAGCGTTGAAGGTGTAAAAATTCATGACGGAGCAAGCGATCTTGTTGCCGGTGGGAGGAATATCGAGGAAGGTGCCGTCGTGCGTACCGGTGAGAGTCCATCGGACGGCGACAACATCGTCCTGGGCAACCATCTGCTCAAGCTTCCACTGTGCGTCTGAGAAGCCGGATCGCATCCACTTCACAACGGAAAGGTAACCCTTAGCGCCGTAGAGGAGGTCCGGTGAAGCGGGGGTACGGAAGGAGGCGTCAGGAGCGATGAGTTGTTCACCGAGAGATTCGTCGTCGGTGTTGATCATCTGCTCGAACTTCTTCATTAAGGCACGATTGCGCTCAACGTCAGAGGAATGGTCCATGCCACAATCTACCATGCGGATGGGGTTTGTGTCAATTGCTGAATCGCACCCTGCGAGGCAAACCCACACGTGTCCCAATCTAATTTTCTCTGGGCTCATTCAACCCATTCCCCATATACAGCCAAGGCAAACGCATTTGAGAGAAGTTCATCGACAGAGAGAATGCTCTTATTGACTGATACCATTGCTTATACATATCAAAAATCATGACAACAAGAGGTCATCACGATGACGGCTCTAAAGGATCCTTCAGCATAAGTTAATGATTCAGAAAAGTTGCGCAATGCGCACATTATCAATAAATCGTAAATCGAAAATTGACTCATCGGCACCACACTGCCTCTTGCTTCGGAGTCGCCTCACGACTCCTCATCCCGTTGGGACAAAAGCGGTTGCTTTTGGCTAATCGACCTTACAGCTGTCGGTCGCTTTCACCCTGTGGGCAAAATGCTCACGCATTTTGTCCAACCGCACTTACCGTCCGCTACGCGTGCGCCCTACACGGGACCATCGAGCGTCTTGTAAAGCGTAAATGGCAAACGCATTTCTACGTAATGCCTCAAAAGAAAAAGTCACCGAAGGCCGATGCCTCAAAATAAACGGTCACCCAAGAGCATAGCA